>JBJTLW010000166.1:0-10366 GCA_046063225.1 Novosphingobium sp. | reverse complement strand
CTTGGCCGGGGCCACCGCGCCTTCTTCCGCTTCCAGGGCGGCCTGCAGCTCGTCCTTCGTCACGGTGCGTTCGGTGACTTCGGCCTTGTCGAACAGGAAGTCGACGACCTTGTCTTCATAGAGCGGCGCGCGCAGCTGGGCAGCGGCGAGCGGTTCGTTCTGGATGTATTCGGCGAAACGCTGGCGATCTTCCGGACGGTACTGCTGTGCCGCCTGCTGGATCAGCATGTTCATTTCCTGCGCGGTCACTTCCACGCCGTTCGCCTGGCCGATTTCCGACAGCAGCAGGCCGAGGCGCACGCGGCGCACGGCGATGCCGCGATAGTCTTCCTTCTCGGCTTCGATTTCCTTCATCGCCGCTTCGGGATCGGGTTCGTTCTGCGCTTCCTGCGTCAGCTGGGCCCAGATCTGTTCGAATTCGGCTTCGACCATCGAGGGCGGCACGTCGAAATCGTGACCGGCGGCAAGGTGATCGAGAAGCTGGCGCTTCATCTGCGTGCGGGTCAGGCCGGCGGTTTCCTGCTCAAGCTGGCCGCGCATCAGGTTCTGCAGCAGTTCCAGGCTTTCCAGGCCCAGGCTCTTGGCGAAATCGTCGTCGATCTTGGTTTCACCCGCGACCTTTACCGACTTCACGGTGACGTCGAACTGCGCGTCCTTGCCCTTCAGGTTTTCCGCCGGATAGTCTGCCGGGAAGGTTACGGTGATGGTGCGTTCGTCGCCTTCCTTCACGCCGACCAGCTGCTCTTCGAAGCCGGGGATGAAGCGGCCCGCGCCGAGTTCGATCGCGGCGTCCTGAGCGGCGCCACCTTCAAATTCCACGCCGTCGAGCTTGCCGACGAAATCGACGATGATCTGATCGCCGTTTTCAGCCTTCTTGCCCTTCTTGGCGTCTTCGAAGCTCTTGGCACCGGCGGCGATGCCCTTCACGGCTTCCTCAACCGCTTCGTCCGCAACGGGAACGACCAGCTTTTCCAGCTTCAGGCCATCAAGGTTCGGCGCGGCGATGGTCGGCAGCACTTCGAGCGAAACGGTCAGCTCGGCGTCCTTGCCTTCTTCATAGCCTTCGCCGAGCGAAACGTCGGGCTGCATGGCGGGGCGCAGCTTGTTGTCTGCCACCAGCTTGTCCATCGCTTCGCGAATCGAGGTGTTGAGCGCTTCCTGGTGGAGCTGCGCGCCGTGCATCTTCTTGACGAGGTTGGCCGGCACCTTGCCGGGGCGGAAACCGGGCATGCGCACCTGCGGGGCGATCTTCGTCACTTCGCCTTCGACGCGCTCGGCAATCGACTTGGCGGTGATGGTGATGGTGTAGGCCCGCTTCAAGCCTTCGTTGGTGGTCTCGACAATCTGCATTTCAGTTCAAGCCTTCTCGCGAAATTCTGCCTACTGGCCTCGGTTCCTGCGATGGGCGGGACTGGTGCGGGCGAAGGGACTCGAACCCCCACATCTTTCGATACTGGTACCTAAAACCAGCGCGTCTACCAGTTCCGCCACGCCCGCTTAGGAAAACGAAGCCGAAAATCAGGCGCTGGCCCTTAGAGAGTCATGCGCGAAAGGGCAAGGGCCCTAACCAGCTTCGCAACAAGGGGCAGGTGGGCCAAGGCTCCGCCTACCCCATTTTGACGCGGGATACCGGATCGGGGCCACGCCGATCACATTTGCCCCTAAAATCTGAACGGAGAATAACCTTCGTTCCTATCGAATGTGTCCAGTCCTTCCACCGCTTTGACTTTGGCTATCGCCGCATAAGTCAAAGGCGTCAGAACGACTTCAACAGCAACTTTGATCAGCCAGCCCCAAAGGATAGCTTGGACAAGGACATCGTTGGGCATGATGCCGTAGAGACCAATCGTGTAGAACAAAGCTGTGTTGGCACCTTCCCCAACTATTGTTGAGCCAATTGTCCGCATCCACAACGCCTTGCCTTCGGTCATCACCTTCATGCGAGAAAGCGTTAAGTCGTTTAGATAGGCACCAACAAAAACAGCGATCCATCCACCGAGCAAAATTCGCGGCACAGAGCCGAATACTGTCGCATAGGCCTCGTTTGCAGTGAAACCCGGTCCGGGCGGCAATGCCACAACGACTTGATAGACCAGACCTGCGACTATCGAGGCAGCCATGACCAGCCAAAGAGCCCGGCGTGCCCGCGCAAAACCATACACTTCGGTCAAAATATCGGAAATCAAAAAAGTGAAGGGGAAATAAAGAGCGCTGACAGAAACGACCGCAGGGCCGATCTGAACTACCTTTCCGGCCGTTACGTCGGAAATGAGCTGGAAGGTCACGTAGGCCAGAACGAGAGGCCAAAAGAGCTTCGTCGGCCGATCCCAGATTTCCGTTGTCATTCTTCGTTACCGCCTATCAAAATTTGCAATTAGGACATTTGAAATCGGATTTGCGACATCCTCATCCGAAAGACTGTCGGAAAACGCGATTTCTTGGCCCTGAAGACCCGCAAACGCATTGGTCGAAGCACTTCCGCTCAATTCAATGATGGCCATAGCATCTTTGGAATCGAGCGCTTGATAATAGCTAGAAATGCCAACACCTTCAGTCATACCCCGGACGGCAAAGACTGTTTTACCTTTTTCCTCGTCGTCATAAATGTAGAAGATGAACGGCACCGTCGCCCACTCGATGCCCAGACGCCTGACCGAAAAGAGTTCGGCAAACTGCAGGTCCCTTATCTTCGAGTTTTCACCTTGAGCAGGAGCCATGCCAACAGCAGAATCGAAGATTGCCTGAAACCAGTTCCGATAGTGATTCAGCTCTTCATCCGTATGACCATTAGACGAGACGTAAAATGTGTAGGACGCGCCTTGTTGAAAATTATCGAGAACAGCATCATGGAGCGACCTGGATGGCGCATCGACACGCGCGCTGATGACGATGACTTCGCGAAGGTTCGAAATATTTTTTTCAATTCCCGCAAGGTCATGCATCGAGATAACGTCATTTGCAGAAAAGACTGTTTTATACCGATTCTTTCCGCCAAAGGTCGCTGCGACAACTTTGGAAATTCTTGAATCGGGAAAAATTTCAACGCACAGAGCGCAAGCAAACAAGATCGCTCCGCTAAAAAGCGCTATCGTTATCAGGATAATGAGCGTATCGTTCATGGTTTCCGCGGCCGCTTCTTATTCACAAATCCGTGTCGCTCAATAATATAAAAACTAAAAGCAGCGTGAAGAATTGCCAATGAAAGCAAAAACTCCTGAATTATCCAAGATTTATCCACCTTCGGCAGCCCACTAAGCTTTCTATTCCATTCGGCAATTCCATAAATTCCAAGAATGGCAATGGCGAATATGGAAGCAGAAAACCTCATGATATTTAGGCCAACATGCCTATCAATAAGATGATCGTGGTGCTGTATTCTAAATACTGTTTCGGCAAAGAGCAGTAGTGAGAGGACGTAAATCAGCCCATCAGAAAAGGGGTGATGCATGAGCTCAATACTAGCCGACCCCCAGCCATACAAAAAATACAGCCATGACTCTATCGGCGCCGCCACAACGGCGAACAAGATGTAAAATCCAAGGCGAGTCCACATCCTTCGTGCCCCATCGAAGAATCTCTGTCTTTTTGATGGCTATCAGATTTTCATAGAGGTGCAACACTGGTTCTTTGTGGTTTCACTTAGCAGCGTAGCTCCACCACCATTTGGCGAGCTGAGTTTGCATGCGCCGCCCCATCGGCGCCGCCGGGCATTCCAGGCAATAGGCCTGCATCCCCTGCGAGGAGACCAGCCGCTGCGCATCGGTCACGGCGCGGGCGAGCATGGCCTGCTGGCGCTGGGCAACCATGGCGAACAGGTCGCCCTGCGGGGGTGATGCGTCTTCATCGTCGTCCCCGCCGGTGAGCAGGACTTCGAGCAGCGATCCGGGCTGCTTTTCCCTGGCCCCCAGAAACAGCGGATGCCAATCGCCATCGTCCAGTTTGGCCTGCTTGGCGGCAAAGGCCAGCGCATCGTCCAGTCCGCCGAATTCATCGACAAGGCCCAGCTGCCGGGCGGTGCCGCCATCCCAGACGCGGCCCTGGGCAACCTGATCCACCTGTTCGGGCGACTTGCCGCGAGACTTGGCGACAAGGCCGATGAAGCGCTGGTAACCGCGCTCGATATTCGCCTGTAGCATGCCATCGAGTTCGGGCGTGAAGCCGCCCAGCATGTCGGGCTGGCCCGACAGCGGCGTGGTGCGCACGCCATCGGCGGTGACGCCATATTCGGCGAGCGCCTTTTCAAAGCTGGTGATCACCGCGAAAATGCCGATCGAACCGGTGACCGTGCCCGGTTCGGCAAAGATGCGGTTGCCCGTGGTGGCGACCCAGTAGCCGCCGCTCGCCGTGACATTGCCCATCGATACCACGACGGGAATGCCGCGCGCCTTCTGGCGTTCGATGGCCTGGCGGATGCGCTCCGAGGCGGTGACCGTGCCGCCCGGCGAATCGATGCGAACGACCAGCGCGGCAATGTCCTTCGCCTCACTGGCGTCGAGCAGGTCAGCAATGCGGTCGCCGCCCGCCGTTCCCGGCCCGGCCTTGCCATCGATGATGTCACCGGCAACGGTGATGACGCCGATCGCCTTGCCCGAGGTCTTTTCCGGGTTGGCGGCAAGCCAGGCCTTGAGGTTGGAATGGGCGAAGGCGCCCGGCTTGGTATCGAATTCATCCTTGCCCACGATTTCCGCGACGCGCCGGCCGAAGGCGACACTATCGCCGATCCGGTCAACCATGCCGGCGGCCTTTGCCGCCTCTGCCCCGTCACCGCCAGAGGCGCGATACCAGGCGGCGGGGTCCTTCGTTGCCAGATCGAGCTTCATCTGCGGCCGCGCCTTTGTGACGTCGGCCTTCCACTGATCGAAAATCGTCGAGACGAGCGCGGTGCGCGCGGCCTTCGCCTCTGGCGACATATCGTTGCGCAGGTAAGGCTCGACGAAATCCTTGTAGGTGCCAACACGATAGACGTGCGGGGTGACCTTGAAGCGTTCGAGCAGCCCGGCGTAATAGAGGTTCTCTCCCCCCGGCCCCATGACGAAGGCGCCGCCCATGGGGTCGACCCAGACCTCGCTGGCGTGGGCGGCGAGCATCAGGCCATCGTCGGCATAGCCGAAGGCGTGGACCAGAACCGGCTTCTTCGCCGCCTTCACCCGGTCAAGCGCGGCGGCCACCTCCATCATGTTGACCAGACCGCCCCCGGAAAAGCGCGACAGGTCAAGCACCACGGCCTTCACCCGCTCGTCGCCGGCGGCGGCATCGATGGCGCGCACCAGGTCCCGCGCGCGGTATTCCTTAGCCGGCAGGCTGGCCGAGGTCAGCGCGCTGATCGGATCGATCGCCTGCGGCTCTTCAACGATGGTGCCGTCCAGCTTCAGCAACAGCGCGCCATCGCGCACCTGGCTCGCCGTCGGACGGCCCGAGAGGACGGCGTATAGGCCGAGGAAGAACAGCAGCAGGAACAGCAAGGCCAGCCCATCCTTGATCGCAACGAGGACGCGCCAGAGCTTGCGTGCGAAAATCATTGTGTGGTTCCCGAATGATAGCCGTTTCGCTGCCCTAGATAAGGCCCGGCGGGGGTTTGGCAATCGGAACTCTGCGCGCGGGCGACAGACACCGCCGGGGGATTTCGCCATTTCCCACCTTTACGGTTGGCCAAATCCAACTTATGGGCCGCAGCCATGGACGAACTGCTTGCCGAGATCGAGGCTTTCTGCCGTTTGCACGGCCTTTCGGAAACACGATTCGGAGAGCTTGCCCTGCGCGACAAGCCCTTCGTGTCCCAGCTGCGCCAGGGGCGTGACCTGCGCGCCAGCACGGCGGAAAAGCTGCGCCAGTTCATGCGCGACTATGGCACCAGTCCGGCCGATCACACCGCGCGCTATCCCGCCGGCAGACTGGCCTTTCCGCACCGCCACCTGCTCGGCATTGCCGGCCTTGCCCCGCACGAGATCCTGTTCCTGCTGGACGAGGCGGAACAGTGGGTCGATCTCAACCGCCAGCCGGAAAAGCGCGCATCGGCGCTGCGCGGCATGACGATCATCAACGCCTTTTTCGAAAACTCCACCCGCACCCTGCTGTCGTTCGAGATCGCCGGAAAGCGGCTGGGCGCGGACGTGGTCAACATGGCGGTCGCCACCTCCAGCGTGAAGAAGGGCGAAACGCTGATCGATACGGCGCTGACGCTGAACGCCATGCGCGCCGATGCCATGGTCATCCGCCACGGATCGTCGGGCGCGGTGCGGCTGATTGCCGACAAGGTGGACTGCCCGGTGCTCAACGCCGGCGACGGCCAGCACGAACACCCGACGCAGGGCCTGCTCGATGCGCTGACCATTCGCCGTGCCATGCGCAAGCGCGGGCGTGAGGAATTCAACGGCCTGAAGGTGACGATCTGCGGCGATATCCTGCACAGCCGCGTCGCCCGGTCCAACATCCATTGCCTGACCACGCTGGGCGCGGACGTGCGCGTCTGCGCGCCGCCCGCGCTGATGCCGGCCGATATCGAACAGCTGAAGGTCACCGCCTATCACGATTTCGACAAGGCGCTGGACGGCGCCGAAGTGGTGATGATGCTGCGCCTCCAGAACGAGCGCATGCAGGGCAGCTTCATCCCTTCCCCGCGCGAATATCGGCACCTTTACGGCCTGACGCTTGACCGGCTGGAACGCGCCGCGCCCGATGCCGTGGTCATGCACCCCGGCCCGATGAACCGGGGCGTGGAAATCGATTCGAACGTTGCAGACCTGCCCGAACGCTCGCTGATCACCAAACAGGTGGAAATGGGCGTCGCCATGCGCATGGCCTGCCTCGACGTGCTGACCCGAAAGGGACGCGGAATGGAGGGCTGGGCATGATTTCGCAGCCGCTCCTCATCACCAACGCGCAGGTCTTGACGCCGCAAGGCCCAGTAAAGGGCGCGCTGCGCACCGAGGGTGACCGCATTGTCGCCATCGCCCCGGATCTTGCGCCCGAACCGCACGAACGCACCTTTGATGCCAAGGGCAAGTGGCTCGCCCCCGGCATCGTCGATCTTGGCGTTTTCGCTATCGACAAGCCGGCCTTCCACTTTGGCGGCATCACCCGCGCCGCGCTGATGCCCGATCAAAGCCCGCCGCTGGACCACCCGGCGCGGGTGCGCTTTGCCGCCAGTTCAGGCAAGCCGGACCTGTGGGTTCACCCCCTTGCCGCCGCGACGCGCGGGCTGGAAGGCGCCGACCTTGCCGAGCTGGCGCTGATGCGCGATGCCGGCGCGCGGGCGGTCAGCACCGGGCGGCGCTGGATTGCCGACAGCGGCACCATGCTGCGCCTGCTGCGCTATTGCGCCATGCTCGATCTGGTGGTCGTCACCCATGCCGAAGACAGCGGCATCGCCGGCAGCGCCGTCGCCACGGCGGGCGAAATGGCGACCCGGCTTGGCTTACCCAGCGCTCCCGCTGAAGCCGAAGCGCTAGCCGTCGCGCGCGATATCGCACTGGCCGAAATGGCGGGCGCGCGGCTGCATTTCCGGCAGGTCACCACCCGCGCAGCGCTGGCGCTGGTCGCCGGCGCCAAGGCGCGCGGTGTTTCGGTAACGGCGGGCGTCACCCCGGCGCACTTCATGCTCTGCGACAATGCGATGAGCGATTTTCGCACCTTCGCCCGCCTTTCCCCGCCGCTGCGCTGCGAGGATGATCGCAAGGCGGTGATCGAGGCGATCGGCCTTGGCACCATCGATGTTATCGCATCGGGCCACGATCCGCGCGGGCCGGAAGACAAGCGCCTGCCCTTTGCCGATGCCGAACCCGGCATGGCGGGGGCGGAAACGCTGCTCCCCCTCACCCTCACGCTGGTTCGCGACGGCGTGATCGCCATGGACCGCGCCTTCGAACTGCTCGCCGCCAACCCGGCCGCGCTGCTCGGCGTCGATGCCGGGCGGCTGGAGTCCGGCATGCAAGCGGACCTTGCGGTAATCGACGCCGAACGGCCATGGATCGTCGACAGCGACAAGATGGCCGCCGCGGCAGGGAACACGCCCTTCGATCGCCAGCCGGTTCAGGGCCGCTGCCTGGCGCTGTTCAAGGGCGGCGCGCAGGTGGCCTGAGATTCAGGTTCCTCCCTATTTTTGCGCAGTGCAAATGGGGAGGTGGCAGGCGCGCAGCGACTGACGGAGGGGTTTCGACCTCTCCTCAATCACTGTCGCATGACGTCATGCGTTGACACCCCTCCACCACCCGCTTCGCGGGCGGTCCCCCTCCCCATTTGTGCTGCTCAAAAATAGGGAGGATACATTTTGTCTGCCTATTTTTTAATCACCTCTGCACATAATTTAGGCAAAGCTTGCATCAGGCTTGCGGCAAGTCCGTTTCACCGGAAACCGCCCGCGAACAAGAATCTTGCGATTCCCCCTCTTTCGCCCGGAACGCGGTTCGCCTAGGGCGATTTCAGGGCTCTGGCACGATTCTTGATAAGAGATTCGTGTAGGGAGCCGTTTGGATTGTCCGGGCCGCATCAGCGGTACCGGCCTTGCGCGCAGGGGCATGACCACGTGAAAAAGATCGAAGCCATCATCAAGCCGTTCAAGCTGGACGAGGTGAAGGAAGCGCTGCACGAAGTGGGCGTTTCGGGCATCACCGTGACCGAAGCCAAGGGCTTTGGCCGGCAGAAGGGCCACACCGAACTTTATCGCGGCGCCGAATATGTCGTCGACTTCCTGCCCAAGGTGAAGCTTGAGGTGGTCGTTCCCGACGCCCTCGCCGATCGTACCGTCGAAGCCATTGCCAACGCCGCCCAGACGGGCCGCATCGGCGACGGCAAGATCTTCGTCATCGCCGTCGAAAAGGCCGTGCGCATCCGCACCGGTGAACGCGACGACGACGCGATCTGACGAACCCCATAACCCGGTTGCAACCCATCCCCTCTGCCCGATCGGGCGAGGACATTTGAAGGACGAAAAATGGCCAAGGCAAAGGACATCATCAAGCAGATCAAGGACGAAGAGATCGAGTGGGTCGATCTTCGCTTCACCGATCCGAAGGGCAAGTGGCAGCACCTGACCATGGTCGCCGCGCTGCTCGGCGAAGGTGAACTCGAAGACGGTCTGATGTTCGACGGTTCCTCGATCGAAGGCTGGAAGGCCATCAACGAATCGGACATGATCCTGAAGCCGGACCTGGATTCGGTCTATGTCGATCCGTTCAGCGCCACGCCGATGCTGATCATCAACTGCGACATCGTCGAACCGTCGACCGGTGACCTCTATGGCCGCGACCCGCGCTCGACCGCCAAGCGCGCCGAAGCCTATGTTGTCGCATCGGGCGTGGGCGACACCGTCTACGTTGGTCCGGAAGCCGAATTCTTCCTGTTCGACGACGTCAAGTTCTACGACGGCTACGACGGCAACGGCTTCAAGATCGACGACATCGAACTGCCGACCAACTCGAACCGCGATTACGAAGCCGGCAACCTGGCTCACCGTCCGCGCGCCAAGGGCGGCTACTTCCCCGTCGCTCCGGTCGACAGCTGCGTCGACATCCGCGGCGAAATGGTTTCGACCATGATCGAAATGGGCCTGCCCTGCGACAAGCACCACCACGAAGTGGCCTCGGCGCAGCACGAACTGGGCCTGACCTTCGGCACGCTGGTGCAGACCGCTGACCGCATGCAGGTCTACAAGTACGTCGTCCACCAGGTCGCCCAGGCCTATGGCAAGACCGCCACGTTCATGCCGAAGCCGATCATGAAGGACAACGGCTCGGGCATGCACACGCACATCTCGATCTGGAAGGAAGGCAAGCCGCTTTTCGCCGGTAACGGATATGCCGGCCTGTCGGACATGTGCCTGTACTTCATCGGCGGCGTCATCAAGCACGCCAAGGCGCTGAACGCTTTCACCAACCCGACCACCAACAGCTACAAGCGCCTGGTCCCGGGTTACGAAGCCCCCGTGCTGCTCGCCTATTCGGCCCGCAACCGTTCGGCTTCGTGCCGTATTCCCTACGGCACCGGCGACAAAGCAAAGCGCGTGGAATTCCGCTTCCCCGAAGCGATGGCCAATCCCTACCTGTGCTATTCGGCGCTGCTGATGGCCGGCCTCGACGGGATCAAGAACAAGATCCACCCGGGCGAAGCCATGGACAAGAACCTGTACGATCTGCCGCCGGCAGAACTCGCCCAGGTGCCGACCGTCTGCGGTTCGCTCCGCGAAGCTCTGGAAAGCCTGGAAGCCGATCACGAATTCCTGCTTCAGGGCGGCGTGTTCACCAAGGACCAGATCGAAAGCTACATCGAACTGAAGTGGCCGGAAGTGCTGCGTTGGGAAACCACGCCGTCGGCTGTTGAATTCGACATGTACTACAGCGCCTGATCTTCAGCGTTGAACAATTGCGGCGCT
>JBJTLW010000165.1:0-6010 GCA_046063225.1 Novosphingobium sp. | reverse complement strand
CGGGGCAAGGCAAAGCCGTGTTCCGGGCGCAAGATTCTTTGCGACCGCATGTTTTCGAAGGAGCCGCATCTTGGCCCGCATCGTGATGAAATTCGGCGGCACGTCGATGGCCGGAACCGAGCGCATCCGCCGCGTGGCGCGCATAGTCCAGCGCCAGCAGGCGGCCGGCCATGAAGTGGCCGTCGTCGTATCCGCCATGTCGGGCGAGACTGACCGGCTCGTCACCTTCTGCCGCGAGGCGAACCCGCTGTACGATCCGGCCGAATACGACGTCGTTGTCGCCAGCGGTGAACAGGTGACTTCGGGCCTGCTCGCCATGCACCTGCAGGCGCTGGGCGCCAAGGCGCGCTCGTGGCTCGGCTGGCAGCTGCCGGTGCGCACCGACGATGCCTTTGCCAAGGCGCGGATCGAAACGATCGACAGCCCCGAACTGCTCGCCTCGATGGCGGCCGGTGAAATCGCCGTCATTCCGGGCTTTCAGGGCGTCACCGCCGATGGCCGCGTGACCACACTGGGACGCGGCGGTTCGGACACTTCGGCCGTTGCCGTCGCCGCCGCCATCGGCGCGGACCGCTGCGATATCTACACCGACGTCGACGGGGTCTACACCACCGACCCGCGCATCGTCGCCAAGGCGCGCAAGCTGAAATACGTCACCTATGAAGAAATGCTCGAACTGGCCTCGGTCGGCTCGAAGGTGTTGCAGACCCGCTCGGTCAGCCTCGCCATGAAGGAAAAGGTGCGGGTCCAGGTGCTCTCCTCGTTCATCGACGATGATGCGCCTGCCGCCGATACCATCCCCGGAACCATGATCGTCTCGGACGAAGAACTTGAGGGCATCGAAATGGAACGCCAGCTGATCACCGGCATCGCCGCCGACAAGAACGAAGCCAAGATCACGCTCACCCGCATTGCCGACCGTCCCGGCGCGGTGGCGGCGATCTTCAGTCCGCTGGCCGCGGCGAACATCAACGTCGACATGATCATCCAGAACATCGCCAAGGACAAGGGCGAGACGGACGTGACCTTCACCGTGCCGGGCGCAGACCTTGCCCGCACCCAGGCGCTGCTTGAAGCGCAAAAGGAAGCCATCGGCTATTACCGCCTGATCGCCGACAGCAAGGTGGCGAAGATCTCGGTCGTCGGCGTCGGCATGAAGAGCCACGCGGGCGTCGCCTCCACCATGTTCCGCAGCCTGGCCGATCGCGGCATCAACATCCAGGCGATCTCGACCAGCGAGATCAAGGTTTCGGTGCTGATCGACGAGGACGAAACCGAACTCGCCGTGCGCGTCCTGCACACGGCCTATGGCCTGGACGCGGCAGACGAGGCGGCCTGACACAAAAAACCCCGCCTCCGGATTGGGGCCAGAGGCGGGGGCGACCCGACGGGCCCGGGCTTGCCGCCCGTGGCTTCGGTCTGCGACTGCATGAACCACAGCCTGCAGTCGATTGCACCCGCTTTGCGGTAACCCGTGCCGAAGCTTGGATGGGCGATGGAGTTGCGCGCCGCGCACTTGGCCCTTAAGGCCGTTTCCCAAGGTAACAGGGAACCATTTGATGAGCAGCTATCCCCGCACGTCGGCGCTTATGCAGCGCGGCGCCGAATTTCTTGGTACGGAACATGCGATCCTGTGCGGGGCCATGTCATGGGTGTCCGAACGCAACCTCGTGTCGGCGATCAGCAATGCCGGCGGCTTCGGCGTGATCGCCTGCGGGGCGATGACGCCTGAACTGCTCGACACCGAAATTGCCGCGACAAAGGCGCTCACCGCCAAGCCGTTTGGCGTCAACCTCATCACCATGCACCCGGCGCTGTTCGATCTGATCGCGGTCTGCGCCAAGCATCAGGTCGGCCATGTGGTGCTGGCCGGGGGCATTCCGCCCAAGGGGTCGGTCGAAGCGATCAAGGCCTTTGGCGCAAAGGTGCTGGTCTTCGCGCCCACGCTGGCGCTGGCGAAAAAGCTGCTGCGTTCGGGCGCCGATGCGCTGGTGATCGAAGGCAGCGAGGCGGGCGGCCACATCGGCCCGGTCGCAACTTCGGTGCTGGCGCAGGAATTCCTGCCCTCGCTGGCCGAGGATTACGTCGTCTTCGTCGCCGGCGGCATCGGCCGGGGTGACATGATCGCCAGCTATCTCGAAATGGGCGCATCGGGTGTGCAGCTGGGCACGGCCTTTGCCTGCGCCAGCGAATCGATCGCGCACCCGGATTTCAAGAAGGCCTTCTTCCGCGCCAATGCGCGCGATGCGGTCGCATCGGTTCAGGTCGATCCGCGTCTGCCGGTGATCCCGGTGCGCGCGCTGAAGAACAAGGGCACCGAGGAATTCACCGCCAAGCAGGTCGAAGTCGCCAAGCTGCTCGATGAGGGCAAGGTCGACATGGGCGAGGCGCAGCTTCAGATCGAACACTTCTGGGCCGGAGCCCTGCGCCGCGCGGTGATCGACGGCGATGTCGAGAACGGCTCGCTGATGGCGGGCCAGTCGGTCGGCATGGTCACCCAGGAAGAACCCGTGGCCGATATCATCGCCCGCCTGATGCAGGAATGCGAAACGGCGCTGGCCCGGCGCTGACTTCTTCGCCAGACTGCCGGCAAGGAGATGCACCATGCCGACGCTCAGGCTCGATCACGTCAATATCCTCACCGAAGACCTTGCCGCCACCATCGCCTTCTATGAAGGCGCGGTTGAGCTGAAGGCGGGGAAATCGCCGGCAGAGGATTTCGGCTATCAGGGCACCTGGCTCTACGATCAGGGCGGCCACCCGTGGGTGCATGTCGTGGTCAAGGGCACGCTGCGCAACTACGGCGAGGATCATGCCGTCGGCGCGCCGACCAATGCCGTCCATCACGTTGCTTTCCAGTGCGAGGGCTTTGCCGAGGCGCAGGAGCGTATCTGTGCGCTGGGCCATGAAATGAAGGTCAACGATGGCATCGCGGGACTGCGCCAGATCATGCTGGTCGATCCCAACGGCATCAATGTGGAACTGAACTATCCGGCGGACTGATCGTCCGGACCAGCGCGCGGTGCGATAAACGCCGCCCACGCATCCGCTCCTGGATAGTCGCTGGTGGCCGGATCCCACTGGCGGTTCATCAGCGCGCGGGCCTCTGCCTCGGCCATGCCCGCCACGTCGCGGTGCCAGCGATAGAACATGGCCGATACCCGCCAGTTGAGAATGCAGTGCACGTGCAAAGGGCGCGGCGCCGCCTCCAGCGCCGTGCAGAACGCCGCAAAGTGGCTCTCATCGGGCGCGGTGAAGGGGATGGGAATGTGCGTGTACCCCATGCCCGCCGCCGCCAGCACCTGCGCCTCATCGGGCAGAGCATCGGGGCTGTCCGCCATCGCGAGGTTGATGACATGCCGCACGCCCAGATCGGCCAGGCGCGCCGCATCGGCCTGGGCGATCTTGCCCGAAGTGGTCACATCGGTCGAAAGGCGTTGCCAGGCGGTGATGTTGGCGGGATCGTCCATGCAACGACGCTAGCCCGCCGCCGCGCTTTGCACTAGTCTCCTGCCCGGGCGGGGTCTGGAGTACGTAACAGATGTGCGATGAAACTCTCTTCAAGCCGCAGGAAACCGGGCTTTCCCGCCGCCACTTCGCCGCCGCCGGTTCGGCAGCCGTGTTCGCGGCCTATGGCGCCGAGGCTCTGGCCAAGGGGCCGGCTCTTGTCGAACACATGGTCAGCGTGCCGACGCCCGATGGCACCTGCGATGCCTTTTTCGTCCATCCGGCACGCGGCAAGCATCCGGCCGTGATCCTGTGGCCCGATATCGGCGGCCTGCGTGAGGCGAAGTTCGCCATCGCCCGGCGGCTTGCGGCCAAGGGCTTTGCCGTGCTGGCGGTGAACCATTACTATCGCGGATCCCGGCTGCCGATCCTGGGCAATTTCAACGAATGGCGCACCCCCGCCGGGCAGGAAAAGCTGAAGCCGCTGATTGCTGGGGTGAACGCGCAGACCAACATGCGCGATGCCAGGGCCTTCGTTGCCTGGCTCGATGGGCAGAAGGCGGTGGACAGGAAGCGCGGCATCGGATCGCAGGGCTATTGCATGACCGGATCCTGGGCCGTGCGCACGGCGGCGGCAGTGCCGGACCGGGTGAAGGCGGCGGCATCGTTCCATGGCGGCGGCATGGTGGGTGACAGGCCGGAAAGCCCCAACCGCGTGCTTGGCCAGACCAGGGCCGGCTTCCTCGTCGCCATTGCCCGCAATGACGATGCCAAGGCCCCGGATGACAAGACCGCCTTCAAGGCTGCGGCGCAGGCCGCCGGGCGCCCGGCAGAGGTTGAGGTCTATGCCGCCGATCACGGCTGGTGCGTGCCCGATTCCCCGTCCTACAACGCTGCCGAGGCCGACCGCGCCTTTGCCCGGCTGCTGGCGCTTTACCGGTCGCTCTGATCCCGTCCGATTCCGCTTGCTAGCGCAGGGGGCGGCGCGAGCATGAGCGCCTGATCGGATTGGAGGAGAGTGTGATGGGTGGAACCTTGCTGGCCCTGGTGGTCCTGGTGGTTCTGTTCCTGCTGATGGGCGTGCGCGTGGTGCGGCAGGGCTATGTCTATACCATCGAGCGGCTGGGCCGCTTCACCCTTGCCGCGCAGCCGGGCCTGCATGTCATCGTGCCTTTCGTCGACCGGGTTGGCCACAAGGTCAACATGATGGAACAGGTGCTGGACATTCCGGGGCAGGAAATCATCACCAAGGACAATGCCATGGTTGGCGTGGACGCCATCGTGTTCTTCCAGGTGCTCGATGCCGGCAAGGCGGCCTACGAGGTGTCGAACCTCTATGTCGCGATCATGCAGCTGACCACCACGAACCTGCGCACCGTCATGGGATCGATGGACCTTGATGAAACGCTGTCCAAGCGTGACGAGATCAACGCCAAGCTGCTGGTCGTGGTCGATCATGCAACGGCGCCCTGGGGGGTGAAGATCACCCGCGTCGAAATCAAGGACATCCGCCCGCCGGCAGACATTTCCAACGCCATGGCCCGCCAGATGAAGGCGGAACGCGAAAAGCGCGCCCAGATCCTTGAGGCGGAAGGCCTGCGCGCAGCGGAAATCCTGCGGGCCGAAGGTGAAAAGCAGGGCGCCATCCTGTCCGCCGAAGGGCGCAAGGAAGCCGCCTTCCGCGACGCCGAAGCCCGCGAGCGCGAGGCGGAGGCCGAAGCCAAGGCAACCACCATGGTGTCCAATGCCATCGCCAAGTCCGGCACCCAGGCGCTCAACTACTTCATCGCGCAGAAATATACCGATGCGGTCAGCCAGTTCGCCACTTCGCCCAATGCCAAGACCATCCTGTTCCCGGTTGAGGCGACGCAGCTGATCGGATCGATCGGCGGCATCGGTGAACTGGTGAAGGACGCCCTGGGCAAAGGTGACGGAGGCAAGGTGTGATGGACTGGCTGAACAGCCTTGAACCGCACTGGACCTGGCTGGCCATCGGGCTGCTGCTTGCCGCGGCGGAAATTGCCGCGCCGGGGTTCTTCCTGATCTGGCTGGCGGGCGCGGCGGTTGCCACCGGGCTGATCGTCTGGGTCATGCCGCTGGCAACGGCGCTTCAGGTGCTGATCTTTGCCGTGCTGGCCATCGGCCTGGTCATGATGGCGCGGCGCTGGCTGGAAACCAACGAGATCGAAAGCGCCGATCCCGACATGAACGATCGCGGCGCGCGGCTGCTGGGCGATACGGTGACGGTTACCCACGCCATCGATGGCGGCACCGGGCGCGTGCGGCACGGCGACAGCGAATGGCTGGCCAAGGGGCCGGACGCCGCCCCCGGCACGCGCATGCGCATTGCCGGCCATGAAGGCACGGTGCTGGTCGTCGAACATTTGCATTGAGATCGCCGGACGATCATCCCATATCGCCTGCTGAGGGGCGGGCATGGAGAACACGATGACGGAAAAGCTCAACCTCAGCGATGCCGAATGGCGCGAACGGCTGACCCCCGAACAGTACCAGATCCTGCGCCAATCGGGGACGGAACGGGCCTTTACCGGCAAGTATGAAG
>JBJTLW010000164.1:0-5774 GCA_046063225.1 Novosphingobium sp. | reverse complement strand
GGAACAGGTGGCGCTGAAGGAATGGGCGCAGCCGCGCGGCAAGGTCCACCGCATCGCCAACGGCATCGCCACCGCCGCCTATGGCGCCACGGCGCGCGCGGACGCCCTGCCGCGCATTGTCAAGCGCGCGGGCGAACGCTGGGTGGGCACGCTGGCCGGCCTGCGCCCGGTCAAGAACCTGCCCCGGCTGGTCCGCGCCTTTGCCCCGCTTCCCGACGCGTGGCAGCTGGTCATCCTGGGCGAAGGGCCAGAGCGCAACGCGATCCGCGATGAAGCGCTCCGGCTCGGCATCGGTCACCGCGTCCATCTTCCCGGCTTTGCCCCCGATCCGGCCAGGGTCATCGGCCTGTTCGACCTGTTCGCGCTGTCGTCCAACAGCGAACAGTTCCCCATCTCGGTGGTCGAGGCCATGGCGGCGGGACTGGCCGTGGTTTCCACCGATGTCGGCGACGTGGCGCAAATGGTTGCAGAGGCGAACCGCCCCTTCATCGTCTCGTCCGAAAAGGAATGCGATTACATCGACGCGCTGGAGGATCTGGCGCTTGATGCCGATGCCCGGCGGCGCATCGGAACCGCCAATCGCACCCGCGCCCGGGCCGAGTTTGACGAGGCAACGATGGTCGCATCCTACCGTCAGGTCTATGCGCGGGCCATGAAGCGTGAACGTTTCGGGTGACAAACCCCGTCATTGGCCATCATTCAGCCCTGCTTCACCATCAATTCCGTTGAAAAGGCGCCTTCATGCGCTAAACAGCCGCGAACCGGAAAAGCTTGCCGAAAGACCCAGACTTGGCCCTCAGCCCTGACAATACGAAAACGCCTGCCATCAGCCGTGAAGACGCCCAGAAGGAAGGCTTCCTGCGCGAAGTGGACGAAGCCCTGCGTGAGCAGGAAGCGCTCGACCTGCTGAAACGCTGGGGCAAGCCGGTTGGCGGCGCCATCGTCGTCGGCCTTGCCGCGCTTGGTGGCTGGCTCGCCTGGGATCACTACCGCGATCAGGGGCAGGAAGAACGCTCGGAAAAGTACATCGCCGCGCTTGATCAGCTTGAAGCCGGCCAGTTGGACAAGGCCAGCGCCATGCTCGCCCCGCTGGGCAAGGATGGCGGCGATGGCAGCCAGGCCGCCGCGCAGATGCTGCAGGCCGGCATCCTCGCCGAAAAGGGCAAAAACGCTGAAGCCGCCAAGGCCTTTGCCGCCGTGGCCGCGAATGACAGTGCACCGCAGGCCTATCGCGATCTGGCAAAGATCCGCGAAGTGGCGCTGCGCTTTGATACCATGCCGGTCGATCAAGTGATCGCCGCGATGAAGCCGCTGGCGGTTCAGGGCAAGCCGTGGTTCGGTTCTGCCGGCGAACTGCTTGGTCTCGCCTATGTGAAGCAGGGCAAGAACGATCTTGCCGGCCCCCTTTTCGCCGCGATTGCGCGCGACAAGACGGTGCCGGATACGCTCCGCCGCCGCACCCGCCAGATGGCCGGATACCTTGGCGTCGATGCAGTCGATGATGTGAACGAAGCCGTAAAAGACGTGACCGCCGCCAACGCGCCGCAGCAGGGACAGTGATTGCAATGAAAGACCTTCGGATGACTTCCAGGACCCCGCTTCGCCGCGCTGCCATGCTGGGCGTGCTGGCCATGGCCGTAACCCTTTCGGGCTGCGGCGTATTCGGCGGCAAGAAGGTGACGACCCCCACCGTGGGCAACCGCGTCGCCATTCTCAGCCGCGTCGAATCGGGCGCAAAGGTCGATCCCAACCTTGGCAACATCGCTGTTGTGCTGCCGCCGGCAGAAGTGAACGGCGAATGGCCGCAGGCCGGCAATTCGCCGAGCAAGGCCTATGGCCACCTGTCGCTGTCCGAAGCGCCGGGCCGCGGCTGGAGCCAGTCGATTGCCGGCAACAGCAAACGCCAGCGCCTCGCCGCATCGCCGGTGGTCGGTGGCGGAATGCTGTTCGCGATGGACACCGAAGGCGTCGTCCACGCCTATGATGCCGCCAGCGGCAGCCCGCGCTGGTCCAAGTCGTTCAAGATCAGCGGCGATGGCGCCAGCTCGGTCTTTGGCGGCGGCGTCAGCTTTGATGAAGACAAGGTCTATGTCACCACCGGCGTGGGCGAAGTGGCCGCGCTGAACGCCAAGGACGGCAGCCAGCTGTGGAAGGTGAAGCCCGCCGGTCCGCTGCGCGGATCGCCGACCATCGATTTCGACATGGTCTTCGTGATGACCCAGTCCAACCAGCTGATCGCGCTGAACGCACCGGACGGCCAGCTGCTGTGGAATGAAAGCGGATCGAACGGCCTGTCGGGCATCTTCGGCGTCGCCGCGCCCAGCATCGCGCAGGGATCGGTGGTCGCTGGGTACTCGACTGGCGAACTGGTGGCCTATCGCTATGAAAACGGCCGCACGCTGTGGTCGGACGCGCTGGCCCGCACCTCGCTTTCGACCAGCGTTGGCGTGCTGACCGATATCGACGCCGATCCGATCATCGATCGCGGCCGGGTCTTCGCATTGGGGCAGGGCGGCCGCATGGCAGCCTATGAACTGCTGACCGGCCAGCGCGTGTGGGAACTCAACCTTGCGGGCATTTCCACTCCCGCCATTGCCGGCGAATGGATCTTCACGCTGACCGACGATTCCAAGCTGCTGTGCATCGCCCGCAACACCGGCAAGGTGCGCTGGGCCACCCAGCTCGCCGCGTTCAAGAACCCCAAGAAAAAGAAGAACCCCATCTTCTGGACCGGCCCGGTTCTGGCAAACAACCGCCTGTGGATCGCCAATACCGAAGGCGAAGTGATGTCTGCCAGCGTGACGGACGGATCGGTCGCGCCCTTCACCAAGATGTCGAGCGCGGTCAGCCTTTCTCCAATCGTGGCGAACAACACGCTGTACATCCTGGAAGACAGCGGCCGGATTTCCTCCTTCCGTTGATCGGCATTGGCACGGGCCTTCGGTATCGCGAAGGCCCGGCCGTCATGGGGCTTTACCGTCAGCTTAACCATTTCCGGTTAAGCCGCGCGGTGTGACCATGCCCGCGCCCGTATCCGATCCGCGTCCAGCCAGCGACGTTTCCGGCTTTGTCGGCCTGACCGGCCTTGTCGGGCTGCTGGTGTGGATTTCGATCAGCCACTTCTGGCCCGAGATTGTCGACGCGCTTGGCCTGAACGGCCCGCGCGAGCGGCTGACCGGCCCCAATGCGGCGCTGATGGGCCTGGTTTTCTGCGCTGTGCCGATGGTCGCCTGGTCGGTCCTGGTCGACAAGGTGCACCGGCGCGCCTCAACGGGCATCGACTGGCAGACCAAGCGGCCGCTCTCCGCGATCATGGATGTTTCGATCACCAAACTGGCCGGCTTGTGGGCCACCTGGGCGATTATCGGTTTCCTTTATTGCCTGTTCCGCTGGTACTGGGACGGCCCCTATCAGGTGGCGATGACCGTGCTGGGCTGGGCGGCGGTTCCGCTGTTCCTGCTCTCGGTCCCCTACGTCATGTGGCTCGACCGGGTGCTGGTGAACCCGCGCGATCCGTGCTGGCATTTCGGTGCCTGGCTGATCGGACGCGAAGCCTATGACCCGGCGCAGATCCCCATTCACCTGCGCGCCTGGGCGGTGAAGGGCTTTTTCACCGCCTTCATGATCTCCATCGTGCCGGGCGGCTTTGCCGATCTGGTCGGGCGCGACTGGTCGGGCATCTGGCGCGATCCGGTGGCGATTTCCAACCTGCTGGTGCTGATGATGTTCGTGGTCGACGAACAGATCGGCACGGTCGGCTATATCCTTACCGTCAAGCCTCTCGACGCGCAGATTCGCTCGGCCAATCCATTCCTTGCCGGATGGGTGGCGGCGCTGATGTGCTATCCACCGTTCCAGATGATGAACCAGGGCGGCCCGCTGTTTTACGAGGCGGCGACGGCGGACTGGGCATGGTGGTTGCAGGGCAAAGACCTGCTGCTGTGGATCTGGGCGGGGCTGCTGATCGTGCTGACGGGGATTTACGCCTGGTCTACGGTGGCCTTCGGCATCCGCTTTTCCAACCTGACCTATCGCGGCGTGCTGACGGGCGGTCCCTACCGCTGGACGCGGCACCCGGCCTACCTGTCCAAGAACACCTTCTGGTGGTGCGCGACCATGCCGTTCCTTGTCACCAACGGATCGACCACCGATGCCGTGCGCAATGCCGTGTGCCTTGCCGGTGTCAGCGCCATCTATTTCTGGCGCGCCAAGACCGAAGAACGGCACCTGTTGTCAGAAGACGCGAAGTACCGCGAATACCACGCGTGGATGGACCGCAATCCAACCGTGACGCGTTTCATCAATCGCCTGCTCGCCGGGCTTCGCCCGCAGCGCAGCGCGGTGGTTCAGCCGGCTGAGTGACACCGATTTATCTTCGTCATCCCGGCCTACGCCGGGATGACGAGGAATGGACCGCAGTTGTGTCGCTAAACCGCCTTTTCGCTGGCCACTTCGTACATGGTGATCGACCGGCCCGTCAGCCCGAAACCTTCGCGCACGCGCTTCCATTCGTCCATGTGCGGCGTTGCAAGATGGGCCGACAGAGCCTCGGCGCTTTCCCACTTTTCGCTGACGCGGATGAGGCAGGGGTCGAGCAGATCCGGCGCATAGGAATAGCCCAGGCAACCATCTTCCGCGCGGGTCAGCGTCACGACCTTTTCCATCGCCGGGCGGGCAGCGTCCAGGTTTTCGGCCGGCAGGCGAAATTCGCCCATGACGATCACGCTCATCAGAAACTTTCCTCGTAGATGCGCGAAAGGTTGCCGCCCCATTCGCCGTTGTACTTGTCGAGCAGAACCTGCGCCGGAACCTTGCCGCTTTTGACGATATCGTCGAGCGGCCCCAGGAATCCGCTTTCGTTGTCGCCCGCCGCGTTAAGCTGGCCGCGCGCGTTGAGCCCGGCGCGCGCGATGGCGAGCACTTCGGCGGCGATGTCCTTCAGCGTGCCGCCACCGGGCAGCGGCGCATCGAGCGCCAGCTTCGGCACCGAACTGCGCAGCAATTCGCGCCCGTCCATGTCCCAATCCTTGACCAGATCCCAGGCGGCGTCGAGCGCGGTCTGGTCATAGAGCAGGCCCACCCAGAAGGCGGGCAGGGCGCAGATGCGGTTCCACGGCCCGCCATCGGCCCCGCGCATTTCGAGGAAGGACTTCAGCCGCACTTCGGGGAAGGCGGTGGACAGGTGATCGTTCCAGTCCGACAGCGTCGGGCGTTCGCCGGGCAGCGCCGGCAGCTTGCCCTCCAGAAAATCGCGGAACGACTGGCCGGCCGCATCGATGTATTTGCCGTCGCGGTAAACGAAGTACATCGGCACATCGAGCATGTATTCAACGTAGCGGTCATAGCCGAAGCCATCCTCGAACACGAAGGGCAGCATGCCGGTGCGCGCCGGATCGGTATCCGACCAGATGTGGCTGCGATAGCTCAGCATGCCGTTCGGCTTGCCTTCGGTGAAGGGCGAATTGGCGAACAGCGCAGTTGCCAGCGGTTGCAGGGCCAGCGAAACGCGGAACTTCTGCACCATGTCCGCCTCGCTCGAATAGTCGAGGTTGGTCTGGATGGTGCAGGTGCGCAGCATCATGTCGAGCCCCATGGTGCCGACGCGCGGCATGTGCCGCAGCATGATGGCATAGCGGCCCTTGGGCATGATCGGCAGTTCTTCGCGGGTCTTGTCGGGCCACATGCCCAGGCCAAGGAAGCCGATGCCGAACTTCTCGCCGATTTCCTTCACCTGCTTCAGGTGCCGCCCGGTTTCTGCGCAGGTCTGGTGCAGG
>JBJTLW010000018.1:0-17747 GCA_046063225.1 Novosphingobium sp. | reverse complement strand
TGCCCGCCCTGGAAACGCACCACGGCATCGGCGCGGCTCGCGAGCCAATCGACGATCTTCCCCTTTCCTTCATCGCCCCACTGGGCGCCGATGGCGGTGAAATTGGCCATGTTAGGCTCCAGACTCTAGGTTAGCGGGCTTGAGGCACACAAATGGCGAACATATCGGGCCGAAGTGCGCGCTACAAAGGCTGCTTGCCTTTGCAAGCGCATTTCGGTTCGAGATGGAAGCCATTTGTGTGTCCCGCAGGGATTTGGTCAGAATGGCCCATCCCTGCGTCAAGAAGTCTTGCAATATCCGCATATTCCTGCGCCTTCTTTCCTTGTGCTGAGCCATTCTGACTCAAACCTCAAGCCCGCTAGCCTAGAGTCTGGAGCCTAAAGTCCTTCCCCTGCCAGAGTAACTCGCAAGCGCCCTTCGACAGGACTCGGCGCAGGGAGTGGACCAGTGCGGGCCGCAAAGGCCTTCGCAAACGGGCGGGCCTTTGGCGGATCGACAGGGGGGAGTCAAGCGCCCAGCCGACCGGCGGTCTGCGAATAATGGAACGCCAGCGTTTCTTTATCTTGCCTCGACCGCGATCCGGAGATAGCCTTTCTCCATAAAAGCACTCGAGAGGCCGCCTGTGACCACCATCGCCCCCCTCATTCCGGTGTCCGAAATCGACATGGGCCAGTTCCCCTGGTCGATCCCGACAGATCGCTATACCTGCGCGCAGATCGCCGGGCAGGAGCGCGAGCGGATCTGGATGAAGTGCTGGCAGATTGCCGGGCGGGTGGATGAATTGCCCGGCTCTGGCGACTGGAAACGGCACGATGTTCTGGACCAGTCCTTCGTTATCGTTCGAGGCAAGGACGGCAAGCTGCGCGGCTTCGTCAACGCCTGCCGCCACCGCGGCAACATCCTGTGCGATGGTGCCAGGGGGCAAACGCCAAAGTTCACCTGCCCCTATCACCTGTGGACCTATGATCTTGACGGATCGCTGTTTGCCGTCGCCCGCCCCGATCTGGTTGGCCCGATTGACAAGGCGGCGCACGGCCTGATCGAAGTGCCGGTGGATACCGCCTTCGGCTTCATCTTCATCAACCCCGATCCCCAGGCTGGCCCGCTGGCCGATTTCCTTGGCCCTCAGGTAGGTGCGCGGCTCGATGCCTATCGGCTGGGTGAGATGACTCCGGTCGGGCTCGACGTGCGGGAAGAGCTGGACTGCAACTGGAAAGTTGTGATCGACGCCTTCAGCGAAGGCTATCACATCATCGGCGTTCATCCCGAACTGCTCAAGGTCATCGACTTGCAGGCCGGTAATGCCCGGCATGGCATGTTCGGCGATCATGGCTGCGCGGTTTCACCCTTTGAGGTCAAGGACGCGGCCAACGCCAGCCTTGAAGAACAGGTGCAGGCGATCCGCGATCTGCCCGCAACCTTTCCCACCGTCGCCGAAGTCCTGCCGCTGTTCGAAACGATGATCGCCGCGCGGCGCGATGGCGAAGGCGCGCTTTGCCTTGGCGAAGGCGAAACCGTGCGCACCATCCTGCAACAGGCAACCCGCCAGACGCTGACCGCCAAGGGGCTCGACGTCACCTCGCTCGCCGATGATCAGATGAGCGACAATCAGGGCTGGTTCCTGTTTCCCAACTTCTTCATGACCATCCGCGCTGGCGAAGCGACGACGATCATGGCCTGGCCGCACCCCTCTGGCGATCCGGGCAAGTGCCTGTGGCACGTCACGGCCTATATGTGGCTGCCCGAAGCGCTGCGGAGCCAGTACCGCGCCCAGCCGGTGACCGTGACCGAACGCGGCACCTTCCCCTATTTCCTCGCCCTGCAGCAGGACTATGACCAGATGCCGCGCCAGCAGGCCGGCCTGCGCAACACAGGCCTGACCCACCTTTCGCTGGTGCGTGAAGAGCTGTCCGTGGCGCGGTTCCACAGGGCGTGGGACCGGTGGATGGGGTGAGCGTGAAGGCGGCGACGGGGTGTTCTGGGCCGCCGGAGAGGAGCGGGTTGCTTGTACTCGTACTCTTCGGCTTAGAGGTTTTCGCACTTGGCAACGCAATTTCTATGTTTCCGGCGCTTGTCTCAAAACATTAGAAGCGCCACTTTTCGCCCGTGAAATCAAATTCCATTGTTTCTCCATACTTAGGATGCCTCTTGTCTAGCTTACGCATGAAATCCCGATAGTCGTCGCTCAAGTCCATGATCGTACAAACTGACGCCAAATGCTCCCTTAGCTTCGGGTGACCAAGGTCTGGGGATAGCCGTTGCTGGATTGTACCTTTCCGCTTGCCTGATGGCGTCCTTGGCTCTGTACGCTTCAGTTCATCCAAAACCCCCGGTGCGAGCCGCTTATAGATGATGTCGTTAGTCAAATAGCCGAAGTATTGAGGGCGTTTCACCGTGTCTTTCGGAAAATCCAAGCCGCGCAGTCGGAAAAGCTGCTCATAGAACTCGTCAGGAAATGTCTTAACCCAAGGCTGCAATTCCTTGGCTATAAACTTTTCTAGGATCTTAGCGAGTGCATCACTTGCCCTGTCCCGTTGATAGCCAGTCGCTTCATCAACCAGCGCAACAATCCCGACACGGGCGAACCCCCGAATCAACACTTCCGCCTGCGCTGCAACCCGCTCTTGAGATTCAGTGAGAACACCGGCCCTACGGGCATCCAAATAAACGTCACAGACCATAGTCAATAATTCAGCACGGTATCCCGTCGCACGCTGGCCGTGCTTGTTAACAAACTCAATGGGATCAAGAACATCTCTTAAATCTTTGGGAATATATGGTAAAAGGTTTTTTGCTGAAATGAAATTAGGCAATTCGGTACGGGCGTAACTTCCCTTCCATGGCCGACCGAGCGCAGTCATGAATGCCTTAGAAATCATCAAACGAGTACCATCTGAAGTAACGGCAACTGGCAAGGACATGCCAGCTATCTTCAACTCCCCCTCATGCGTCGCGTCAGGAAGATGGGCCGCCCAACGAGCCGTAGCAGCTCGCGCAGCGATCTCGCTCCGCTTAGTCTTTGTGAGCGCCTTCGCCCGCGCTTCACCGCCTTTTGACTGAGGAGATTCGGACATTTTGAATCCTTGCTTGCTAAGATTATGTTGCAAGCATATGCTTGCTGCCAATTTTTTGCAAGCATTCGTTACGTCATTATCTTTTAGCGCTTGCGCTAGAACCGTTTTCCAACCCCCAAACCATTTTCCTACACGCCCCCGTTCTGCCAAACTCCCCCGCATGACCTGTCCTGCAAGGCGCGCTCCATGAGCGCCGCCGCCATCCTCTGTGCTTCCCCGAAGCCGCGCCGTCCGCGCGGCTTTCGTGTGTCTGGGGCTCGCCCTTTGGCAAATACAGGGATGGGTCTGCGCATGTGTTTCATCAACTTGCGTTTGGCGCAACTGGCGGGCAGGCGGCGGGGGATGGCCTTTGTGGCTGCTACAGCCGGCGACAATTCACGACTGGTTTATCGGGCGGCGGGCAATAGGATGCGCGCAAACAGGAGGTTTTTCATGCGCAAAACGCGGATCCTTGTTCCTGCCCTGACTCTCGCCGCCACGGCGCTGCTCGCCAGTTCCATCGCCGCCGCCGCGCCGGGGGACCGGTTTCGCGAGCGCATCCGTGCCCGGATGATGGAGCGGATGCAGGGGCAGGATGGGAAGGTGCAGCGCCGCGCGCCGGACCGGACCTTTTCCTATGGCAGCGACCCCTTGCAGAAGGGCGACCTGTGGTTCCCCAAGGATCACATCAACGACCATTCGGTGCCGCTGGTGATTTTCGTCCACGGCGGCGGGTGGAAGCGCGGCAGCAAGGACAGCGCCGCCAGCCGCTATGCGCCCGAGCATTTCACCGGGCTTGGCTATATCTACGCGGCGATCGACTACCGTCTGGTGCCGGCCGCGCGGGTCGAGGATCAGGCCGAGGACGTGGCCCGCGCGGTGAAGGCGCTGCTGGATGATTACAAGAAGCTGGGGATCGATCCGTCGCGCGTTGTGCTGACCGGACACAGCGCGGGGGCGCATCTGGTAGCACTGGTGGGGACGGACGAGCGCTACCTCAAGAAGGCGGGGCTATCCTTTGCCAGCATTCGCGGCGTGATCCCCAACGACGGCGCGGCCTATGACGTTCCGGCGCAGATGCAGGACGGGCCGAAGATCATGCAGCAGACCTATGCGCAGGCGTTCGGCACCGATCCGGCGCGGCAGCGGGCGCTGTCCCCCACCTTGCAGGCGGCGGCGCCCAACGCGCCCGACTTCCTGCTGATCCACGTCCAGCGCCCGGACGGCGTGCGGCAGGCCGAGGCGCTGGAAAAGGCGCTGAAGGCCGGTGGCTCCCGCGTCCAGCGCAACGGCTTTCCGGGCGAAAAGCTTCAGGGCCATGCCGAGATCAACCGGCGGCTGGGCGATCCGACTTATGCGGCGACGGGCGTGGTCGATGCCTGGCTGAAGGCGCTGTTCAGCCGCTAGCGATCAGGGCGTAACGCGGCTTACCCGCACCTGCTGCCAGTTGAGCGTGGCGTTGGCGTAGTGGGTGAGGAACGAGGTGTCCGCCGCATCGCGCCCGACGCCGATCTTGGCGATGTCGGCGGCGTTGGCCATGCCGGTGGCATCGACGATGTGCCAGTCGCCACCGAGATAAACCTCGGTAACGGCATGGAAATCGGGCGGGGTCACATCGGGGGCGTAGACGCTGACGTGGCGGGCGGGAATGTTGCCGGCGCGCACCAGGGTGATGAGCATGTGGGCATAGTCGCGGCACACGCCCCGGCGCTGGACATAGCTTTCCACCGCGCTCGTCGCGCTGGTGCTTGAACCGGGCGCATAGGTGAAGTGGCTGGAAACCCAGTCCCGCATGGCCGCGACCATGGCTCCGCCGGAAAGCCCGGCGAACTCGCTGGCCACCAGGGTCTCGAACAAGTCGGCCTGGCAATAGCGCGAGGGCATAAGGTATTCGACCGCCTCGGCCGGCAACAGGTGTGGCTCGGTCGCCGGCAGGGAAGCCAGATCGGCGACCGTGCGATGGACGGCAACCTCGACCCGGTAGGAGACGGAGAGGCGGCTTTCGACATCGAGCCAGATGCGGTCGCCGGTGCCGTCATGGCCGGGAATGCGGGCGAAGTGATCGACCGGCGACAGCGCGATGGCGTGTTGCTCCACCCGCTGATCGGGGATCATCGCCGCCTCGATCTGGAGGAGGACGGCGCTGCGGGCGGCGAAGGAATAGTCGAGCTCGGTTTCGATCGCGAGCCGGACCGGGGCGGTCACAACGGTTTCGCTTCCGCGCCGTCGAGCCGGTGGGTGCAGCCCAGCTTCCCCGGGTCGCATTGGTCGCACAGCGCGGCAACGGTGCGCCAGCCTTCGCTGCGAAGCGCTTGGGCGGCCGCGGCGTCATGGCCCATCGGCAGGAACAGGACGCGGCGTTCGGCCGCCGCATCGCTCAGGGCGTCGATCAGATCGTCCGGGTAAAGCGAGAAGCCAATGGCCGGTTCGCTTTCGCTACCGGCGGCGCCGAGGATCGAATAGGTGCCGCCACGGCCCAGCGCGCCCGAAAGCCCTTCGGCATAAAGCGTAAAGCCGAACCACGACTGGTATTCAAAGCCGTGCCGCTCGCTGGGATCAAGCGTCAGGCGTGCGACCGATCCGACCCGGGCCGCGATCTCGCGCAGCGCCTTGATACGGCTCGACAGCGCGCCGCCGGCGTCGATGGCCGCGAGCCGTTCGATCGCGGTCTCGAAGGGGCCAATCGCGGTCAGCAGGGGCAGATAGGCCTCACCACCAGCCGCGACGAGCGCGCCGGCGTCCTTGGCATCCAGCTCGCGGCGCACAGCCTCGACCCTGGCGGGATCGAGCGGCAGCGCCTTGGCGGCAAGCGTGTCGACAAGATCGGGCAGCGTGAAATCGACCGAGATCCCGGTGGCGCCAGCAGCCTGCAGCGCCTCGATGGCAACGGCGACGATTTCCGCAGCGGCAGCCACGCTGTCGCTGCCGATCAGTTCGGCGCCAAGTTGCAGGCGTTCACGCGTCGGATCAAGGCCATCGCCCTTGATGGTGACGACCTGCCCCGAATAGCACAGCCGCAGGGGCCGCTGAGCCCCGGCAAGGCTGGTTGCGGCGATCCGGCCGACCTGCACAGTAATGTCGCTGCGCAGAGCAAGAGTGCGCAATGAAGCGGGGTCGACAAAGCGGAACATGCGGCGCGGCTGGACGCCGGCCATGCGGCTTGCCATCGATTTCTCGAACTCGATGCTGGGCGGCTGGACGCGGTCATAACCGTGGCTGTCCAGCACGTCGAGCGCAGCGCGGGTAACGCGGGCAGCGGCCGCCGCCGAGGCGGGCAGACGGTCTTCCAGGCCTTCGGGCAACAGGTCGCGATCGGTGTCCATGAACGGCCCTTAGTCAATTCGTCGCCCCGGCGCAAAGCCGGGGCGACGCATGCAATCAGAACGCCAGTGCCATCGCGCGCTTGACGCCCGGAAGAGCCTTGGCCTTTTCCAGCACGTCCGACGGCAGGGCGCTGTCGAGCGAGAGCAGGAGGATCGCTTCCCCACCCGCTTCGCGGCGGCCGAGATGGAAGGTGCCGATGTTGATGCCGTTTTCGCCCAGCAACGTGCCGATGCGGCCGATGAAGCCGGGCGCGTCCTCGTTGACGATGTACATCATGTGGCCATCAAGATCGGCTTCGATGCCGATGCCGAAGATTTCCACCAGACGCGGCTGGCTGTTGCCGAACAGGGTGCCGGCGACCGAACGCTCACCGGCGTCGGTCTTCACCGAAACACGGATCAGCGTGTGGTAATCGCCTTCCTTCTCGGTCTTCACTTCGCGCACTTCGATCCCGCGCTCCTTGGCCAGGAACGGCGCATTGACCATGTTCACCGTATCCGACTGGACCCGCAGGAAACCCGCAAGGACAGCAGCGACGATCGGCTTGATGTTCAGCTCAGCCGCAGCGCCTTCGGCGTGGATCGAGATCCGCGGGATCGCACCGGTGGTCAGCTGCCCAACCAGGCTGCCCAGCTGTTCGGCCAGTGCCATGTAGGGCTTCAGCTTCGGCGCTTCCTCGGCCGACAGGCTCGGCATGTTGAGCGCGTTGGTGACGCCGCCGTTGACCAGATAGTCGGCCATCTGCTCGGCAACCTGCAGCGCGACGTTGACCTGGGCTTCGGTGGTTGAGGCGCCAAGGTGCGGCGTGCAGATGAAGTTGGGCGTGCCGAACAGCGGCGATTCCTTGGCGGGTTCGGTCTGGAACACGTCGAGCGCAGCGCCGGCGACCTGGCCGCTGTCCATGGCCTCCTTCAGCGCCGCTTCGTCGATCAGGCCGCCACGCGCACAGTTGATGATGCGCACGCCCTTCTTGGTCTTGGCGAGGTTTTCCTTCGACAGGATGTTGCGCGTCTGGTCGGTCAGCGGCGTGTGCAAGGTGATGAAATCCGCCTTGCCGAGCAGGGTATCGAGATCGGCCTTTTCGACGCCCATTTCGATGGCGCGTTCCTCGGTCAGGAACGGATCGAAGGCGACGACTTTCATCCGCAGACCCAGCGCGCGGGCGGCGACGATCGAGCCGATGTTGCCGGCGCCGATCAGGCCGAGCGTCTTGCCGGTGACTTCAACGCCCATGAAGCCGTTCTTTGGCCACAGGCCCGCCTGGGTCTGAGCATTGGCTTCCGGGATCTGGCGGGCGAGCGCGAACATCATGGCGATGGCGTGTTCGGCCGTGGTGATCGAATTGCCGAACGGCGTGTTCATCACCACGACGCCCTGCGCCGAAGCGGCCGGAATATCGACATTGTCGACGCCGATGCCGGCGCGGCCGATGACCTTGAGGTTCGTCGCGGCAGCAAGGATTTCCTTGGTGACGCGGGTAGAGCTGCGGATGGCGAGGCCATCGTATTCGCCGATGCGGGCGATCAGCTGTTCGGGCGTTTCACCGGTGATGACGTCCACGTCGCAGCCGCGCTCTTCAAAGATCTTTGCGGCGTTGGGGTCCATCTTGTCGGAAATGAGTACGCGGGGTTTGGTCATGATTTTCATCCCTTTGGCCCGTCACCACGGCATAGGCCGGGATCCAGACCGTTTGAAAAGTCGACGCGCGGCGGCGTCATATGTCAGGCTGGATCCCGGCCTTCGCCGGGATGACGATTCAGGCAGATTTTACAGCCGCGTAGGCCCAGTCGAGCCACGGGCCGAGCGCCACGATATCGGCGGTGTCCACCGTCGCGCCGCACCAGATGCGCAGGCCGGCGGGGGCATCGCGGTATCCGGCGATGTCGTAGGCGGCGCCTTCCTTTTCGAGCGCACCGGCAAAGGCCTTGATGAAGTCCGCATCCGCGCCTTCGACCGACAGGCAGACCGAAGTCTTCGAACGGCTCGCCTCGTCAGCGCAAAGGTGGCTGAGCCACGGGCGCGCCCGGACGATGGCATCGAGCGCGGCAGCATTGGCGTCCGAACGCGCCTGCAGGCCTTTCAGCCCGCCGAGATCCTTGGCCCATTCGAGCGCAAAGATCGCGTCTTCGACGGCGAGCATGGAGGGTGTGTTGATGGTTTCGCCCTTGAACACGCCTTCGGCCAGCTTGCCCTTGGACACCAGGCGGAACACCTTGGGGAGCGGCCATGCCGGGGTGTAGCTTTCCAGCCGTTCGACCGCACGGGGGCCAAGGATCAGCACGCCGTGGCCGCCTTCACCGCCCAGAACCTTCTGCCAGGAGAAGGTCGCGACGTCGATCTTCGACCAGTCGATGTCGTAAGCGAAAACCGCGCTGGTCGCGTCGGCGAAGGTCAGGCCTTCACGGTCGTCCGGGATCCAGTCGGCGTTTGGAACGCGCACGCCCGAGGTGGTGCCGTTCCAGGTGAACAGCACGTCATCGGCGAAGTTCACTTGTCCAAGATCAGGAAGCTGGCCGTAGTCCGCACGGATCACCGTGGGATCGAGCTTCAGCTGCTTGGCAGCATCGGTGACCCAACCTTCACCGAAGCTTTCCCAGGCCAGCGTCGTGACGCCGCGCGCGCCCAGCATGGTCCACATGGCCATCTCAAAGGCGCCGGTATCCGAACCGGGGACGATACCGATGCGATGCGTATCGGGCAGCTCAAGCACTTCGCGCATCAGATCGATGCAGTACTGCAGGCGCGTCTTGCCGATCTTGGCGCGATGCGAGCGGCCGAGGCTTTCGGTAGCGAGTTTTTCGGGGGAATAGCCCGGCGGCTTGGCGCAGGGACCGGAAGAGAAATAGGGACGCTCCGGAAGCGCCGGCTTGGTATCAGTCATTGTAGTCTCTCCTTGCAGAGAGCTCGCGCGGCGTTGGGACCGCGTGGCCCGGCGCCGCTCCTAGTGTTGCGGTGCAGCGAGTCAAGGCGAAACTGGGCGAAGAGAGATTATGCTGCACTTATGCTGCAGGGGTAGTGTGCAGCATAAACGTCAAACTCATCCACCCTCGCAGTTTGGAAAAACCGCAACAAATTACCGTTTTTCAGCATGTTGCGGCGCACAAAAAATTGTAGGCGTTTTTGCTCTTATATGTAACATTCCCTATGGGATCGTCCTTGCGATCCCTTGTGGGAAAACAACCACTGGAGGGGGAAATGCTGAACAAAGTCGCGGGGCTGGCGCGCACGCTGGCCATACTTATTGCCATTGTCGGCGGATTCGTAACGCTGCCCACCCTTGTACCGCTCGTCCTGCTGCTGCTCGGCATTATCGCCGGGTTTGCCTATGGCAACGACGATTTTGCCCGCCTTGTCCTGCTGGCCCTGGCCCTGCCGATTGCCGGGACGGCGCTTTCGGCCATTCCGTCGATCGGCGCGGAGCTGCAGGCAGTCATGACCAACATCTTCCTGGCCGTGGGCGGCGTCCTGTCCACGCGCATCATCATCCGCCTTTACGAAGTGGTTGTCGGCGACATCAGGGCCTTGGGGGCGAAATAGGACCTGAGTTCGGCTTTACGCCAGTCGTCACGCGGAGGGCCTTGCGGGATCCGTCCTGCAAGGCCCTTTCGTTTGCCCCGATGCGGTGAACGGAGCCGTCGCGGATACCTCCTGTTAACCATTCCATCGGTAGATTTGCGAGCATGAGCCGCATCCCTGCCTTGCTGGCCGAAGCGCTTCCTGCCGTGGCCCTGCTCAGCGCCTGTTCCGGCGTCATCCCGGAAGGCCGCGCGCCGCAGCGCCAGACGGTATCGCGCTCCACCCAGGTCTTCACCCCCAGCGTGGAGGCGCAGCAGTGCTACAACGGCCTTGGCACCACCCGGGCGAGTTTCACGCCCCTGCCCGACCAGTACTTCGGCGCCGGCTGCTCGGCGGTGAGCGCCCTGCGCCTGACCGCGCTGCGCAGCGACGATGCGAAGCTTGGCGTGTCCAACCTCGGCCTCGTCACCTGCCCGCTCGCCCAGACCTTCGCCGGCTGGGCGCGCTTTGGCGTAGACCGCGCGGCGCGCCAGATCCTCGGCTCCCCGCTCGCCCGGATCGAGACGATGGGCAGCTACAATTGCCGCACCGTCGCCGGGAGAGACCGGCTGTCCGCCCACGCCACGGCCAATGCCATCGACGTATCGGCCTTCGTCCTGGCCGACGGCCGCCGCATTTCCGTCTCCGGCCAATGGAGCGAGGGGACGAGCGCCGAACGCCAGTTCCTCTCCGTCATCCACGCCAGCGCCTGCAAGCGCTTCGGCACCGTCCTCGGCCCCAATTACAACGCCGCCCACCGCGATCACTTCCACGTCGAGATCAGCGCGCGCAGCTCCTGCCGCTAGGCCGCCAGCCGCAGCTCGCCCGGCTCCAGATCCGCCGCGCGGAAATGGCGGGCCAGATGTTCGACCACCGGCCCGTACAGCGCCCGGCCAAAGGCCAGGCCGATCAGCGGCCCCTTGATCCAGCACACCGTGGCGCACAGCGATTCCAGCCCTTCCGGCCGCAGGATCACGCTGTCTCCACGAGCGACCGTGATGCCCCAGCATTCGATGCGGCAGCCGTGCTGCGACAGGTCGGTGATCACCACCGGCTCGGCCGGCCCACCCGGAATGCGCAGACGCGCCTGCATGGCCGTGACGAACCGCGGACTGCGCCGCATGACGGTGACATTGGCCGGCGTGCTGCCGCATGTCGGTTCGCTGCAAGACTGAGCCATCGCTCGCTCCTCCCGTAGGTTTGGCCGTTGGTCTGGCAGCGAGGACGACAGAACCCGGCCCAAGGTTAAGCCCGCCGCCCCGCCCGCATCGCAGTTGCACGCCGCGCAAGTTGATGAAGTACACGCGCAGCGCCCCTTTTGTTCATGCGCGAGGCCCGGCCCCAGACGCACGAAAGCCGCGCTGACGGCGCGGCTTTCGGGACAAGCATACAGAGAGGCGACGGCGCTCACGGCGCCGCCCGGGCAGGGTAGGTCATGGCCGCGATTGTGTCAGGTTCGGGGGGTGTAGGACAGGGGTTTGGGGGGGGTGTGAGGCGTGCGCCGGGGGCGGGCTACTGGATCAGCGCGCGCAGTTCCTGCCGCTAGAGATGCCGCACCGCGCCCCACAGCAGCAGTCGGGCATAGGCCTTGTGGAACCACAGCAGCGACCAGAACAGCGCCCGTCCCATTCCCTTGCGCGCGCCGCTCTGCCCGCTGAGCACAACGGCCGTGCCGAAAAGCAGCCGCGTCCCACCGCCTGCCAGCGGCTCCACCATCAGCCAACTTCGGGTTGCCTGTTGGAAATCGCAGAGCAGCAGTTGGCGCTCGGCACGGTCCTCCACAGTCCATGCCGCGAAATCATCGCTGCGCCCTTCAGCCAGCGCGCGGATATCTTCCACCGTTGATCGTTTGCCGAGCAGCGCAGCGAGTACGAACCGTTCAGGCGCGAAGGTCTTGGCTGAATAAAACGCCTCGACAAACCGCGCGAAGGGCACGTCCCCCGCCACCTCCGCACACAAGCAATCGGTGTAGTTCCCGGCGCCGACATGGCGCGCCAGTAGCGCCCCTTCGGGCAGGGTGCGTGAGCGAGGCCAGTTGGCGGGGGCGGGCATGGGATGAGGTTAGCGGGTGTGAGGCTTGGGGCAAGGCCGTTCCCGGGGACATGCTATTGCGTGTCCCCACGGCAGTTTGGGAGTTAAGTGACGTGTCACCGTAATCGGTAATCGGTGTCACCGTAATCGTATATCCAACCGTACCCAAAGAGTCTTGTTGATGAACTTTTTGTAGACTCAGTAGCTATAGATGAGAACTGTAATGGTCGTAAGGTCTCATATGACACATTGAAAGGCGTCACTCCTTCAGGATTCCGAATGGCATTCAGGAGAACGAAAAAGAGAAAGAGTTCGGATGGGACAGCGATAAATTGGGATCCACTAAAAGCCTCACCGATCTTTCTGAGCTATTACCCTTACTATGTTCAGCTTGAGTTGACTGCCTCCAAGCTTTTGTTCGAAGCGCTAAAAAAGGTTCCGCCGAGCAAGGAATTTTCTGGCGAAGCCTAGGCACCATTGCGGAACAAACCGCAAACCCCCATATCCCCCCCATGGCTGAACCGAGACCTTGCCTCACGCGACCGGATACCTCTCGACGGGGCTTCGCCCGCCGCTGCGCGGTCGCAGCGGGTAGCGCGCTGAGCGGCGTTGGGCCGCTTGCACGGGCCACAGGCCCGCGCCGCGCGGCCCGCCTTGCCAGCCCACTCCCCGCCGCGATCGAGAGGCACCCGGCCCCATGACGCAAGGTCTGGTCATCCGCCGGGGCCTTTCCGAGCCCGACACCTCCGGCTCCTTCGTTCCGCACAAGCCGGCGCGGCCGGAGAAGTCGGATGGGGGCAAGCGGTTTCGCATCGTGTCGGAATACCAGCCCGCGGGCGATCAGCCGGCGGCGATTGCCGATCTGGTGGAGGGGATTTCCAATGGTGAGGTGACGCAGGTCTTGCTGGGGGTCACGGGATCGGGCAAGACCTTCACCATGGCGCAGGTGATCGAGGCGACGCAGCGCCCCGCGCTGATCCTGGCGCCGAACAAGATCCTGGCGGCGCAGCTTTACGGCGAGATGAAGAGCTTCTTCCCCGACAACGCGGTGGAGTATTTCGTCTCGTACTACGACTATTACCAGCCCGAGGCCTATGTCCCCCGGTCTGACACCTACATCGAGAAGGAAAGCTCGGTGAACGAGGCGATTGACCGGATGCGCCATTCGGCCACCCGCGCGCTGCTGGAACGCGATGACGTGATCATCGTTGCTTCGGTTTCGTGCCTTTACGGCATCGGCTCGGTCGAAACCTATTCGGCGATGATCTTCGACCTGAAAAAGGGCGAGGTGCAGGACCAGCGCGAGATCATCCGCAAGCTGGTGGCGCTGCAATACAAGCGCAACGATGCGGCCTTTGCCCGCGGCAATTTCCGCGTGCGCGGCGACAATCTGGAGCTGTTCCCCAGCCACCTGGAGGACACGGCCTGGCGCATCAGCTTTTTCGGGGACGAGATCGAGGAGATTGTCGAGTTCGATCCGCTGACCGGCAAGAAGGGCACCAGCCTGGACAAGGTGCGGGTCTATGCCAATTCGCACTATGTCACGCCGGGGCCGACGATGAAGCAGGCCACGGCGGCGATCCGCTTTGAGCTGGAAGAGCGGTTGAAGGAGCTGGAGGCGGAAGGAAAGCTGCTGGAATACCAGCGGCTGGAACAGCGCACCAATTTCGACCTTGAAATGATCGCCGCCACCGGCAGCTGCGCGGGGATCGAGAATTACAGCCGCTTTCTGACCGGCCGCCTGCCGGGCGAGCCGCCGCCGACGCTGTTCGAATATCTGCCCGACAATGCCCTGCTGTTCGTCGATGAAAGCCACCAGACCGTGCCGCAGATCGGCGCGATGAGCAAAGGCGACCATCGGCGCAAGATTACTCTGGCCGAATATGGCTTTCGCCTGCCCAGCTGCATCGACAACCGCCCGCTGCGCTTCAACGAATGGGATGCGATGCGCCCGCAGACCGTGGCCGTTTCCGCCACGCCGGGAAGCTGGGAAATGGAGCAATCGGGCGGGGTCTTTGCCGAACAGGTGATCCGCCCCACCGGCCTGATCGATCCGCCGGTGCTGATCCGCCCGGTGGAAGACCAGGTGCAGGACTGCATCGAGGAATGCCGCAAGGTGGCGCTGGCCGGATACCGCACGCTCGTCACCACGCTGACCAAGCGGATGGCGGAGGACCTCACCGAGTTCATGCACGAGGCGGGCTTGCGCGTGCGCTATATGCACAGCGATGTTGAAACGCTGGAACGCATCGAGCTGATCCGCGATCTGCGGCTTGGCGTCTATGACGTGCTGGTGGGCATCAACCTGCTGCGCGAAGGGCTGGACATTCCCGAATGCGGGCTCGTCTGCATTCTGGACGCCGACAAGGAAGGCTTCCTGCGCAGCGAAACCTCGCTGATCCAGACCATCGGCCGCGCGGCGCGCAATGTGGACGGGCGCGTGATCCTTTATGCCGACCGGATCACCGGCTCCATGGAGCGCGCCATGGCGGAAACCGACCGCCGCCGCGAAAAGCAGCGCGCCTACAACGAACTCCACGGCATCACGCCCGAAACCATCAAGCGCAACATCCACGATATCGTTGCCGATACGGCAAGCCGCGACGGCGTGATCGTCGATCTGGAAGACGATGACCGCAACAACCTCGTCGGGCACAACCTGCGCGCCTATATCGAGGATCTGGAAAAGCGCATGCGCACCGCCGCCGCCGATCTGGAGTTCGAGGAAGCGGGCCGCCTGCGCGACGAAATCCGCCGCCTGGAAGCGACCGAACTGGGCCTGCCCGAAGGCGAACGCAAGGCGCCGATCGTCGGCCGCAGCAACGAGGGCAAGCCGGGAACCCGCAAGACGCGCTTCGGCAAGCGCCAGCAGAAGTGGGGGCGCTGAGGGTGGCTGCGCAATCGCTTGTGGCAAACCGCTGCGCGGGCGTTGCATAGCGGCCTCGGCTGGACGAAGGGTCTGGGCACCATGATCCACCGCGCCGCCCGCTGCCTCACCCTGCTGTCCGCCCTGTCCCTCGCCGCCTGTTCGTCCGGCGATAGCGATGAGACGCCGGAAAGCCCCAAGCGGCTGGTCATCCCGTCGCAGCCGGCACCGATGCGCGAGGCGCCGAAACAGCCCGAGGGCGCGGTGTGGTCAGCCGCGGCGGACGGTTCAGCCGCGTTCGGCGCGCCCGGCCTGGGCCCGCTGCTGACCATCGCCTGCGAGCGGCGCGGCACGCTGGATGCGCGGCTGGTGTTCCATCGCTACACCCGGGCCGACGAAGGCGCGAAGGCGCTGTTCGCCATCGAGGGCAATGGCCATGTCGCGCGCATTCCGCTCGATGCGGTGAAGGCGGGCGAGCCGGGCGAATGGCGCGGCGCGGTCAGCGCCTTTGACGAGGCGGTGGAGGCGATCAAGGGCGGCTACGGCGTGGCGGCAACGCTGCCGGGCGGCGGCACGCTGCGCTGGCCCGGTACGCCGGTCCCGGGCCGGGTGCTCGACGATTGCCGTGGCGGCCTGAAGGTGCCGAAGGACACGCCGAGCGAGCCCGCCGCCTCCGACGAGCCCGAGGGCTAGACCTTCCCGAACTTCGCTTCGAAGCCGGAGACATCGCCTGCGGCGAGGAAGCCGGCCTGTTCCACCCAGTTGTCCTTCGCCGGACGGCCAGCGAACGGCCCCAGCTGACTGTCGAGCGCGGCGAGATCGGCCTCGGTCATCGCGGCGATCTGCGCATAGGTGCTGATCCCCAAGGTGGGCAGCAGCGCCTGCAGCTTGGGACCAAGGCCCTTGATGCGCGACAGGTCATCCGCTGCGTTGGCGGCGGGCGCGGGAGCCGGTTCGGGTGCCGGGGTCGGCTCTGGCGCGGGCGGCACCGGGGCCGGCTCAGGCGCGGGCGCGATTTCGGGCTGCGGGACCGGGGCAATTTCCGGTTCCGGTGCGGGAGCGGGCGCGATTTCCGGTTCCGGTGCAGGGGCCGGGACGATTTTCGGTTCGGGTTCGGGCGCGGGTGCCGGAGCGGGCGCTGGAGCCGGAGCCGGAGCCGAGCGAGCCACTTCGGGCTCGGCCGCAGCCTCAACCTCTTCGACTTCATCCTGCGCGGCGACGGCGATCACTTCGGCCACGCCGCCCAGCGCGCCGCCTGCGGGCGACGGGATGATCGGCGGGATGGCGGCGGCGGGCGGAGCATCGATCAGCGCCTGGTTGCGCTGCGCCGGGGCGGCGCCTTCATCGAGCACGTCGGGCTTGTATTCGCGCTTCGCCGGCTTGCTGCCGCGCGCAAACAGCCACCAGGCCACCAGCAGCACGGCGAGCGCCACCACGCCCAGCACCAGCCAGTTCGCTTCGATCTGTTCCATCATCGCAGGCAATCCCTTTTCCAGTCGTGGCGGAGGATTAGGCCAATTGCTGCCGCGTGGAAAGTCTGGCGAGAGCGCGGGCGCCGCGTCTTTGCGCCTTTCCGCTTTGCCGCTAGAACGCGGCGATGAAAATTGCCGCCCTGTCCGACATTCATGGCAATATTGCCGCGCTGGACGCGGTGCTGGCCGACATTGCCACGCGCGCCATCGACGTCACGGTCAACCTGGGCGATATCTGTTCGGGTCCGCTTTTCCCAGCGGAAACGGCGCAGCGCCTGATGGCGCTGGACCTGCCGACGGTGCGCGGCAACCATGAGCGGCAGGTGCTGGACGGCCGGATCGAGCGCATGGGCGCGTCCGATGCCCACGCCGCCCAGACCATGACGGCGGAGCAGATCGCATGGTTCGCCAGCCTGCCCGAAACGCTGCAGCTGACGCCGGACGTCCTGATGGTCCACGGCACGGCGCACAGCGATGTCGTCCACTTCCTCCACACCGTGGACGAACAGGGCATTCACTCCGCGAGCGAGGCGGAGGTCGCGGCGCGCGCGCAAGGCACCGACGCTGCCATCATCCTGTGCGGCCACACGCACATTCCGGGGCAGGTCCGGCTTTCTGACGGCCGCACGGTGATCAACCCCGGCAGTGTCGGGCTGCAAGCCTATGACGACGATCACCCCTGCGCCTACCGCGTCGAGATGGGCAGCCCCCACGCGCGGTACGCCGTAATCGAGACGCAGGGCGCAGACTGCACGGTCGAATTTGTCGCGGTGCCCTATGACTGGGACGGCGCGGCGCAGACTGCCGAAGCCCGCGGCCGGTCCGACTGGGTCAACGCCCTGCGCACCGGCCGGATGTAACTGGCAGGTCCGCGCCTAGCGTTCGCCCCGGCGACCGCCGCCCAGCCCTTCGGCAATGCCGACCAGCTTGACGAATTCCTGCCGGTAATAATCGCCCGGACTGCCGGCGAGATCGCGGACCTGGGCCATGGAAAAATCACCCATCAGCGGATCGCCGCGCAGCTTCTGGCCAAATGCTGCCACCGCCACGGAGAAGCGGAAATCGGGCGATGGCATGCGCTTGTTCCACATCATCGAGGCATTGACCGGCTGGGTGATAAGCTTTGACGTGGTGCCATCGGGCAGCTTGTAGCGCAGCTTCACGAAGGCCAGTTCACCCGCCACGCCCGGCCCGGCCTTCAGCGACGGCGCTTCATAGCGGCGCGCGTCCGTCCAGCCCTTGAATCCGGCGGGAACCACTTCATAGATCGCGGTTACCTGATGGCCGGCGCCAATATCGCCGGCATCCACCTTGTCGTTGTTGAAATCCTCTTCGCGCAGCGCCCGGTTTTCATAGCCGATCAGGCGGTACTGGCTGACCTGCGCGGGGTTGAATTCCACCTGCACCTTCACGTCCTTGGCGATGGTGAACAGGGTTGAACCCATC
>JBJTLW010000163.1:0-9205 GCA_046063225.1 Novosphingobium sp. | reverse complement strand
CGGTCAGCTGCGCAAATGGCGCGCCGAAATCCGCCACCACGTTGAACGTACCCTTGTCGATGAATTCATCGATGATCTGGTCGGCGAGACTGTACATGTATTGCTCGTTCGCCTTGAGCCGGGCAGGTGTGATGATGCCGTTGAGGATCGTCTTGGCGCGGGCGTGCTCCACCTCGTCCTGCGTCATGATCGTGCCGAGATAGGGATTGGCATTCCGGCATTCGTCGATCTGATCATCAATTGGCCGGGCTGGATCGTACTGCATAGGGAGATAGGGCCCGGTCACCGTGTTGATTGCCGAGAAGTGCACGTCGTCCTTGTAGATCGCGACGCCCTCGTCGTAGCCGGTCACGGCGATGACATTGTGCAGCCCGAGCGGCGTGATCGGACCCCGCGCGCGCAGATCCTCGAAATAGTCGAACGGCTTCTGTGCCACGGCATTGTCGGTGAAGACATCGGCAGTCGCTAGGTCGGTCATGCATCCCTCCGGGTCTGGTGAAGTGGAAAAAGTTTCCAACACCCTCATTATTATGCGATACAATAGCGCATATATTAGCCATTGATGCAAATCAACACCTCTGGGATCGGCAGAAAATGACAAACGGTTCCGTGATGGAGCGGCGCGAGCTGCTGGCGCATATGCTGCACCTGATTGGCGCGGCTTCAGCTGGTCCCGGCGCTAGTTAACGGGAAGCCTGTTCACTGTTACCGCGCCTGGCGTTCCCTGTTCGGTGTTTTCGAATTCCCTGTTCCGCAGAAATGAATTCCCTGTTCCGTGCGCAGGGAATTTGGCCCGAAAGTGTAGGACTTCTGCGGGCTTTGGAGCCCGTTTAGCTGATTTCAGCCCTCAAATTTTTATGATTTCCCTGTAAATTCCCTGAAAACATGGAAATGAGGGACAGAGAGCGGTGCGCTCCGGACTGCGTCGCGCACCATGCGCCCCCGACATTCTCGACAGGCCAAGTCCTAATGGGCGATTAAGCATGTTCGGCAGGCAAGAGTTCAATCCCGTCGCATAGTTTTCACCTGTTAACGGCGTAGGGGTACGCCTGTTGCGGGGGTTACGAATGGTGGACTTTGGGTCAAGCTCTGCCGGGCCGTTCGACGGGCTGGAAAAGCGCGAAGAACAGCGGCTCGTACTGTTGTTGCGGCCAGCAAAGCTGCTGTGCCGGTCCGGGGAATATCTCTGTATTCTGCGCGACGTTGCCAGCAAGGGCGCGCGCCTTCGCCTGTTTCATCCCCTTCCGGCCGAAGCGCACATGCAGCTCGAGCTGTCCAACGGCGATCGCTATGACGTGGAAAAGGTTTGGGAGCGCGACGACCAGGCCGGTTTCGTGTTCCAGTCTACCGCGCAGGTCGATCACCTGCTGGAAGAGCGCAGTCCCTATCGCAAGCGGCCACTGCGCGCCCGAATCGCGCTCGACGCCAGCCTTGCCGCCAACGGGCAAGCGATGCCGGTCGTGCTGAAGGACATCTCGCAGCAGGGCGGCAATATCGAATGCGATGCGCCCCTTGCGCGCGATCAGCGCGTCAGCCTGAGCGCGCCGGGCTTGGGCAAACTCGATGCCAAGGTGCGCTGGCAGCGCGGTAAGCGGGTTGGGCTGGTGTTCGAACAGACTTTCCGTCTCGATCAGCTGGCCATACTGCTGTTTGACCTTCAGCCGATCCCGCCGGCGATTCCCGAAGAGGTCGATCCGATCTTTTCGAAAGCCGCCGTGCGCTGAACGCTTTGCCCTGCCGGCGCAGCGCTCAGCCCGGCCGGAACAGCATGGCCGCGCCGTTCATGCAGTAACGCTTGCCCGTGGGCTTTGGTCCATCGTCAAACACGTGGCCCAGATGCCCGCCGCAGCGCGCGCAGTGCACCTCGGTGCGCGGATAGCCCACTTCCCAGTCGGTAGAGGTGCGGATGGCGCCGGGCAGCGGCTTCCAGAAGCTGGGCCAGCCGGTGCCGCTGTCAAACTTCGTCGCCGATGCGTAAAGCGGGTTTCCGTCCGCCGCGCAGACGAAGGTGCCCTTGCGGTGTTCCTTTTCCAGCGGTGACGATCCCGGCCGTTCTGTGCCCTTTTGCCGCAGGATATAGAATTGCGCGGGGGTCAGCCGCTTGCGCCATTCCGCCTCGCTGAAGGCAACGGGGTAGCCCTTGGCCTGGGCGTCGCTGCCGCAGCCTGCAACAAGCGGAATGGCCGCGCCCGCAGCCAGCCAGCCGATCAGGCGGCGGCGCGAACAGGTTTGATCTGAACTATCGGAATGCAACATGATCCGGCCTCGCGTTGCCCCCTGTGCAGGGCAATATAGGCCGGATCATGGCATTAGAGAAGGGCTCAGGCGCGGACGAAGCGACGCTTGGTCTTCGGGCTCTTCACACCCTGCGGCCCGGACTTCATCACGCGGCGGCGGAACAGGCGCGATCCGAAGTGGACGAAGACGGCCACCCACAGCGCCTGCCAGGCAAAGGCCAGCAGATGCGGCAGAACCGCGCCATCCTGTGCCGCGCGCGCGAGCATGGCGAAGGGCGAGGAGAAGGGGATCATCTCCGCCGCCAGCGACACGCCGGTTCCCGGCTGGGCCGCGGCATAGGTGGCGAAGAAGAAGATCATCAGCTGGCTCATCGACACCGGCATGGAAATCGTCTGCACCTCGCGCACGGTTGTCGCCATCGAACCGATCGTCAGGAAGACCGATCCCAACAGCAGATAGGCCATGGCGAAATAGCCGACCCCAAGGGCCACGAACAGCGGCCAGCCGACCGCCGGTGCCGCCAGCGTTTCCATGGCATCGCGTCCCAGCAGGGCTAGCGTGCCAAAGCAGGCGCCCCACACCGAAATGCCAACCAGCGAGACGCCGAGCATGGCGAACAGCTTGCCGTAGAACACCGCGTCCATCGGAATGGCGGCGGCAAGGACTTCGATGATCTTGTTGGCCTTTTCCTCGACCAGATTGGACAGCACCATGCCCGCCAGCATCATGGTCAGCAGGAACAGCACCATCTGGCCGCCCTGCGCCGTGCGCATCTGGCCGTGGCGTTCGCTGGCGACGCTGGAAGCCGTGGCGGCAAGCGAAACCGTGGGAAGGTTTTCCGGGCTGGCATCGGCCGCGCGCGCGGCGATCAGGGCCACAGGGCCGCGCCAATAGGCGATCTGGCCTTCGGTCCCGGTCAGCTTCGGCTGTTGCAGCGTGCCGGTCAGCACGGCGGCGAGGTTGCCCTGGCTGTCACTCAGCGCCTTGCCGGCGTCGACCGTCTCGCCGGGGGCAAGCCTGCGGATTACCGTCATGTCGGGGGCGCTGCCGCCAAGGCTGGGGCGCAGCGCCTGACCGGCGGCAACCATCGCATCGGCGTCCTTGGCCGGCATGACGATGCCCAGCACCGGCGCGGCGGCAGCCTGTTCAGCCTTCTGCGTCACCGAGCCGGCGGCAATGCCGACGATCAGTGGGAACAGCGGCCCCAGCAGGAAGAAAAAGAAGGTGCGGCTGAACAGGATCGCCGAAAAATCCCGCCGCGCGACGACAAGCGCCGCCTGCAGCGTGGAAAGCCGGCCGGACATCACGGGGGCGCTCATCGGCCTTTCTCCATGGCAAGAACCTCTTCGGGCGATTCCTCAAGCGCGCGCGCCGCCGCCTCACCGGCGATGGCAACGAAGGCATCGTGCAGGCCCGCGCGTTCGATGGACAGCGACAGGATGCCCGCCTCGCCCTCGATCAGTGCGCGCAGCAGCGGTTCGACCCCGCTTTCGGGCAGGCCGAAGTACCAGAACGTGCTGCCGTTGGCCTTGGTCTCGCGCCGCGCGTCGGCAGGCAGGGCCGCACGCCACGCGCCATCGGCAACGCGGGTTTCCAGCCGCACCTGCGGACGGATACGATCGCGCGCCACGTCGACCGGCCCGGCGAATGGCACCTTGCCGCCGGCGATGATCGCCACCGAATCGCACAGCCGTTCGGCATGAGCGATGACGTGGGTGGAAAAGATCACCGTGGTGCCCTTCTCCGCCAGCGCGCGCATTATGCGTTCCAGCTTGCCCTGGTTGAGCGCGTCGAGGCCCGAAAACGGCTCGTCAAAGATAACCAGCCGGGGTTCGTGGACCAGCGTGGCGAGCAGTTGCACCTGCTGCGCCATGCCCTTGGACAGCTGACGGATCTGGCGATCGGCGGCATAGCCAAGACCGTGTTCTTCCAGCAGCAGCTTGCCCCGGCGGCGTCCCTCTTCCAGCGGCAGCCCGCGCAGGGCGCCGACAAAGGCAATCGCTTCGTGGCACTTCATCGACGGGTAGAGGCCGCGTTCTTCGGGCAGGTAGCCGATGGCATGGGCCACATCGTGCGGCCGCTCGGCCCCCAGCACGCGGCGCAGGCCTTCATCGGGATCGATGATGCCGAGCAGCATGCGCAGTGTCGTCGTCTTGCCAGCGCCGTTCGGGCCGAGAACGCCGTAGATCGCGCCTTCCGGCACCGAAAGGTCCACCCCGTCGACGGCGGTGAAGCCATCAAACCGCTTCACCAGACCCCGCGCCTCGATGGCGAGGGGGCGGGTCTCAAGTTCGGGAACGGGTGCGTTGCCCGCTGCGTGCCATTGGCCTAGGTCCATCTTCATGGGGTGCCGCATTAACCACGCCCTGTGAAGAGGAGCCCGCCAAGTTTGGTTAACGTCGCGGTAACCGAAACGCTCAAGCACGCGCTGGTGGCTGAGGCTTCCCGGCTGAGCTTTGTCGCCTGCGGCATTGCCCCGGCCGCCGAGGATCCGGTGCGCGCCGCGCGTCTGGAGCAGTGGCTGGAGGACGGCGCGCACGGCCAGATGGCATGGATGGCCGACCGCGCGCACCATCGCCGCAGCCCGCAAGGCCTCTGGCCCGAAGCGCGCAGCGTGATCGCGCTGGGCATGAGCTATGCCCCGGCGGGCGATCCGCTGGCGCTGGCGGCGCAGCCCTCGCACGGCTGGATTTCCGCCTATGCCAAGGGCGCCGATTATCATGACACGGTCAAGAAGGCGCTGAAGCACCTTGCCCGCTGGCTGGTCGCCGAAGCGGAAAAGGCCGGTCTGGGAGAGATCGGCGTCAAGGTCTTCGTCGATACCGCGCCGGTCATGGAAAAGCCGCTGGCACAGGCCGCCGGGCTGGGCTGGCAGGGCAAGCACACCAATGTCGTCAGCCGTCAGCACGGATCGTGGCTGTTCCTTGGCGCGATCTACACCACGCTTGAGCTCCCGGCGGACGACATGGGGCGTGACCGGTGCGGATCGTGCAGCGCCTGCCAGACCGCCTGCCCGACCCAGGCTTTCCCCGCACCCTATCAGCTCGATGCGCGGCGCTGCATTTCCTACCTGACGATCGAGCACAAGGGCCCGGTGGACGAAGAACTGCGTCCCGCGCTCGGCAACCTGATCTACGGCTGCGACCTGTGCCTTGCCGCCTGTCCGTGGAACAAGTTTGCGGATAGCGCCGCCGCCAACCGCGCCTTCCTGCCGCGCGCGGAACTTGCCGCCCCGCGGCTTGGCGAACTGCTCGCGCTCGACGATGCCGGGTTCCGCAAGCTGTTCTCAGGCTCGCCGATCAAGCGCATCGGCCGCAACCGCTTCATCCGCAATTGTCTCTATGCCGCCGGCAACAGCGGCGACGCCGGGCTGCTGCCACAGGTGCAGGGCCTGACCGCCGATGAAGACGAGGCCGTCGCCGATGCCGCGCGCTGGGCGCTGGCACGGATCAGGCCGGCATAAGCTCCTTCAGCGGGACGGTCGCATCGGCCAGCCGGTCAAGATCGGGCGAAACCCCGGCTTCGACGAGCTTGCGGCCCTGGACATAGTCCTTGACCATGTTGACGCAGTCGAGCGCGATGACCTTGCCGTTCTTGAGATAGACGACCGAGAACGAACGCTCGTCCACGCTGCCGCGCAGCACCGTCTGGTCGTAGCCTACCGAAAGTCCGGCGGTCTGCAGGCGCAGGTCGTACTGGTTGGACCAGAACCACGGAAAGGCGTGATAGGGCTTTTCATCGCCGCAGATCGCCTTGGCCACGCAGGTCGCCTGATCGTTGGCGTTCTGCACCGATTCAACGCGCATCACCGTGCCATCGGCAAAGTCGCAGGCAAAGGCGGCGCAATCGCCGATCGCATAGACGTCAGGCCGCGAGGTGCGGCAATAGGCGTCGATGTCCACGCCGTTGCCGCCCGCCGCGCCGGCCGCGATCAGGGGCGCGACGGCGGGAATGATACCGATGCCGACGATCACCGCATCGGCGGGGACCACCGAACCATCGCCCAGCTTCACGCCGGTGACGCGGCCTTCGCCTTCCAGCGATTCGACCGTCACGCTGGTGCGCAGATCAACGCCGTGGTCGCGGTGTTCCTTTTCGTAGAACGCCGATAGCTCTTCGCCCGCTACGCGCGCCAGCACGCGCGGCAGGGCTTCCAGCAGCGTGACCTTGCAGCCCAGCTTGGTCAGCACGGCTGCCGCTTCCAGCCCGATGTAGCCGCCGCCGATCACCGCGATGTTCTTCACGCCGCCGTCGATCTCGCCCATCAGCTGGTCGCAGTCTTCGCGGGTGCGCACGGCATGGACGCCGGCCAGATTGCCGCCTGGCACCGGCAGCTTGCGCGGATCGCCGCCGGTGGCCCAGATCAGCGTGCCATAGCCAAAGCAGCTGCCGTCCGATAGCGTCAGCAGCTTTGCCGCGGGGTCAATTGCTGTCACCTCGATGCCCAGCTTCAGGTCAATGCCCTTTTCCTCCCAGAACTGGGGCGGGCGGATGTAGAGCCGGTCAAAGGTCTTTTCGCGGGCGAAATATTCCTTGGACAGCGGCGGGCGTTCATAGGGCGGTTCGCTCTCTCGGCCGATCATGGCGACCGACCCTTCAAAGCCATTCTGCCGAAGCGCGATGGCGCACTGCGCCCCGCCATGCCCGGCCCCGACGATCACGACATCCGCTGCACTCATGCCTGCACACTCCCTTTGCCGCTCCGAAACGCGAAAAGGCCCGGCGCGTCAAGCGCCGGGCCTTTCGAATCGCCTACAGGCTGGAGAAATTGCCTGCGGATCAGCCGCCGGCAACCGCCTGCGCTTCGCGGCCGTCGCCTTCCGGAGCAGCGATCACGTCACGCGTGATGGCGCCCTTGGCCACGGTGTTGGTTGCCGGGTCACCCACGGTGGAACGAATACCCGGGGCCGAGCTGCCAGCGCGGCCGATGGTGTTCTTTTCCACTTCGCTGCGGTTGGGGGCGGGGCCGAACAGGGCTTCCTGCGCCTGCTGGGCGGCGTTCGAATCGGTCGGACGCGGCGCGCCGGGCTGCGGCGGGGTCAGGCTGAAATCGGGCGGAACCACCAGCGGCGCCTGGCGCTGAACGGCGAATTCATCGGGCCGGTCACGGTTGAACAGCCCGCCGCTGCTGCAGGCCGAAAGCAGGGCCGATGCCGCAAAAAGGGTGGAAAGGGCGATGGACTTGCGCATGTGTCAGCTCTCCGAGGCGGGGTCCGCCGGTTGGTTGTCGGCCTTTTCGCGCGAAAGCAGCGAGCGGGCAAGCACTATCAAAACACCGATGGAAATGGCCGCATCGGCAAGGTTGAAGATCATGAAGGGGCGAAATTCGCCAAAGTGCAGATCAAGGTAATCGGCAACATAGCCCAGCCGCACGCGATCGACGATATTGCCGAGCGCGCCGCCAAGGACGAGGCCGAGCGCAAGGATGTCGGCCCGCGCCGTTTCCTTCAGCATCCACCACACGACGCCGACCGAAATCAGCGCCGTCATGGCCACCAGCGCCCAGCGGCCGGCATCGCTTTCGGCCGTGAACAGGCCCAGCGAAACGCCGCGATTTTCCGCCCAGGTCAGGCGGAAGATCGGCAGCAGCTCGATCTGCAGCCGTTCGGGCAGGGCCAGCGGCCCCATGACGAGCCACTTCAGCGCCTGATCGGCGAGGAAGACGGCACCGGCAAACAGGAAACCGAGGCGGCGGACGGGATTCATGCCGCGTCCATGCCAGCGACGACATTGTCACAGCGTGAACAAAGATCGCCGTCTTCGGCAACGTCCGGCAGGTGGCGCCAGCAGCGGCCGCACTTGTGGTTGTCGGTGCGCTTCACGGAAACCGCGTCGCCGCGCGTCACCTTGGCGGTGATGAACAGTTCGGCCAGATCGGCCTCCGGCGCATCGGCGGGAACGGTGACTTCGGCTTCGAGGCCCGAACCCAGCACCTTTTCGCGGCGCAGGGGTTCGATGGCCTCCAGCACCTGAGAGCGAAGGGCGCGCAGATCGGCCCACTTGGCTTCGTCGGCATTGGCTGCGGCCACTTCCGGCCATTCCAGCAGATGCACCGAGCCTTCGCCCGGATAGCGCGTGCCCCAGACCTCTTCGCTGGTAAACACCAGCACCGGCGCGGCGTAGCGGACGAGCGCGTGGAACAGCGTGTCGAGCACGGTGCGATAGGCCATGCGCTTCGGGTCGCTCGCCGCGTCGCAGTAGAGCGAATCCTTGCGGATATCGAAGAAGAAGGCGCTGAGGTCTTCGTTGCAGAAGTCGGTCAGGGCGCGGACGTAGGTGTTGTAATCAAAGTCCGCCACGGCCTGCCGCAGCGTGCCGTCCAGCTTGGCCAGCAGCGCGAGAACATAGCGTTCCAGCTCCGGCATCGCGGCAACGTCCACGCGTTCCGCCTCGCTGAACCCGTCGAGCGCGCCCAGCAGGTAGCGGAAGGTGTTGCGCAGCTTGCGGTACTGGTCGGCCACGCCCTTCAGGATCTCGTCGCCGATGCGGTGGTCCTCGGTATAGTCGACCGACAGCGCCCACAGGCGGATGATGTCCGCGCCGTTGGTTTCCATCACCTTCAGCGGGTCGATGGTGTTGCCCAGGCTCTTGGACATTTTCATGCCCTTCGAATCCATGGTGAAGCCGTGGGTCAGCACCGCGTTGTAAGGCGCGCGGCCGCGGGTGCCGCAAGATTGCAGCAGGCTCGACTGGAACCAGCCGCGATGCTGGTCGCTGCCTTCGAGGTAGAGGTCCGCCGGCCAGCTGAGTTCGGGCCAGCGGCCGCTTTCGAGCGTGAAGACGTGGGTGCAGCCCGAATCGAACCAGACGTCGAGAATGTCGGTTACACGTTCGAAATCGGCAGCGTCATAGTCCGCGCCCAGATATTCCTGCGCGCGTTCCTCGGTCCAGGCATCGACGCCGCCTTCGCGGACACCGGCGATGATGCGCTGGTTGACCGCATGGTCGCTCAGGTACTGACCGGTCT
>JBJTLW010000162.1:0-5073 GCA_046063225.1 Novosphingobium sp. | reverse complement strand
GTTCGGGCGCATGGGCTGCTGCCGGGGGCATCGGCACGGTCAGCGCGGTGAATGCCGACAGCTATGATCCCGAAGGCAAGATCATCCCGCAGGTCTACCATGCGCTGACCCGCAAGGAACGGCATCAGGAACTGATCCGCTATGGCATTGACGGCGCGGTGGAACAGGTGCGCCGCGCCTATGAGATTTCCAACGGCAAGGGCGCGATCAACATCAACGTCCTGTGGGAAATGGGCGGCGCGCAGCAGATCCTCGAAGGCGTGCTGGAACGCACCCGGGGGCTGGTTACGGGCGTGACCTGCGGCGCGGGCATGCCCTACAAGCTGTCCGAGATCGCGGCGCGCTTCAACGTCAACTACCTGCCGATCGTCAGCTCGGCGCGTGCCTTCCGCCTGCTGTGGAAGCGCGCCTATCACAAGGTGTCCGAGCTGCTCGGCGCGGTGGTCTATGAAGATCCCTGGCTGGCCGGCGGCCACAATGGCCTGTCGAACGCGGAAGATCCGCGCAAGCCGGAAGATCCATATCCCCGCGTCAAGGCGCTGCGCGAAACGATGCGAACCGAAGGCATCGCGGATTCGGTGCCGATCGTCATGGCCGGCGGCGTCTGGTATCTGCGCGAGTGGGAAAACTGGATCGACAATCCTGAGCTGGGCCAGATCGCGTTCCAGTACGGCACGCGGCCGCTGCTGACGCACGAGAGCCCGATTCCGCAGGGTTGGAAGGACGCGCTGCGCGATATCGAACCGGGCGGCGTGCTGCTGCACCGCTTTTCGCCGACGGGATTCTATTCGTCGGCGGTCCGCAATCCATTCCTGCGCGCGCTGGAAGCGCGTTCGGACCGGCAGGTTCCTTATTCCAAGGTTGCCGCGGGCGAACACACGGTTCAGCTCGATGTTGGAGTGAAGGGCAAGAATTTCTGGGTCACGCACGCCGATCTTGATCGCGCGCGCATCTGGTACCGCGCCGGTTTCACCGAAGGCCTGCGCACGCCGGACGATACGATCATCTTCGTTTCGCCGGAAGAGCGTGCCGAAATCCAGCAGGACCAGAAGGACTGCATGGGCTGCCTTTCGCACTGCGGGTTCTCATCATGGAAGGACCATGACGATTACACCACCGGTCGCCTTGCCGATCCGCGCAGCTTCTGCATCCAGAAGACGCTTCAGGACATCGCCCATGGCGGGCCGGTGGACCAGAACCTGATGTTTGCCGGCCACGCGGCCTACCGCTTCAAGCAGGACCCGTTCTATTCGAACAACTTCACCCCCACGGTGAAGGAACTGGTCGACCGCATCCTCACCGGTGACTGACCGCATGGTTCAAGCTGTTCGCAAGCCTTCGGTCAGCCGCCTGCTTCGCGAACTGCTGGATGTGCCGCAGGTCGTTCTTGCACCGCTGCGCGGCGCCTCGCAGGTGCCCGTGACGGGCAAGGGCGAGCCGGTGCTGGTGATCCCCGGCTTTCTTGCTGACGACGCCGCGACGTCGGTGCTGCGCAAGTCGATTGATGCGGCGGGATACCGCGCCTTCGGCTGGAAGCTCGGCTTCAACCTTGGTTTTCGCGACGATCTTGTTGATCGGATGATCACCCGGCTGGAGATGGTTTACGCTGCCGGCGGCGGCCAGAAGGTCACGCTTGTCGGCTGGAGCCTTGGCGGGCTCTACGCGCGCGAACTGGCGCGGTTGCGGCCGGATCTGGTGCGCCTGGTGATGACATTGGGCAGCCCGTTTTCGGGCGACATGCACGCCAACCACGCCTGGCGCATCTATGAGGCAATCAACAGCCACGCGGTTACCGAACTGCCCGGCGACATCGATTTTCACACCAAGCCGCCGGTGCGCACGGTTGCTTTGTGGTCAAGGCTGGACGGAGTGGTCTTGCCCGAATGCTCCTCCGGCGCCCAGGACGAAGCCGACGAACGGGTGGAACTGTCCGTCACGCACATGGGCTTTGCCGCCAGCAAGCCTGCAGTCGCTCAGGTGGTCGCCGTGCTGGCCCGCGAACTGGCCTGACGCACCGGCCGGTCCAGCAGGCCGATGCTCGATCAGGCTTAGTCCATTTCCCAGGCGCGTTCGCCGTGGCTGGCAAGATCCAGCCCTTCGCGTTCATCATCTTCGCTCACCCGCATCGGGAAGGCGAGGCCGACGCCGACGGCAAGGATTGCGCTGGCAATAGCCGACCAGGCGGCAACGATGCCAACACCGGCAACCTGCGCGATCAGCTGGCCGACCAGCGAATAGCTTTCCGGTTCGGCCGTCCCGCCAAGGGCCGGATTGTAGAACACCGCCAGCAGGATCGAGCCGGTGATGCCACCCACGCCATGGACGGCAAACACGTCAAGCGAATCGTCGATGTGAAAACGGTTCTTGATGATGCCGATCATCGGGAAGCAGATCAGCGCCGCCGCGAGGCCGAGCACGAAAGCCGCGCCGGGCGAGATAAAACCTGCCGCCGGGGTCACCGTGGCAAGGCCGGCGATGGCGCCGGTGGCGAAGCCGACGCTGGTCGGCTTGCCCACCTTGATGCGTTCGATCAGCAGCCACATCATTGCCGCCGCGCAGGCAGCAACGTGCGTGTTGATGATGGCCGAAGCCGCATCGTCGTTGGCAGCCAGTGCGGAGCCGCCGTTGAAGCCGAACCAGCCCACCCAGAGCAGCGCCGCGCCGGCCATGGTGAGTGCCGGGCTGTGCGGCAGCATCAGCGTTTTGGGAAAGCCCGTGCGCTTGCCCAGCAGCGCGGCCGTGACAAGCGCGGAGACACCCGCCGTGGTGTGCACGACAATCCCGCCTGCGAAATCGAGCGTGCCGAGCTTCGTGGCAAGCCAGCCGCCACCCCAGACCCAGTGCGCGACGGGAACGTAGACGATGAGGCTCCACAGGGCGGAGAACAGGACGACCCAGCCGAAGCGCGCGCGATCCACCCAGGCGCCAACCATCAGGGCCGGCGTGATCGCGGCAAAGGTCAGCTGGAACAGGGCAAAGGCGCTTTCCGGCACGTTGTAGCCTTCGCGCACGTTGCCGATGTTGTTGAGCATCCACAGGCTGCCATCGCCGATCCAGCCGTTGCTGACCGGGCCGAAGGCGAGCGTGTAGCCGACAAAGATCCACAGGAGAGAGACCACGGCGGCAATCGCGCCGGTCTGCAGGCAGACGGAAAGGAAATTCTTCGCGCGGACGAGACCACCGTAGAACAGGGTCAGACCCGGCATGGTCATCATCAGGACGAAAGCCGATGAGACGAGAATCCAGGCCGTGTCGCCGCTGTCTGCCGCGTCGGTCACGGCCTCCTGGGCCTGAGCGGCCACGGGGGCGAGCAGAACGGCAAGGGCGCCAGCCCGCGCAATCCACTTGGTCATCGACGAAATCCCTCCTGAACGCCGCACGCGACGGCGCATTTCCTCGATGGCGGCTCTAAGGCAAGCAAATGCCAGCTTCAAGGGGTCTGGCGCAGCATTGTTGCGGAAAGGCAGATATGGCCGCGGTTGACTTGATACGGGACGGGGAAGGGCGCTAAGGTTTACTTATGAAAGCCAGACACGTTCTCATTGCCGCAGCCGCCATGTGTCTTGCAGGGCCGCTTGCCGCCGAAGATCCCAAGCCGCCGTTCTGGGCCTCCGTGAAGGCGAGCGAAGTCAACATGCGCGTCGGACCGGGCGAGGATTACCGAGTGGTGTGGGTCTACAAGCGCCAGAACCTGCCGATGAAGGTCGTGCGGACCAAGGAAGGCTGGTGGCGGGTTCAGGACCCGGAAGGCACGCAGGGATGGGTGCTGGGCAGCCTGATGTCGCAGCGGCGCGGCGCGATCGTGCAGGGCGATGGCCCCGCCGACATGCGCGAAAAGCCCGATGCCTCGTCAAAGCTGAAGTGGCGGCTTGAACCGGGCGTCACTGGCCGGCTTGGCGAATGCGCCGACGGCTGGTGCGATTTCAGCCTGCCGACCGGCCATCAGGGCTATGTCTCGCAAGATCGCCTGTGGGGCGCGCACAACCCGTAAGCGGGTTGCCACGGTAAAGGGGGTGTCGTCCCGGAACGCGTCCGGGACGACCCAATCAATCAGACCAGTTCGATGGCGACAGCCGTGGCTTCGCCGCCCCCGATGCACAGGCTGGCAACGCCGCGCTTCAGGCCCTTGTGCTTCAGGGCGCCGATCAGCGTGGTAATGATGCGCGTGCCCGATGCGCCGATCGGGTGGCCCAGCGCGGTCGCGCCGCCGTGAACGTTGATCTTGTCATGCGGGATGCCAAGATCCTTCATCGCCATCATGGCAACGCAGGCAAAGGCTTCGTTGATTTCGAACAGGTCGACATCGCCCAGCGTCCAGCCGGCCTTGTCCATCAGCTTGTGGATGGCATTGATCGGCGTCGTCGGAAAGCGGTTCGGTTCGTGCGCATGGGCCGAAACGGCGACAACCTTTGCCACCGGGTTCAGGCCCTTGGCCTTGGCAACGCTTTCGCGGCTGAGCACCACTGCAGCGGCACCGTCGGAGATTGACGAGGAACTGGCGGCGGTGATCGTGCCGTCCTTGGCGAAGGCGGGCTTCAGGGTCGGGATCTTATCCGGACGGCCCTTGCCGGGCTGTTCGTCGGTATCGACGATGACTTCGCCAGCGCGTGTCTTGACCGTCACCGGCACGATTTCGCTGGCAAATGCGCCGGTCGCAATCGCGTCCTGCGCGCGGCGCAGCGATTCGATCGCATAGGCATCCTGCGCTTCGCGTGTGAGCTGGTATTCATCGCAGACGGCCTGGGCGAAGGCGCCCATCGAGCTGCCCTCATAGGCATCTTCCAGGCCATCGAGGAACATGTGATCATAGGCCGTATCATGCCCGGCGCGCGCGCCGCCGCGATGCTTCTTGAGGAGGTAGGGCGCGTTCGTCATGCTTTCCATCCCGCCTGCGACGAGCAGGTCCACCGAACCGGCGGCCAGCGCCTCGGCCCCCATGATCACCGTCTGCATGCCCGATCCGCAGACCTTGTTCACCGTCGATGCCTCGACATTGATCGGCAGGCCGGCCTTCAGCGCCACCTGGCGGGCGGGCGACTGGCCAAGCCCGGCGGGCAGCACGCAGCCCATGTA
>JBJTLW010000161.1:0-91110 GCA_046063225.1 Novosphingobium sp. | reverse complement strand
GTCTGCCGCGCCGCGATGAAGGGATCGGCGAAGATGTCCCTGATCGTGTTGACCGGCCCGGCGGGCACGCCGACCCGCTCGAACCGCGCGATCAGGTCGCCGCTGGCGTGCCCCCGAACCACGTCCTGCACCATAGCCTCGATCGCCTCGCGGTGGATCAGGCGCTGGCGACTGGTGGCAAAACGTTCGTCCTCGGCCCATTCGGGCACGCCCATCTCGCGGGCAAAGGCGCGGAACTGGCCGTCGTTGCCGATGGCGATGATCATCACCCCGTCAGCCACCTCGAAGGTCTTGTAGGGAACCACGGTGGGGTGGCGGTTGCCGAGCCGTCCGGGCGTGACGCCGCCCACCAGCCAGTTCGATCCCTGGTTGGCGAGCATGGCGATCTGCGTATCGAGCAGCGACACGTCGATCTGCTGACCCTCGCCGGTGCGTTCGGCATGGCGCAGGGCCATCAGGATCGACACCGTGGCATACATGCCGGTCGAAAGGTCCGCCATGGCCACCCCGGCGCGCAGCGGGCCGCCGTGTTCCTCGCCGGTGATCGACATGAACCCGCCCATGCCCTGCGCGACGAAATCGTAGCCGCCACGATCCTTGTAAGGGCCGTTCTGGCCGAAGCCGGTGATCGAGCAATAGACGATGGCCGGGTTGATCGCCCGGATCGATTCGTAATCAAGGCCGTATTTCTTCAGCCCACCGACCTTGAAGTTTTCGACGAGAATGTCGGCTTCGGCGGCAAGGCGGCGGATCAGCGCCGCGCCCGCCGGATCGGCAAGGTTGATCGCGGCGGAGCGCTTGTTGCGGTTGGCGCAGAGGTAATAGGCGCTTTCCTGCGGATCGTCCGACCCGTCGGGCAGGGACAGGAACGGCGGACCCCAGCCGCGGGTATCGTCGCCCTTGCCGGGCAGTTCCACCTTCAGCACCTCGGCGCCGAAATCGGCCAGGATCTGGGTGGACCAGGGGCCGGCCAGAACCCGCGAAAGATCAAGCACCTTGATGCCGTCAAGGGCGCGGGGGGCGGAGGCAGGGCCAGAGGCTGCGGCAGTCATCGTCAGGTCCGTCCGATCAGGCCAGCTTCACCAGCGTGCGGCCAAGGTTGGCGCCGCTGAAAAGCCCGTTGAAGGCGGCCAGCGCGTTGTCGATGCCATCATGCACGGTTTCGCTCTGCCGGATCAATCCCGCTGCGTGCCAGGCTGTCATGTCGGCAAGGAACTGCGGTTCAAGGTCCATGTGATGCAGCACGATATAGCCTTCAAGCCGCAGGCTCTTGGTCATGATCATGGTCAGGTTGCGCGGCACGGTGGGCGCATCGGTGACGTTGTACTGCGAAATCATGCCGCAGATCGCCATGCGGGCGTGCGGGTTGGCGAGCGCAATCGCCGCCTGCAGGTGATCGCCGCCGACGTTTTCGAAGTTCACGTCGATGCCCGTGGCGCCGATCGCCTTGACTTCGCGGGCCAAAGCCTTGGTCAGGTTGTCCTCGGCCTTGTAATCGATCGCGGCATCCAGGCCGAGCTCGTCGAGCAGGAACGCCTTCTTGCGCGCCCCCCCGGCCGAACCGATGACGCGGGCGCCCTTGATCCGGGCGATCTGGCAGGCGATCGATCCCACCGCGCCCGATGCGGCCGAGACAAAAACGACGTCGCCCTCCTTCACCTGGGCAATGCGCAGAAGGCCGGCATAGGCGGTCAGCCCCGTGGACCCGGCGAAGCCGAGATAGGCCGACGGCGGCAGGCTGCCCCTGTCTCGCTGTTGCAGCGCCGATGCCGGGGCGTTGAACACTTCGCGCCAGCCAAGACGTGAAAACACGAGGTCGCCGGGCGCGAAACCGGGATCGTTGGAGGCCAGCACCTCGCCAATCGCCGGGCCTTCCATCGCAGCGTCGAGCGCGAAGGGCGGGATATAGCTTTTCGCGTCGCTCATCCGCCCGCGCATTGCCGGATCGACCGCCATGTAGAGGTTGCGCACCTGCACCTCGCCGGGGCCGGGCGGCGGTACGGAGGTGCTGACCACCGCAAAATCGGCGTCCACCGGGCTGCCGACCGGGCGGCGCTTCAGCTGCACTTCACGCGAAGGAGTCATCGGATCAGAAGCCGTTGAGGCGGCCCCAGCGGTCGCGATGGAACGCCGGGTTGCCATAGTATTGCGACGCGGTCAGTGCGCGTTTCAGGTAAAGCCCGGCATCGTGTTCGTGAGTCATGCCGATGCCGCCGTGCAATTGCACCATCTGCTTGGCGATCAGCACGGCGCAGTCGCCCGCCAGCGCCTTGGCAAGGGACGCCAGCGCCGGCACCTGGGCGGAGCCGGTATCGATGGCGTCAAGCGCGTCTTCCACCGCGGCGCGGGCCAGCTGGATTTCGCCGAAAAGATCCGCCACGCGGTGCTGCAGCGCCTGGAACGATCCGATCGGACGATCGAACTGGACGCGGGTTTTCATGTAATCGACGGTGGTTTCAAACGCCTGTTCGGCCAGCCCCAGCAGCTCGGCGGCAAGCCCGGCGCGGGCGCGGTCGAGCACCTGTTCGAGCAGCGGCGCACCGCCATCGACCGGGCCGAGCAAGGCATCGGCGGGCAGTTGCACTCCGGCGAGTGTCAGTTCGCAGGGGCGGCGCGCGTCGACCTGGTCGAGCGCTGTCCGGCTCAGGCCCGCGCTGTCCGCGGGGACGAGAAACAGGCTGATGCCCTCGGCGCTGCCGATGCTGCCCGATGTGCGGGCGGAGACGATGAAAAGTCCGGCTTCCATGCCATCGGCGACCGGGCGCTTGGTGCCATCGATGACCCAGCCTTCGCCCTCGCGCCGCGCGGTCGTGGCCTGGCCAAGGGGATCGTGGCGCGGGCCTTCCTCGCTCGCCAGCGTGGCGATCAGCGAACCGTCGGCAATCGCGGGGAGCCAGCGCGCCTGCTGCGCTTCACTGCCGCCGAGCGCGAGGGCAGAGGCGGCGACCAGCGCCGAGCTGTGCAGCGGGGTCGCCGCCAGCGTGCGGCCGCACTGTTCCAGCACGAGCCCCATCGAGCGATAGCCGAATTGCAGCCCGCCATGGCTTTCCGGAACGACGATCCCGGTCCAGCCCATTGCCGCCATCTCGCCGTAGTGGTGTTCGTGCCAGCTGGCCGATCCGTTGCGCTTGCCGCCACCACCGTGATCATAGAGCGCGCGCGTTTCCGTAACCGGCATGCGGTCCCGCACCCAGTCCGCCGCCATGTCTTTCAGCATGACCTGTTCTTCGGTCAGTACCGCCACGCGCCCACCCTTCGCTCAGCTGTCCGGCAAGCCAAGCGAGCGCTTGGCCGTGATGTTGGCCTGCACTTCGTAGCTGCCACCATAAATCGAAAAGGCACGCGCATGAAGGAAGGCGCGCATCGCCTCCGCCTCGTCGGCGCGATAGCCGGTGTCGCTCCAGGCCAGGCCGTCATAGCCCATGGCCTCGATCGCCAGTTCGGCGCGGTCCTGCGCAATCGTGGACCACAGGTTCTTCGACACCGAAACGCGGTTGCTTGGCCCGCCGTTGCTCGCCTCTTCGGCGAAGTGGACCAGCATGCGGGCATAGGCGTCCTGCCGCATGGCATTCTTCACCATGCGGCCGCGCAGGTCGGCATCAGCGATGCGGCCCTGGCTGTCGGTGCCGGCATAGCGATGCCCCGTCGGCGCCAGCGATCCCATGTCGGACCGGACGGTGGAGATGTTGCTGCGTTCGTGCTGCAGCAGGCGCTTGGCCACGCCCCAACCCTGGTTGATCGCCCCCACCATGTTGCCCTTGGGCACTTTGACATCGTTGAAGAACACTTCGCAGAAGTGGGTGGAGCCGGAAATGAGCACGATGGGGCGGGGTTCCACGCCTTCGCTTTTCATATCGATCAGCAGGAAGCTGATGCCGCCCTGCTTCACGCTGGTATCGGTGCGGACGAGGGCAAAGCACCAATCGGCCTGATCGGCGCCCGAGGTCCAGATCTTCTGCCCGGTGACGAGCCAGTGATCGCCCATGTCGACGCATTTGGTCTTCAGCGAGGCAAGATCGGAACCGGCGCCGGGCTCGGAAAAGCCCTGGCACCAGCGCAGATCGTGCCGGGCGATCGGCGGCAGGTGCAGCGCCTTCTGCTCTTCGGTGCCGAATTCGAGCAGCGTCGGCCCCAGCATCATCGTGGCAAAGCTGCGGATCGGGTTGAACCCGCCAAGCGCGGCCAGTTCCTCGCCAATGATCTTGCCCTGCGCCTCGGACAGGTCGGCCCCACCAAAGCGCGCGGGCCAGGTCGGGACGCCCCAGCCCTTGTCGGCCATGCGCTGCCGCCAAAGCTGGAAATCGGGGTTGGCGGCGGCAGCATGGGCATCGCCCTGGAAGATCAGCCCGTTCACGCCCTTCAGGGCCGGCGGAAAGTTTTCCGTCAGCCATGCGCGTGCTTCAAGCCTGAAATCCCGGTCGTCCATATTGCCTTTCGCGCTGCCTCCCGACGCCTCGATCCTCGCCCTTTCGGAATCGACATTAGGACAATCCGATAGGCCTTGCCAGCCATATTTTGCACTTGAGGTTATTTTTCGCTGGACGCAACAGGAGAGGCAATTATGCAAGGCGGCATGGAAAGCGTAAGAATCATCGTTCACCGCGAAAAGTGCCAGGGACACGCCCGTTGCTGGGCGCTGGCGCCCGACCTGTTCGACCTTGATGACGAAGGCTTCATCGTCCCAGGCGATGTCGTGGCCAGTGGCGACGACGCGCAAAGGGCGCGCCGCGCGGCGCGTGCCTGTCCGGAACGGGCGCTCGAAATCGAAGGTTGAACGGGGGCGGTTCAGCCCCGCCGACGATGCGCCCTAGAGCCGTTCGACAATGGTGACATTGGCCATGCCGCCGGCCTCGCACATGGTTTGCAGGCCATAGCGCCCGCCCGTCTGGCGCAGCGCGCTCACCAGCGTAGCCATCAGCTTCGCGCCCGATCCGCCAAGCGGATGGCCGAGTGCGATGGCGCCGCCGTGGACATTGAGCCGCGCCGGATCGGCATCAAGCGCCTTCATCCACGCCAGCGGAACGGATGCGAAGGCTTCGTTGACTTCGTACAGGTCGATATCGCCGAGCGTCAGCCCTGCCCGTTCGAGCGAAAGCCGGGTGGCCGGGATCGGCGCTTCGAGCATGATTACCGGATCGTGGCCGATCACCGTCATCTCGTGCACGCGGGCCAGCGGGGTCAGGCCCAGCGCCTTCAGCCCGCGTTCGTTGACCACCAGCAGCGCCGCCGCACCGTCGCAGATCTGGCTGGCATTGGCGGCGGTAATGACGCCGCCTTCGCTCAGCGTCTTCATGCTCGCCATCTTTTCCAGGCTGGCATCGAAGCGAATGCCCTCGTCCGCCACATGGAGCATGGTTTCGCCCTCGGGCGTCGTCACCTCGATGCCGACGATCTCATCGGCGAACTTGCCGGCACGCGTCGCCTCGGCCGCGCGGCGGTGGCTTTCGAGGGCATAGAGATCGAGCGTCTCGCGGCTGAGATCATACTTCTGCGCCATCAGCTCCGCCCCGCCAAACTGGCTGAACGGCGTGCCGGGATAGCGCGCTTCGATCCCCGGGCTGCGATAGGTGCCGTAGCCGTGCTGCGCGGCCAGCGTCCAGGGCAGGCCCATCGGCACGCGGGTCATGCTTTCGACGCCGGCGGCGACGACCACGTCCATCACGCCCGACATCACCGTGGCCGCGGCAAAATGGAGCGCCTGCTGCGACGATCCGCACTGCCGGTCGACATGGGTGGCCGGCACCGATTCGGGCAGGCCGGCCGCCAGCACGGCGTTGCGGGCAATGTTCGCGCCCTGCTCGCCGCCCGGGCAGGCGCAGCCCATGATGACATCGCCGATGGCAGCCGGATCGATACCCGCTTTCGCGACAAGGCCGCTCAACACCTTGCCGGCCAGATCGGCGGGATGGACCCCGGCCAGACGGCCTCCACGCTTGCCACCGGCGCTGCGGGAAAGGGCTGCAATATAGGCTTCGGCCATGGTCGTTCTCGTCTCCGGTCAGCAAAGCCTCGCGGCGGTGCAGGCCGCCAGGCCATAGTCTGTGCAATTTTGCTATCAAGTGCAAAATTTCATTGCGCGGCACCGGCGTCAAGTGCATTATCGCGGGCGAACCAACGACGCGGGCAATCGCACCGATATGCACCGCCACAGTCAGAGGATGCAGGTGCAAGAGCTCGTCGATCTGGAATTGCTGGCTGCGTGGATGGACGGGCAGGGGCTCGGCTCCGGTGCGATCGATTCGGTCCAGACGCTGACCGGCGGCACCCAGAACATTCTGCTGCGCTTCACCCGCGCCGGGCGGTCCTATGTCTTTCGCCGCCCGCCGCTGCACCTGCGCGCCGGATCGAACGAGACGATGCGCCGCGAAGCCCGCGTGTTGGGTGCGCTGGCAGGAACGCCGGTGCCGCATCCCGCCCTGATCGCTGCCTGCGGGGATGAAAGCGTGCTGGGCGCGGCCTTCTACCTGATGGAGCCGGTGGACGGCTTCAACCCGGTTGGCCAGTTGCCGCCGCTGCACGCCGGATCGGCCGAGATGCAGTATGCCATGGGCCTGGCGCTGATCGACGGCATCGTTGCACTGGGGCAGGTCGATCATGAAGCGGTCGGCCTTGGTGATTTCGGCAAGCCGGACAATTTCCTCGCCCGGCAGGTGCCGCGCTGGACCGCCCAGCTTGCCTCCTATGCCGAGCTTGACGGCTGGCCCGGCGCGGGGGCTCTGCCGGGGATCGAGCGGACGGGCGCCTGGCTCGAAGCCAACCGCCCCGCCGCATTCCAGCCCGGCATCATGCACGGTGACTATCACCTCGCCAATGTCATGTTCCGCCACGATGGCCCGCGCCTTGCCGCGATCATCGACTGGGAGCTGGCGACCATCGGCGATCCGCTGATCGACCTTGGCTGGGTGCTGGCGACCTGGCCCGATGGCGACGGGGAAAGCACGGTTTCGGTCAGCCCGTGGATCGGCTTTCCCAGCGCCGCCGAACTGGTCGATCGCTACCGCGCGGGATCGTCGCGCAGCCTGGATGCGGTGGACTGGTATCACGCCATGGCCTGCTACAAGCTGGGCATCCTTCTGGAAGGCACCTTCGCCCGCGCCTGCGCCGGAAAGGCGCCGAAGGAAACCGGCGACAAGCTTCACAAGCGCGCCCTCGTCCTGCTCGAACGGGCCGTGGCGCTGACAAGGTAGCACGATGAGCGAACTGGACTTCACCGGGCAGAACGCCCTTGTCATCGGCGGGTCGAGCGGCATCGGCAACGGCATTGCCGCGGCGCTGCGGGACCGCGGGGCCAAGGTCCACGTCTGGGGAACGCGCGCCTCGGCAGCGGACTATGACGGCGCGGATTCGGACCTTGCCGGCATGGGCTACACCCAGGTCGACGTATCGAGCCCGCAGGCGATCGCCGCCGCGCCCGCCCCGTTCGACCAGATCGACGTGCTGGTGCATTCGCAGGGCGCGGTGCTGTACAAGCGGCAGGAATTCACGCCGGAAGGCTGGAGCAAGGTCATGGCGGTGAACCTTGATTCGGTGATGCATATCTCCACCCGCTTCCAGCCCGCACTGGCCGCCGCGAAGGGGCGCGTCATTGTCGTCAGCTCGGTCGGCGCGTTCCAGGCGACCATCGCCAACCCCGCCTATGCCGCGTCGAAGGCCGGGGCGGTCAATCTTGTCCGCGCGCTGGCCAAGGCCTGGGCGGGCGAAGGCATCCGCGTCAACGGCATCGCCCCCAGCCTGGTCGATACCAAGATGACCAAGATAACGATGGACAGCGAGGAACGCCGCGGCCGCGCGTTGGCGAAAATTCCGCTCGGCCGATTCGGCTCGGTCGAGGAAATGGCCGGCGTTGCCCTGTTCCTCGCCTCGCCGCTTTCCGGCTATGTCACCGGCCAGACGATTACCGTCGATGGCGGCCTGCTGCTTTAGACCCGTTTCGAAAAGGGAACCCCATGGACTTCGAATTCAGCCCCAAGGTGAAGGATCTGCGCGAGCGGCTGATCGCCTTCATGGACGAGCATGTCTACCCGATCGAGCACGAGAAGGAGAACTGGCAGAAGGACCCGGCGACCATGTGGCAGCGTTGGCCGGGCATCGAACCGATCAAGCAGAAGGCGCGTGACGCTGGCCTTTGGAACCTGTTCCTGCCGCACGAATACGGCGAATGGAGCCCCGGGCTGACCAATCTGGAATACGCTCCCCTGGCCGAACAGATGGGCCGCGTCACCGGCGCCAGCGAGTTTTTCAACTGCTCCGCGCCCGATACCGGCAACATGGAGCTGCTGGCGAAATACGGCACGGGCGAACACCACGAACGCTGGCTGAAGCCGCTGCTCGCAGGCGAAATCCGCTCCGCCTATGTAATGACCGAACCGGGCGTTGCCTCGTCCGACGCCACGCAGCTGGCCACGACCATCATCCGCGATGGTGACGACTATGTGATCAACGGCCGCAAGTGGTGGATTTCGGGCGCGATGGACCCGAACACCAAGGTCTATATCCTGATCGGCCGCACCCCCAACGAGGAGCGCGGGCGCCACCAGCAGCATTCGCAGATCATCATTCCGGCCGACACGCCGGGTATCGAGGTGGTCCGCCCGCTTGGCGTGATGGGCACGTTCCACGGCCCCGGCGGCCACTGCGAGATCGTGTTCGACAATGTCCGTGTGCCTGCAGAAAACCTGCTTCTGGGCGAAGGGCGCGGGTTTGAAATCGCCCAGGGTCGCCTCGGGCCGGGTCGCATCCACCACTGCATGCGTCTGATCGGGCAGGCGCAGCGGGCGCTGGAATACATGGTGCGCCGCGCCGAAAGCCGTGTTGCCTTTGGTCGCAAGCTGTCCGAACAGGGGTCGATCCGGCAGGACATTGCCCTGTCGTTCTGCGAGATCGAACAGGCGCGCCTGCTCACGCTGAAGGCCGCGGATGCCATGGACCGTTATGGCAACAAGGTGGCAAAGGACCTCATCGCCGCGATCAAGATCGTCGCCCCGCGCATGTGCCAGACCGTGGCCGACCGCGCGATCCAGATTCATGGCGCCATCGGCCTGTCCGACGATTTCCCCGTGGTCGAAGCCTTCACCAACGCGCGCTTCCTGCGCTTTGCCGATGGCCCGGATGAAGTGCACATGGCGCAGCTGGCCAAGCTGAAGATCGCCGAACTGGCCGCCGAGCCGGTTCGTTAAGCGGCCGGGCGGGGAACAGCGATGAACCGGGACGGACAGGCATCCAGCGAACCGGCGCTCGGCCGGGCGTGGTGGATGGTGGCCGTCCTCTTCGTGCTCTACGTTTTCTCGTGGCTTGACCGGCTGATCCTGTCGATGCTGGTCAAGCCGATCAAGCTCGACCTTGGGCTCAGCGATGTTGAAGTGAGCATGGTCACGTCCACTTCCTTCGCCGTGTCCTATGCGCTGTTCGGCCTGCCGCTGGGCTGGGCGGCGGATCGCTGGCCGCGGCGCTGGATCATTTTCGGCGGGGCCATTGTCTGGGCCTTCGCCACGGTCGCCAGCGGCTTTGCCAGCACCTATCACCAGTTGCTGCTGGCCCGTGTCTTCGTCGGCGCGGGCGAGGCAGCCCTGCTGCCGGCGGCCTATTCGCTGATCGCCGACGGCTTTCCCCAGCGCCTGCTGACCCGCGCGACATCGACCTTCCAGATGGCCGGCAAGGTCGGCTCGGCCACGGCCTTCGGGCTGGGCGGGCTTGCCATCGCCTATGCCACCGCACGCGCCGGCATCGACCTGCCGATCCACGGACCGGCGCAGCCCTGGCAAATGGTGCTGATGATGGTCGGCGCGCCGGGCCTGCTGCTGGCTCTGCTGGTGTTCAGCTTTCCCGATCCGGGCCGCCGACAAGCGCGCGGCGGCGCGGCCGAACCGCTGGGGCCGTTCCTCGCCGCGCATTGGCCGCTGTTGCTGCTGATGCTGCTTGGCACCTCGTGCCTTGCCGTCTGCGGCTATTCGATGACCAACTGGGTGCCCGCCTATATCGAGCGGCGCTTCGGCTGGACGCCGGTGCAGTATGGCGGCGCGCTGAGCGCGATGAACATCGTTTCGGCCGGCTCGCTGGTGGTCAACGGCTGGATCGTCGACCGTCTGTTCGCGCGCGGCATGAAGGATGCGCACCTGCGGTTCTATTCGTGGCTGATCCTCGCCGTGCTGCCGGTTCTGGCCTGGATGTTCTTCACCGACAGCGCCTGGGCCTTCCTGGCCGGATACTGCGTTGCGCAGTTCATCACCGTGCCGTTCATGGTCTATGTCTCGACCATCCTGGCGCTCATCGCCCCGGCCACGGCGCGGGCGAAGCTGCTGGGCTTCTTCCTGTTCGTTTTCACCATGATCGGACAGGGCGCCGGCCCCGCACTGGTCGCCAGCCTGACCGACTACGTGTTCATGGACGAGAGCAAGCTTGGCTACTCGCTGGCCATCGTCGTCACCGCCGGCGCGCTGATCGCGCTCGCCTGTTTCCGTTTTGCCCTGCGCTTCCTTGGCCCGGCCATTCTTTCGCGTGAGAGTACCTGATGTCGCTTACCGTTTCCCAGCTCGATCCCGCTCGCCTTGACGAACTGGCGCTGGCCGACGAGCGCCAGTCGTGGACCTGGCGGGCGCTCGATCCTGTGCTCAACCGCGCCGCCAACGCCATGCGCGGGGCGGTAGACGGATCGCGCCGGGTCTGCGTCTTCGCGCCGAACAGCGCCGAAACCGCGCTGGCCTATGTCGCCGGGATCGAGGCCGGGGTGTCGACCGTTCCGGCCAGCTACCACCTGACAGCGGGCGAGCTTGAATACATCCTGTCGGATTCCGGGGCCTCGGTGCTGCTCGTCGGTCCGGAGACCGCCGATGCCGGGCTGGAAGCGGCGGCAGCGACCGGCGTGTCGCTCGTCGTCGGCTGGCGCTGCGAGCCGCGCGGCGGCTTGGTGCGGTGGGAGGACTGGCTGGCGACCGCATCGGACAGCGCGCCGCCGTCCGATGCCCGGCCACTGCCGCACCTGCACTACACATCGGGCACCACGGGCAAGCCGAAGGCAACGCAGACCCCGCCGCAATACTGGCCCGATGCCGCGACGATCGCCGAATTTTCCAGCCTTGTCCGGCCCAAGGCCACCCCCTCACCGGGTATCGCGATGGGGCCGCTTTACCACACCGGGCCTCTCGGCCAGGCGCGCAACGTGTTTGCCGGGACCGCGCTGATCGTCATGAGCCACTTCGATGCGGAAACGGCGCTGGCGACGATCGAAAAGCACCGCGTTGCCGGATCGGTCATGGTGCCAACCCATTTCCAGCGCATGCTTGCCCTTCCCGCCGAAGTGCGGGCGAAGTACGATGTTTCCAGCATGCAGCGCATGGCGCATACCGGTGCGGCCTGCCCGCGCGAGGTGAAGCGCGCGATGATCGACTGGTTCGGCCCGGTGCTGGTCGAGGCCTATGGCGGCACCGAGGCGGGATCGACCACCTTCATCACCTCGACTGAATGGCTTGAGCGTCCGGGTTCGGTCGGCCGGGCGCAGCCGCCCTATTCGACCGTCATCATCGGCCCGGACGGCACAGAACTGGGCGCCAACCAGGAAGGCCAGGTCTATTTCCGCGACACCACCGGGCGCGGAATCGTCTATGAAGGCGATCCGGAAAAGACCGCGGCGGCGCACATTGCGCCCGGCGTCTTCACCCTGGGCGAGGTCGGCTATGTCGATGACGAAGGCTACCTGTTCATCACCGACCGGGTGTCCGACATGATCGTCAGCGGCGGGGTCAACATCTATCCGGCCGAGGCCGAGCAGGTGCTCATCCGCCATGCGCAGGTCGCCGATGTCGTCGTCCTGGGCGTGCCGAACGCCGAAATGGGCGAAGAGGCGAAAGCCCTGGTCGTCCCGTCCGATCCCGCCAATCCGCCGTCTCCGGAAGATCTCAACGCCTTTTGCCGCGCCAGCCTTGCCGGGTTCAAATGCCCGCGCTCCTACGATTTTGTCGAGGATGTCGGCCGCACGGTGATGGGCAAGGTCAACAAGAAGGCGCTGCGCCAGAAATTCTGGCCGTCTGACCGCACCATCGGCGGCTGACCCCGGCCCCGCACCCCGATTTTCAAAGAGGCGAACATGCAGATCAACCCCGTCACCACATACGAAACCGAAGGCCGCGTGGCCGTGATCACCAGCAACAATCCGCCGGTCAACGCACTGTCGGCGGCGGTGCGGCAGGGCGTGGCCGAAGGCATGGCCCGGGCCTTGGCCGATGACGCGGTGGGCGCCATCGTCATCGCCTGCGAAGGGCGCACCTTCTACGCCGGGGCCGACATCACCGAATTCGGCAAGGTGCAGCAGGATCCGTCGCTGCGCGACCTGCAGAAGATCGTCGAGAATTCGACCAAGCCGGTGGTTGCGGCAATCCATGGCACGGCGCTGGGCGGCGGGCTGGAACTGGCGCTGGTGGCCAACTATCGCATCGCCGTGCCCTCGGCCAAATGCGGCCTGCCCGAAGTCAACCTTGGCCTGTTGCCGGGTGCTGGCGGCACGCAGCGGCTGCCGCGCGTGGTCGGCGTGGCGAAGGCGCTTGACATGATCACCAGCGGCTCGCCGGTTTCGGCCAAGGCGGCGCTCGAAATGGGGCTGGTTGACGAACTGGCGGGCGAAGGCAGCCTGCGCGCTGATGCCGTGGCCCTTGCGGGCCGCGTGCTCGACGAAGGGCGTCCGCTGGTCAAGGTGCGCGACAAGGCGGACAAGCTGGACGAGGCGCGCGCCAACCCCGGCCTGTTCGATGATTTCCGCAAGGCCAACGCCAAGAAGTTTCGCGGCTTCAAGGCGCCAGAAAACATCATCAAGTGCGTTGAAGCGACCCTGTCCGACCGCCCGTTTGACGAGGCGCTGGCCTATGAACGCTCGCTGTTCGACGAATTGATGGCCGACAGCCAGTCCGCCGCGCAGCGCCATGTCTTCTTTGCCGAGCGTCAGGCCGCCAAGGTCGAAGGCCTGCCCGCCGACACCCAGGTGCTGCCGGTCACCAAGGTCGGCGTGATCGGCGCTGGCACGATGGGCGGCGGCATTGCGATGAACTTCGCCAATGTCGGCATTCCGGTGGTGCTGCTCGAAATGAAGCCGGACGCGCTGGAACGCGGGCTTGGCGTGATCCGCAAGAATTACGAGATCACCGCCAGCAAGGGCAAGTTGCGCGTCGAGGATATCGATGCGCGCATGGGCCTGCTCACCGGAACGCTGTCCTACGACGATCTGGCCGATTGCGACCTGATCATCGAGGCCGTGTTCGAACGCATGGACGTGAAGCAGGACGTGTTCCGCAAGCTTGACGCGGTGGCAAAGCCCGGCGCGATCCTTGCGACCAATACCAGCTACCTCGACATCGACGAGATCGCCAAGGTCACCTCACGCCCGGAAAGCGTGCTGGGCATGCACTTCTTCTCGCCGGCAAACGTGATGAAGCTGCTGGAAGTGGTGCGCGCCAGGGCCAGTTCGCCCGCCGTCATCGCCACCGCCATGAAGCTGGGCAAGACCATCGGCAAGATCAGCGTTCTGGCGGGCAATGGGCCAGGCTTCATCGGCAACCGCATCCTTGCCGCGCGCAACACCCAGGCCGATGCGCTGATCCTCGAAGGCGCGACGCCGCAGGCGGTGGACAAGGCCATCTATGACTTCGGTTTTGCCATGGGCCACTTCCAGATGCGCGATCTGGTCGGGCTCGACGTGGGCTGGAATCCGGCGACCACCAGTTCGGCCAATGTCCGCGAAGTGCTGAACGAAATGGGTCGCCACGGCCAGAAGTCCGGCGGCGGCTATTACGATTACGACGAAAAGCGTAACGCCACGCCGTCCCCGGTTGCGCTGCAGGTGATCGCCGATTTTGCCGCGAAGTCAGGCATTGCGCAGCGGGCGATCAGCGATGAAGAGGTGCAGGACCGCATCCTCTACGCCATGGTCAACGAAGGGGCGAAGATCCTCGATGAAGGCATCGCCGCCCGCGCGTCGGACATCGATATCGTCTGGATCACCGGCTACGGCTGGCCGAAGTACCGCGGCGGCCCGATGTTCTGGGCTGATCTGCAAGGCCTGCCGCAGGTGCTGGCAAAGCTGAAGTCCTTGCAGGCGGCGCACGGCGATGCCTTTGCTCCCTCGCCCTATCTCGAGCGGCTGGTGGCTGAGGGCAAGACCTTCAACGGCTAGCAGCTAGCCGCGACGGCCTAGGCCGTAAACTCATAGACGGCACCATCGAGGCGCGCAAATGGCGAACATATCGGGCGAAGCGGCCCGCCGCGAAGGCTGGTTGCCTTTGCCAGGGCCGGTTCGCCCGAGATGGAAGCCATTTGCGCGTCCCTCCGGGATTTGCTCAGAATGGCCCATTGCCGCGTCAGGAAGCCTAAAAATATCGACATATTCCTGCGCCTTCCTTCCTCGCACTGAGCCATTCTGACCCAAACCTCGATGGCGCCGTTTATGAGTTTACGGCCTAGTTCTCGACCACCACGAAGGGCGCCCAGATTGCCGGGTGGGCCGAACCGGGCACGGAACGGTCCGCCATCAGCGCCAGTTCGGCGCGGCGCAGCGCTTCGGCGTGGGACAAGCCGCTGGCCGAAAGGCGCACGGTCTCCACGCTGAGCCGGGCGGCGGCATCGTCGCGCACGCGCCAGTGCGACAGCATCAGCGATCCCGCGCCGGCTTCGGCAAAGGCCGTGGCAAGGCCGGAATAGACCGGGCCGCCCTGGCCATCCCCGGCGCTGGTGTTGCACGCCGAAAGGATCACCAGGTCGGCGCTCAGCCGCATGGCGGCGATCTCGCTGGCGCCCAGCAGTCCGTCCTCGCCGCTTTGCGCGCCGGTCGTGCCCAGCAGCAGCGCCGGTTCCCACAGGCCGCGCATTTCGCCCGCGACCAGTCCGTGGGTGGCAAAGGCGATGATGCGGGCGTCGGCAAGTTCGCCGGCACGGCTCATCGCCTTGACCTTTTCCTCGGCCGAGGCAGCGCCGACCAGCACCAGATCGCGCGCGCCGGGCAGGGCGGCGGCTATGGCACGCAGCTCCTTTTGCGCCTCGGGCAAGGGCGGCAGGGCGTCGATGGTCAGGCCGTCCGGCTTGCCGGAACGGAACAGGCCGGCAATCCGCGTCGTGTCGGGGCGCAGGTCGGGGCCGCCGATGCCGACCACCAGATCGGTGGCCCGGGCAAGGGTCCTGCGCGGCTTGTTGAACAGCGTAAGGTTGCCGATCACCCGCACCGATGCCGATCGGGCAAGCCACGGAGCGCGCTGCAGCGGGCCGCGCCATGGCCGCGTGGTCAGCAGGCCCGGCGGCAGGGCAGCCAGCTGGCGTCCGCCGAAATAGAGCAGCGCCTTTGCCTGCCGCGCCTTGCCTGTCACCAGCATGCGGTACAGCGCGTGGCTCTGCGCGTAAGGGAAGGCGGAAAGATCAGCCGCCGGTCCATCCACGGCATCGCGCAGGGCGTTGGCGGCCTTTGTCGCCGCGCTGGTTTCAAAGGCGGAGACGGCAAGCGATGCCGGCGTCACGTTGACCGCCCACGACCGGTTTGGCGATTCGATCACCGCGACCAGCGCGCTGCCGGGGGCCATGCGCGCCTGAAAATCGGCGAGGGCGATCGGACTGGGGCGATACCGCGCGGCGAAATCGGGAAAGCGGCTGCGCAGCGCGGACTCGGCCTCAAGGCGGCGGACTTTGACCGCGTCGAGTTCCTTGCCAATGGCGTTTGCCTCGGGATCGCGCATCTGCAGGGCGCGGGCCTGCCGGCCGGCAAGCTCCGCCTCGCTGCGGGCGAGGGCCTGCACTTCGCGCCGTGCGGCAAGCGCGGAACTGTCTGCGGCCTGGCTGAGGTCCGCGCCCGATTGCTGGCTGACGGCAAGGTCGGAGATCGAGGCGAGCTGCAGCGCGGTGAAGACTCGCGCATCGTCCTTTGCGGCCAGGGCGAACTGGAACAGTTCGGTCGCCGCCTTGTGGTTCATCTCCGCCTCGCGGATCATTACGCGGTCGCCGGTGCTGAAGCTGGAGAGCTTGCGGGCCAGTTCCGCCGCGGCGGCATCGGCAAGCGGCGCACCGCCCGCGACGTTGCCGGCCTCGGCGCGCAGCCGGGCCAGCAGCGCCTCGGCCCAGATACGATCGCGGTGCGCCGGGCCCATCGCCTTCTGGATCACCGGCACCCATTTTTCCGCGATCGGCAAAGCTTCGGCCCCGCGCCCGCGCCGGGCGAGGATCGCGGCGTGCTGGACGTGCGGATAGGCGCGGTCATAGCTGTTTTCGGGAAAGGCCTTGTCGGCACTGGCGATCGACTGCGCGATCACCGCGTCATAGGTCTGCCAGTCCTCGCGCGCCACGGCGTTCAGCGCGAGGGCGCCATAGACCCGCGAAATCGCCACCGGCTGCGCCAGGTCGGGCTTGCGTTTCAGGATATCGAGCGCGCGTTCGTTGAGTGCGCGGCTTTCGTCCAGCTTGCCGCTCGCCTCCAGTGCGAAGGCAAGGTTGCGCAGCGAAACGGCGGTATCGGCGCTGTCCTCTCCTGCCGTTTTCAGCCGCACGCGCAGCGTTTCGCGCAGCACCGGGATCGATTCCGCATAACGGCCAGCCTCGTTGAGGTTGGTTCCCAGGTTGTTGAGCGCGCCGGCTGTATAGGGGTGGCTGTCGCCCAGCTTTTCCGTGGCAATCTCCACCGCGCGGCGGGCCAGCGCAATCGCTTCGTCCTTTTGGTCGGCTTCGTTGAGTACGGCGGCAAGGCCGGTGATCCGCATCACCAGCACCGGCGCATTGCCCGGCTCCGCGCGCTCCTGCAATTGCAGCGCCTCGCGCAGGGGGGCGATGGCGTCCATGTAGCGCCCGGCGCTGATGTAGGTGGCGCCCAGGTTGTAGAGCGAACTGCCCACCTCGACACTGGGATCCTTGAAAATCCGGCGGCGCAGCGCGATGGCTTTCTTCGCTGCGACCTCTGCCTCGGCCAGCCGCCCCGTGGCGCGCAGGATGGCGGAGCGGTTGTTCTCGATCTCGGCAATCTTGTCTTCCGGGCCGCCGTTCGCCTCCCAGATCGCCGCAGCCTGCGCCATCTGTTCGGCGGACTTGGCGTAGTCGCCGCTGTAGAAATTGAGCGCCGAAATAAGCGTCAGGACACGCGCCTTCGACGCTGGCCTGGACCTGGGATCGGCCTCGACCCGCTTTTGCAGGTCGAGCGCGGCGGGAAAATCCGCCTTCGGATTCTTGGCGAGGTCCTTCTTTTCCCACGCGTCGATCTCGGCATCGTAAGTGTCGGCCCTGGCCGCAGCCGGTTTGGCAGCCGCGGGCGCGGCACGCGCGCCGGCGCTGCTCAGCGCACATAGGCCAAGCGCGAGCGACAGGGCTAAGGCAAGGTGACGCATGGTATACCCCCAGAAAGCGTGCGCCACGCTAGTCGCGATCGCGGCAATCGAGCAATATCGGACAGGATTTTCCTTGCCCTTTTCCGGCGCCTCCGCGCATTTAGGCAGCAATGTTTCGCCAATACGAACTTGTTGAACGCGTCAAAGCGTACGATCCCGATGCGGACGAGGCGCTTCTCAACCGCGCCTATGTCTACACCGTGCAGAAACACGGCACGCAAAAGCGGGCCAGCGGCGATCCCTATTTCAGCCACCCGGTGGAAGTGGCCGGCCTGATGACCGAGCTGAAGCTCGACCAGGCAACGATCATCACCGCGCTGCTCCACGATACGGTGGAAGACACGCTGGCCACCACCGAAGAGATCGAAAAGCTGTTCGGGGCAGAGATCGCCCGGCTGGTGGACGGCGTGACCAAGCTGTCGAAGATCGAGGCCATGGGCGAGAATGAGCGCGCGGCAGAAAACCTGCGCAAGTTCTTCCTCGCCATGAGCGAGGACATCCGCGTCCTCCTCGTCAAGCTGGCCGACCGGCTGCACAACATGCGCACGCTGCACTTCATCAAGAGCGAGGAAAAGCGCCGCCGCATCGCCCGCGAAACGATGGATATTTATGCCCCTCTGGCCGAGCGGGTGGGCATGTACGAATATATGCGCGAAATGCAGCTGCTCGCCTTCGAACAGCTCGAGCCCGAAGCCTACAAGCTGATTACCGACCGGCTGAAGCAGATCCGCTCCAGCGAGGGCGGGCAGGTGGATGCCATCGCGCTCGCCATCAAGCAGGCCCTGGCCGAAGGCGGGGTGAAGGTGGAAGTTTCGGGGCGCGAAAAGCACCCCTATTCGATCTGGAAGAAGATGGCCGAACGCCACGTCTCCTTTGAACAGATCACCGACATCATGGCCTTCCGCGTGCTGACCGACAGCGAGGACGACTGCTACCGCGCGCTGGGCGTGCTGCACCGCACCTGGCACGTCATTCCCGGGCGCTTCAAGGACTATATCTCCACCGCCAAGGCCAATGGCTACCGTTCGCTGCACACCTCGCTGATCTACGAAAACTCGATGCGCATGGAAGTGCAGATCCGCACGCACGAGATGCATCGGCTCAACGAATTCGGGCTGGCCGCGCACTGGGCCTACAAGCAGAGCGCCATGCCCGACGGGCAGGTGGGCTGGCTGCGCGACCTCATTGAAATCGTCGATGCCAGCCACGACGCCGAAGAGCTGCTCGAACACACGCGCATGGCGATCTATCAGGATCGCATCTTCGCCTTCACGCCCAAGGGCGCGCTGTACCAGCTTCCAAAGGGGGCAACGCCCATCGATTTTGCCTATGCCGTCCACACCGATCTGGGGTCGATGGCGGTGGGCGCGAAGATCAACGGCCGCCACATGCCGCTGCGCACCAGCCTGAACAACGGCGACGTGGTGGAAATCATCAAGAGCCGCAAGGCATCGCCCCAGCTGGCCTGGCTGGGCTTCGTCGTTACCGGCAAGGCGCGCGCTGCCATCCGCCGCGCCGTGCGGGCAAAAGAGCGCGAGGAAGTGGCCACGATCGGCCGCAAGCTGTTTGACGAAATCGCCGGCCGCCTGCCCGGCAAGCTCAGCAAGAAGGCGATCAAGGACGCGGTCAAGCGCCTGCAGCTGGAGGACGAGGAAGAGCTGATGGTGCGCATCGGCACGGCCAAGCTGGATGACCGGCAGGTGATGGAAGCGCTCGTCCCCGGCAGCACCAAGGACCTGCCCGAGGCGGAGGAATGGCCCAAGCAGGAACGCGCCATTTCGATCAAGGGGCTCACCGCCGGCATGGGCTTCGATCTTGGCGAATGTTGCCACCCGGTCCACGGCGACCGCATCGTCGGCCTGCGCCGCAAGGGCGAGTCGGTGGAAGTCCACTCGATTGACTGCCTGGCGCTCGCCGATGGCGTCGATGCCGATTGGCTGGACCTGTCCTGGGGCGAAACCACCACCGGCGCCGTCGGCCGCATCCGCGCCGTGCTGCACAACCGGCCCGGCACCCTGGCCGAAGTCACCGGCATCTTCGCCGGCAACCGCGCCAACATCGTCCACTTGGAAATGACCGGGCGCGATGAACTGTTCGGCACCTATGAAGTGGATCTGGAAGTCACCGACCTTGCCCACCTGGCGCGCATCGTCTCGGCGCTTCGGGCCAGCGACGCCGTGGCCGAGGCGGAGCGGATCTAGGGGGAGAACCCCTCCGTCAGCGCTTCGCGCTGCCACCTCCCCAAATGTGCTGCGCAAATTTGGGAAGGGACTATCAAGTTCCTCCCCATTTTTCCAAAGGACAAATGGGGAGGTGGCGCGCCCGCAAGGGCGTGACGGAGGGGCAACCATCACCCCCCGCAAGACCGCAAGATGCCCTCGGCAATATCCTCTGGCGATTGCAGTACGTCACTGGCGGCAATCCGCAGGATGGTGATCCCGTGCGCATCCAGCCAGGCATCGCGCGCTGCATCGCGTTCGGGGCGATTCCCCATGTCATGCGCGATGCCGTCCACTTCGATGCCGATTTTCGCCCGGGCGCAGTAGAAATCGAGCACATAGGGGCCAACCGCATGCTGGCGGCGGAAATGCACGCCGCCCGGCGATCCTTTCAGCAGCCGCCATAGCAAGGCTTCGGGCAGGGTCTGGCTGGCGCGGAGGTGTTTTGCTTTGGTGAGGTTTCCGCGCATTTTTGGGCGTGGCATTTTTTTACCCCTCCGTCATCCGCCTGCAGCGGATGCCACCTCCCCAAATGTGCTGCGCAAATTTGGGAAGGGTCTTTCCAGTTCCTCCCCATTTTTCCGAAGGACAAATGGGGAGGTGGCGCGCCCGCAAGGGCGTGACGGAGGGGCAACCGATCCTCACAGTTCCAGCACCACCTCCACCGCATCCCCCTCGCCTAGCCCTTCGGCCTTGCGCACCGCCGCCTTCACCGGCAGCATCCAGCCTTCGCTGCTGGACGGGAAGACCGAGGTAGCAAAGGTGCTGTCGCCGATGGTGGCGCGCACCTTCAGCGATCCGAAGCCGCGGCTCAGGCCTTCCAGCCGGCGCATCAGCGCCGTGGCGGACAGTGCCTCGCCCGCCTCGCCATCGATGGAGATGAAGTGCCAGGCGCCGCCGTTGCCACCCGTCCAGCGCCACAGGGTTCCGGAGTGGGTGATGCTCTCGCTCACGTTTCCCCGCTCATCGTGCGCCTGCCGAGCGACGGACCGGGACCGGAATGTTGCACACGTCCGCGCCGCCGGCGGGGCGGATGAAAAAGGCGTCCCGCCGATTGGCGCGGGCATCGGCATAACGGGCGAAGCTTTCGCTTTCGGTGGAAAGGTATTCGTAGGCGGGCAGACCGGAAACCTCTGTGCCGATGCGCACCGACTGGATTGGCGTGCGTTCCTCAGGCGTCTTGTAAACGCCCAGCGCCTCGGTGCCGCGCGGCAGGCTGGAGAGGTGCTCGATCCCCTCGACCACCCGGCCGACCAGCGCGATGTTGCGATCGAGGTGGCGCGGGGCGTGGCCGATAACGGTGTAAAGCTCCGCGCCGCTGCCTGTGTCGGGCGACATGTTCCGCCCGACACCGACCATGCCGTAGCAGTGGACGGGCCACATCGTGCCGACCTGCCGTCCGGTGACATCGGTGTAGCTGTCTTCCTTGCCTGAGCGCGGATTCATTGGAAGAACGGCAACGGGCCAGCCCATCGAAAAGCCCGACCAGCCCCCGCTCTGCAACACGTTCGGCCCTTCAGGATTCACGTAGAGGTCCGAGAAATTGGACATGACGACCGGCGGTATGGTCTTGGCGACGCCCCCTCTTGCCGCGACGTAATTCGGCGTCAGGTATGCACTCTCCGGCATGGTCATCAAACCATCCGGCAGCTTGCGCGCCTTGGCCTTGTCCTCGCCATCGGCATCGCCCCACTGCACGACGTAATTGTCCTGCACCCGGTTGACGGAGAGCCCGTCCCAGAAATGTGCCGCCGCCAGCTTGCGGATGTTGCCGATCCACCCTTGCGAAAACGGCGCGGGCATCAGCTGGATCACGATGCGGCGGGCCTTGCCCTTGGCGTCCGGGGCTAGGTCCATCACCAGCAGGTCGGACGGGGCGATCGCGGTCCAATCCGTCCTGGGTGCAGCGGCGACGATTTCCGATGGGGCGAGCGCGGCGGCGGGCTTGTCCTGCGCGGTGACCGGCGCGGCGAGCATTGCCAGCGCGAGGGCCGCCGATTTTCCTACACACCGAAAACCTGTCATCATCCCCTCGCGCTCTTTGAAATTGCCGGTGTCGTTTGTTCACAAGTGCATGGCCGCGCATGCACTTCCTCAACTAACTCGTTTCAGCCGAAACCTCCAGCGCCGCCATGTCGGCATCGGACAGGCCGAAATGGTGGCCGATTTCATGGATCAGGACATGGGCCACCAGATGCTCCAGTTCCTCGGTCCCGCGGGCGACCCATTCGTCAAGGATGGGGGATCGGAACAGGCGGATGCGGTCGGGCATTACGCCGGACAGGGCCAGGTGCTTCTCGCCCACCGGTACGCCTTCGTAAATGCCGGTCAGGTCAAAGGGATCGGCAATGCCGGCAGCGCGCAGGGTGGCCTCGTCGGCGAAGTCCTCGACGAGGATGCGCACGCCATCAAGGTGGCGCAGAAAGGCGTCGGGCAGACGCGCCAGCGCGGCGCGGGCCATGGTGTCGATCTCGTCAAGGCTGGGCGGCTGGCCGAAGGTTCGTGTCATGCCGGTCAAGATAGGATGCAAAGCCCTGCGCGCAACGCTTGCCTATCGCGCCCCATGAAGCTAGGGCGCGCACTTCCAGTGCATGCGGAGCGGTGGCCGAGTGGTCGAAGGCGCTCGCCTGGAAAGTGAGTATACGTCAAAAGCGTATCGAGGGTTCGAATCCCTCCCGCTCCGCCAAAAAGTCTTGTTTTTCAACTACTTACATGATGCAGACTAAGGGAATGCCGGCCGAATTTCAGCCCTTTTCGGGTGCGGCTGGCTGTCATTTTGCGATGATCTTAGGTGGGCCAAAAGGCCTAAGCGCGGCCAGCTAGATTTCAGCCCATATTTCCGACGCTTAGCCCAAAGCATATCGATGGTTCGATTGCATCAAGTTCCGCCACCTAGTCTCGTTCTATGCAATGAAATGCGTGAACATTGCCGGAGAACCGGAGTTTCGCGGCCAGAATAGAGCCGAAAGGTACCGCACAGCGGCCAAGAATAGGCCATCCTCTGGCGTCGGCATCTGATTTTCTCTGCTGTCTAGCGCAACAGTACCTTCCTCAATTTGGTTCAATGTCGGCTTTGTTGGACGATCCGGAATGGCAGCTTCGGAGCTCAACTGTCCGAAACCTGCCATGCTGCCAAAGTCCCTTCACTTCACCCTGGCTTCCTAGATTGGCTAAATGGCCACTGATGCGCAGCGCGAATAGATCGATAGGTTTGTTCTATTTGATCAATCTATCTGCCAGTTGGTAAGCGGGGCTACAAAAGCATCTACGCGAAGCCTGAGGCGTACGGCACGATGCCAATCAGCGGGACAGGACAGCACATGACAAGGTTTTCGCGCACCCAGTTGCGCATGATTGCCTCAGGCCTTTTGATCACGGCTTCCACCATGGGTCAGGCTGGCGTTACCCGCATCAATATCGAGCGGATCGAGCCGACCAAGCCGGTCGACGGGGCCCCTGCCTACGAGATAGTGATCGGCACATTCGATGGGGAGATCGACCCGAAGGATCGTTCGAACCGGATCATCACCGACATTTCCCGGGCGCAGCGAAATGCTGCTGGGAAAGTCGAATATCGGGCTACGTTCCGCATTGCCCGTCCTGTCGATCGCCTCAAGGCGAGCGGGGTGTTGCTCTACGATGTTCCGAACCGTGGCAATGGTTCTGTCAGTGCCGATCCGGAAGGTCATGTCCGCGTCATAAGCGGCTGGCAAGGCGATCTTGACCCGGCAACATTCCGCAAGATGCTGAACGAGATGAAGATCAACCTCGATACGTCGGGGCTTCAAACGATCACGGTGCCAGTCGCAAAGGGGCCAGGCGGCAAGGACATCACAGGTCCGATCCTCATCCGTTTCTCCAAACGCAGTGCAACCGATCGCAGCGTCGCTCTCAGCCGCGGCATCGGCACTCCGGTCATCATCCCGGAACCGGTCAGCACCGATCCGCGCCTTGCACGTCTGTGGCGTGAAGACCGCTCAGGCAAGAAAACGCCGATTGCTTCCGATGCCTTCGCCTTTGCCGACTGCAAGGCAAAGCCGTTTCCCGGCATTCCCGACTCCAAGCAGCTTTGTCTGCGCGATGGCTTCGATCCCGATGCTGCCTATACGCTTGTCTATCAGGGGAAAAACCCGCTGGTCCTGGGAATAGGCTTTGCCGCGACGAGGGATCTCGTTTCTTTCTTGCGCAGCGGCAAGCCCGACAGTGCAGGCACGCCCAACCCCGCCGGTGACGGCGTCCGGTGGACGATTGCTACCGGGACATCGCAATCCGGAAACTTCCTCAAGAGCTTTGTCAATCTGGGCTTCAATGCGGATGAGAATGGTGCCCGCGTGTTCGACGGCATCAATGCCAATATCGCGGCTCGGCAGATCCCGCTCAATATCCGGTTTGGCGTTCCCGGCGGTGCCGCTGGTCCCTATGAGCCTGGCAGCGAAGGAACACTGTGGTGGGGCTCCTACGACGACAAGGCGCGGAGACAAGGGCGCTCGAGCCTGCTTGACCGCTGCTCGCGAACCAGGACCTGCCCCAAGCTGGTCGAGACGCTTGGTTCAGCCGAATTTTGGGGCCTGCGGCTTTCGCCTGGCTTTGTCGGAACCGATGCACGAATGGACATCGCGCTTCCCCCGGATGTTCGACGCTATTACTTTCCCAGCACATCGCACGGCGGAAGCAACGGCAACGGCTTTCAGCCAGAGGGCGAGATGCTGTTCGGCACCTGCAAGCTGCGCGGCAATCCCAACCCGTCACGCTACCAGCTGAAGGTCGCGCAGCGCGCACTTGTCGATTGGGTCCGCTTCGGCAAGGAGCCGCCAGAGAGCCGTTATCCCATGCTCGCCAAGGATGAACTGGTGCTCGCAAACCCGGCGCAAATGGGCTGGCCGGCCATTCCCGACGCACCAAGCCCCGATGGCAAGGTCAATGGCTTGCTGGCGCAGGACTTTGGGCACGGTCTTCACCGAAATGACCTTAGCGGCATCCTTGACCGGCAACCGCCTGCGCTCGGGCGAGCCATTCCCATCTTGGTTCCCAAGGTCAATGCCGACGGCAATGAAGTGGCTGGCGTTCGCTCTGTCCATCTGCGGGTGCCGCTTGGCACATACACTGGCTGGAATGTTGATGGACGGGGCATCGATGCTGGCAAGGGCTGCGGCTTTGAAGCCGGCTTCATCCCTTTCGCCCGGACACAGGCCGAGCGTTTGGCCAAGGGCGATCCGCGTCTGTCCCTTGAAGAACGATACGGTGACCACGCTGGTTTCGTTGCTCATGTGCGAAAGGCGGTTTCCGAAGTGCAGGCGGAGGGATGGCTTCTTCCGGAGGACGGCGAAAAGATCATCAGGGATGCAGAGGCGAGCGCGATCCTGCGCAAAAAGACCGACGGAGCTGCCAAGTGAATACATTCCGCAAGATCACCGCAATCGCCTGCCTGTTGGTGCAAGGCGCACCGGCCGCGATTGCTGCGCCGCCGCCGTTTGCACTGGTTCGCTTGCAGCCGCCGGCCGAACCAAACGCAATCCCGATCTATCCGGGGGTCGCGCCGGGTTCCGAAACGGCGCGTCAGGTGGAGCGATGGGGGCGCCTTCCTGACGGAAACGTGATCGTTCGCAATGTCACGCGCCCAACGATCACGCCGTTCCTCCCGAGCCGCAGCAAGGCAACGGGTGCAGCAGTCATCATCCTGCCCGGCGGCGGGCACAACGCCTTGTGGATGGAAGGTGAAGGCCTTGCCCCGGCCCGCTGGCTTGCCGCACACGGGGTGGCCGCTTTCGTCCTGAAGTACCGCGTGAATGCGACACCCGATGACGAGGCCCGGTTCCGCAGTTCTGCGGATATGATCTTTGTCCACGATACAGTTGACGGGCGCGCCAACGGCCTTTCTGATGCCCAGCAGGCACTGAGGATGGTGCGCGGAAATGCCGCACGTTGGAAGATCGACCCCAAACGCATCGGCATGATGGGCTACTCGGCGGGTGCGATCACGACACTCGACACGGTATTGGCCAACGATCCAGCCGCACGGCCCGATTTCATCGGCTATTTCTATGCTTTCATGAACGCCGTGACGCCGCCGAAGGAGGCCGGTCCGATGTTTGTCGGCGTTGCGCTCGACGACTTTCCGTTCGGCCACCAGGGATTCGGGCTTGTCGAATCCTGGCAGAAGGCAAGGTTACCAGTCGAACTACATGCCTATGAAAAAGGCGGTCACGGGTTCGGCATCGGCCGGAAAGGCACGACCACGACGCTGGTAATGGACCAGTTCCTGCTTTGGCTACAGACCAGAGGCCTGCTGAACACGGCCAAGTAACAACACACGCGCAGCCAATCTGGAGAGACTTATGAGAGGTTCGTCAAACCGCGAGATCCGTACTCGGCTCCGGCGCGGGTCGCGTTCTGCTCCGCTGGCAGCAGTTGCTCTGACCCTTCCATGCACTGCGCTGGCCGCGTCGACCGACGATGACGCGAATTGCAATGCACTCGGCAACGGTCAACGGATCGGAAATGCTGTCATTGTCTCAGCGGCTCATGTCGCGGATGGCAGCGCCCGTGACCCAAACGGGGCCAGCTTCAAGGACCTTGGCGGCTATTGCCGCGTGGTTGCGGTAGCCTCTACCGAACCGCGTTCGAATATCCTGATCGAGGTCTGGCTTCCCGACCGCGCGCGTTGGAACGGCAAGTTTCTGGGCACCGGCAACGGCGGATTTGCCGGATCGATAAGTGTCGGAGCCCTCGCCGGAGGGCTGCGGCGCGGCTTTGCAGTCGCCAATACCGACATGGGCACTTTCCCGGCAGGGCAGCAGGGCGGAAGCGGCCAGATCGGATATGCAGCCGGCAACGGCAGGCGCGCTGCCGTGCGTGACTGGGGATACCGCGCAACGCATGAAATGACGCTTCTGGCCAAGGCCGTCATCGCGCGCTTCTATGGCGCAAAGGCCAAGTCTTCGCTCTTTGCAGGTTGCTCGACCGGTGGTCACCAGGCCTTGACCGAGGCACAGCGCTTTCCGGACGATTACGACGGGATTATCGCAGGAGCGCCAGGCCATAACCGCACCCACCTGCACACCATGTTCCTTATGCAGGCGATGGTGATGAACCGGCCTGGCTTCGTCCTTCCTTCGCTCAAGTCGCTAACGCTCTGGACCGACCACTGGCGGGCGAAGTGCGTGGGCAAGGATGGCGGCGCACCGGGAGACCTGTTCCTGACCGATCCATCGCTGTGCAAGGCGAGCCCGCGTGAGCTGGTCTGCAAGGCCGGGGATACCAGCGCGAGCTGCATCCCCGAGCGCGAGCTTGCCCAGCTGGAAACGATCTATGCGGCGACCCGCAACCCGCGCACTGGTGCAGTGATCTATCCCCGGATCAATATTGGCGCAGAGCAAAGCATGGTCCGCTATGCATCGTTGATGGCTGGCTTCAAGCCGCGCGGTGTGCCGGCCGAAATCGCTCGCTGGGCCTTCCCGCCCACATGGAACCCCGCGACATTCGATTTTGACAGGGACGTTGACCGGGTCGATCAGGCGCTTGCAGCAGACATAAACGCCAACAATCCTAACCTAACCCGCTTTGCTGCCCGAGGCGGCAAATTGATAATGTGGCACGGGTGGGAGGACTATCTGGTCAGCCCATACGATAGCATCATCTACTACGACCGCGCCTTTGCATCAGGGACCGACAAAGGTGACTTCCTGCGACTGTTCTTGGCCCCCGGCGTCGACCATTGCGGTGCAGGCGCAGGTCCGGACAGTTTTGGGCAAATGGCGTCGATTGAATCGTTTCAGAGAAACGGTGGACCTGCCAGCCATGACATGCTGTCCGCCCTTGAAGCCTGGGTGGACGCTGGAAAGGCACCGGATTCGATAATGGCAGCAAAGTACAGCGCGACCAATCCGGACAAGCCTGTCGCACAGCGACCGCTCTGCCCCTATCCGTTGGCAGCCAGATATGTTGGCACGGGCTCTGCTTCCGAGGCGACAAGCTTCTCTTGCCAAGTTGCGCCAACACCGGTGTTCGAGCGGCCGTCAGACATTTACCTGAAATAGGGCGACAAACATTTTGCGGTCGCTTTGTAAGCTGGGCGCCGTCTGGCCAAAGGCCATTTTTCAAACCTAGGCGACGGATCTGTTGCGCCCTGATCTCGCCGGGATCGCTGCCCGGCGGGCCGATCTTGCCCTGGTCAGACGCTGGGGCCTCTGCCCCATGTCCAAAGGCGCTTCGCTTATGTTCTGCCCACGAAAAAACGGCCCGGCCATCCTTGGGAGGAAAGTGGCCGGGCCGCAGTACTGATCAAGCGTGTTGCGCGATCAGAACTTCTTCGAAACACCGAAGTTGAACAGGCGTCCCAAGGTGAACCCATTGGTGTAACCCGAGGCAGCCGTCGTGTTGCCCAGGAAGATCGGCGGCGCCGTGTCGAGCACGTTGTTCACGTTCAGCGTGAAGCTCAGGTCCTTGAGAAGACCGCTGTCGGCCGGTACTTCATACTTGAAGAACAGGTTGAACGTGCTGAACGAGCCGACCGAAGTCTGGTTTGCCGGTGCTGCAACAAGCGGAGCGGCCAGCTTGTAACCGCCCGTGTAGTTCCAGCTTGCCTGGGCGCGGAAGGTGCCGACGTCGACCCCGGCAGTCGCCTGGAGGTACCACTTCGGATATTCGCCGCTGTTGTCATCGGCCACTGCCGAAGTCGGGCTGATCTGCGCCTTGCGCGAGAACTGGTGGTTGCCCGCCAGGCTCACGTCAAATCCGCCGAAGTCGGTCGCGTGGCGATAGCTGGCGTCGAAGTCCATGCCCCTGACATGGAGAACGCCATAGTTACCAGTCCGGAAATCAACCAGTTCGACAACCGGGCCACCCGAAGTGGCAGCAATGGCCGATGCAAGCTGAGCTTGCTGGCTCGCCGTGAACGGTCCCCTGGCAGCGAAGAACGCATTGATCTGGGCCGTGGTCAGCGCCGAACCGTACTGGATGTTGTCCGGGAAGTTCGTGAAGATACCGGCATTCGGCGTCGGCGTGCTCAAGATATTGGTGAAGTTGACGTCATAGTAATTGGCGCTGAACCGCAGGCCATCGAGCGGCTGCATGTCAAATCCAACCGACCAGGTCGTTGCCTTTTGGGGCTGAAGACCGGCCTTCGATCCCTGAAGCGCGATGGCTTGGCCACCCGTGACATTGGGATGGGTCGCATCCGTGAACGGCACGAAGGGGAACGATGAGATCGTGCTGTTGTTGGATTGCAGCTGATCGAGCGGGGTGGGCGCAGTGAACGACTTGCCCCAGTTCCCCCGCAGGGTGAACCAACTCACCGGCTTGATGGTCACGCCGATCTTGGGGTTGGTCGTGTTGCCGAAGTCCGAATAGTGATCATAACGGCCCGACGCCGAAACGGTCACCAGCGAACCGCCATCCGAATTCGCAATCAGCGGCAGTTGCAGTTCGCCGAACACCGACGTCACATCACGATTGTAGATGCTGTAGGGACGGCTGCTGAGGGTTCCGCGGCGGATGTCGCTTGCCGTGCGCAGGGCAAGCCGGTCCTTGAAATATTCGCCGCCAACCGCAAGGCGAGCTTCGCCACCGGGCAGGTCGAGCAGCTTGCCTTCGGCGATAAGCCGCATGTTGATGATCGAGTCCTTCGTCTGACCGGCAATTTCGTTGTCAATCAGGTCCTTGATCAAGGCGGGGTTGTTATTGACCACGTTGATCGGGTTGAAGGCTGTTGCAGTAGTTGCCGGTGCGCTCGGCGCGCTGGCAGCGTTCAGACGAAGCGTATTCAGGCGGATCAGGCTATAGCCGCTCTCGGATTCGCTCCAGTTGAGCAGCCCGCGGACCTGCCAGTTATCTCCAAAATCGTGCTTGAGCTCGCTGGCTACGCCCCATTCCTTGATGGTCACGTCTGCACTTGCAGCGCCAGGTCCGAGTAGCGGGCTCAGGTTGAAGCCAACCTGAGCTGACGTGTTGGTGGGAAGGGCCGGGATGAAGCCAAGCAGCGGAGGATTGAAGAACTGCACGCCGGCACCGACGACCGTTCCAGCCGGAAGCGTCAGCGAGGAGGCGTAGGGATTGTTGCTGTTAAGCGGAACGGAAGCCGTGAAATCCGAAGACGAGTGCGTCTTGCGCTGGCTGTAATAGGCCCGGATGTCGATAGCGGTCTGGCTGTCGAGATCCTGGCTCAAACCGGCCATTACGCCGTGGCGCTGCGCCGCCGGAATCTTGGATGCATTCTGGCTGTTGTCGCAGCGGCTTGTGGTGATCGGGGTCGACACGCTGTACAGGCTGCCCCCGGTGGGCGTGTCCTTGGTTGTGATCGAAGTCGATGGGGTCGGGCAGTTCGTGTCGTTGCCTACGTAGGGCACCTTCGAGTAATCGAGGAAACGGATGAAGCTGCGATCACGGCCGAACAGGGCCTTGTTCTCCGCATAGGAGTACGACACCCAGATCGAACCGGTATCCCACGCCTTGCCCGCAGTGACCGATGCATCCCACTGCCAGTACGGGTCGGCAATGCCATAGTGGGCGTCAACTTTGAGACCATCAAACCGGCGGCGGGTGATGAAGTTGATCGTGCCGGCAACTGCATCGGCGCCGTACGTAGCCGAGCCACCCTCCGTCACGACTTCGACGCGCTCAATCGCTCCGATCGGAACAAGATCGGGATCGACCGACGCCTGGTTGACACCCGCCGTGGCTACACGGTGTCCGTCAACAAGGATCAGGGTGCCGGAACTGGCCGCACTGTTGCCCGAAATATTGCGCAGGTTGGGGCGCGCGATCTGGATCTGGTTTACCGCGATGGAAAGATCGCCCAGCGGAACGCGGTTGAAGTAGTTGGTCACCTGCGGAAGGGACGCGAGCAGGTCGTTCGAGGATTGTGGAGCAACCGATTCCAGCTTCTCCGCCCCAAGCGTGATTTGCTGCGATCCGACCGGCTCCTTGCCGCGGATCAGGGTGCCGGTGACGACAATCTCATCCTTCGAAGCCTCGTCATCAGCCGCGTCCTGTGCATGGGCTGCTGCCGGCAGCGCGAGCGAGAGCGCAAGGCCAGCCAGAGCAACTCCGTTGGAATAGTTGCGACGCAAGGACGTACGCGAGTTTTGATAGAACATTTTCACCCTCCCATTTTCCGTTCCCGACACTGATGGTCGGGCAATAACGGCCTTGGCGCTGCTTCGCCGCGCCACTCCTCTTGCGAGCATCTGGATTGATGCCGGCGGGCTGCACACAAATTGCAGTTGGCACCGCTCTATTCTGGCGGGGTTTGTTTTGGGAAATAGAATTGTTTTATGCATTAAGCCAATATTGGCATGAATTCACTCAGGCGGATCGCGCGTATGCGTCATGCTCAAAATGGATTAATCCATAGAAGAATTGTCTTTGATGGATTAATCGCGGAGTGCTTAATCTGACCGCGCGTTGTGTGCCGGGTGGTCATGAACGTTGGGACAGGATTTGATATGATTGATCACCGCCTTCGCGTGCCGTGCAAGGTGCCTGCCCGATGAGCCGATCGCCGAACCTGCCCGCACTTCGATTTTTCGTCGGCGTGGCCAAGGCAAAGAGTTTCAGCGTGGCGGCCAAGGAGATGAACATCTCGCAGCCTGCACTCAGCCGCAATATCCGCATGCTCGAAGAGGGCGTGGGCACGACCCTGTTTGATCGTGACACGCGCAATGTCCGCCTGACCGCCGCAGGCGAGGCCCTGCTTCCGGTGGTGCAGCGTTTGCTCACGGACTTCGATCATGCCTTCTCGGAGTTATCGCTCAGCTTTTCGGGCGAGCGGGGCCGTGTGGTGGTTGGCGCCCTGCCATCACTCGCTGCCGGATTTCTGCCGAAGGTAATTGCCGAGTTCCGAGCCACGCATCCGGGCGTCGAAATCGCCGTTGTCGATACGCTCTCAGGCGCGATCGAAACGCGGTTCCGCGAGCGACAGGTTGATCTCGCCTTGATCGCGCAGAACCAGGAATCGGATGACATTGCCTTCCTGCCGATCTTTGACGAGGAGTTCGGCCTGATCTGCCAAGCCACGGATGAGCTGGCTGAAAGTTCTGATGTCACTTGGGACATTTTCGGCAGCAGGCCGTTCATCGCGATGGCAGCCCTAAGCAGCGTGCGACGCACAACGGACGCGGCATTCGCGCAAATCGGCCGTGAAGTGGAGCCGCTGTTCGAGTGCGCCCACGTTACAACTGTCGGCGGGCTGGTCTCGAACGGCCTGGGCATCTCAGCTTTGCCGAAATCCGTCCTCCCGCTTCTGGGTCAAACAAACCTGGTCTGGCGTCCTCTCGCACAACCAGTTGTCAGCCGCACGGTGGGCGTCGCCAACTGGCGGCATTTCAGCCTGTCTCCTGCTGCCAAGGCCTTTCGGCAATCGCTTCTGGCTGCCGCCAAAGACGTGGACACCTGAGGATGAAAACCGTGCGCATAGGCTGCGGGGCCGGCTTCTCAGGCGACCGCATCGACCCGGCGGTTGAGCTGGTGGAAAAAGGTGCGCTCGATTTCCTGGCATTCGAGTGTCTGGCTGAACGGACGATCGCGCTTGCGCAGCTCGACTTGCAGCGCAATCCCCTCGGCGGTTTCGATCCGCTTTTGGAGCAAAGGTTCCGGGCCGTGTTGCCAGCCGCGCGAGCGAATGGCGTGAGGATTGTTACCAATATGGGCGCCGCCAATCCTTTGGGAGCTGTCCGCGCCATCACGGAAGTTGCGGGATCACTTGGGCTTTCTGGACTGAAGGTCGCTGCGATCCTCGGCGATAACGTAATGTCGACTATCGACCAGAGCGCACTTACGCTCACGGATCGGAAAGGGTCTGTGGCAGATCTGCAGTCGAGCCTAATCTCGGCCAATGCTTATCTTGGTTCCGAAGGAATTGTCGAAGCGCTCGGTCTCGGCGCGGACATCGTGGTCACCGGCCGGGTTGGTGATCCTTCACTTTTCGTAGCCCCACTCATTCACTCATTCGGATGGCGGCCTGACGATTGGGAGCGATTGGCGCGTGGCACCGCGGTCGGGCATATGCTCGAATGCGCTGGTCAGTTGACAGGAGGCTACTTCGCCGATCCCGGACGCAAGGATGTGCCCGAACTTGCAAGGTTGGGCTTCCCTTATGCCGATGTTGACGAGGACGGAAACGCAGTGTTCTCGAAAGTTCCGGGCTCAGGCGGCATGCTCTCGATCGACACCTGCAAGGAACAGCTGCTTTACGAAGTTCTTGACCCTTCGTCCTATGTCCAGCCCGATGTGATCGCCAATTTCGCAGGGGCACAACTGGAAAACGCAGGGCCAGACCGAGTAGCTCTTTCGGGCATTAGCGGTGCACCCCGTCCCGAACAGTTGAAGGTTTCGGTCGGCTATCGCGACGGCTTCATCGCCGAAGGAGAAATCAGCTACGCCGGCCCAGGGGCAGCCCAGCGCGGGCAACTGGCGCTCGACATAATCCGCGAGCGAGTAGCCCTTCTGGGACTGGACTTCGCGGAACTGGACATGTCGCTGATCGGCCTCAATTCGGTTGGGCTTCGGGGCAAAAGGGCTGAACCGGCAGAGGTCCGGGCGCGCATTGCAGGACGGTCGCTTTCCGAGGCAACGGCCCGGCAACTTACACACGAAGTTGAAGCGCTCTATACCAATGGACCGGCAGGCGGCGGCGGTGTCCGCAAATCCGTGCGGGAAGTTGTCGCGATAGCCTCGACACTCATCGACCGCAGCCGCATCAAAACCACTATCCATATAGAGGAAAGCTGAGATGCAGCTCGGCTCGATCGCGCACGCCCGCTCTGGGGACAAGGGCAACACGTCCCAAATATCCCTGATCGCTTTCGAAGCAAAAGACTTCCCACTGATAGAGCGTGAAGTCACCGCACAGGCCGTGCGTCAGCACTTGCGGTTGCCGCCAAACGTTCAGATCGAACGCTACGTGGTGCCGGGATTGAATGCTCTCAACTTTGTCCTCAGCGGCGCGCTGGCGGGCGGCGTGACGCGGTCGATCCGGCTCGATGCTCATGGCAAGACCCTGGCAATGCAGATGCTGGACTTCGACATGTCGAACGCGCCTCACGGCAATGCTGCCTGACGATGTCTATGCTTGCGATCTCCGGCTTCGCAGCAATCGGACTGTTTCTGGCACTTGTGCTGTTCACGCGTCTGCCGGTTCTGGCCGCCTTGATTTTGGTTCCGGTCCTCGCTGCCCTGTCGGTCGGTGCTGGAGCAGAGTTGAGCAAGTTCGCCATTGATGGAGTTCGCGCGGTTGCTCCGGTCGCAGCTATGATCCTTTTTGCGATACTCTACTTCGGCATGATGCTTGATGCGGGCCTGTTTGCTCCCCTTGTCAAATGGCTGCTCCGCCTCGTTCGCGAAGATCCTGTACGGCTTTGCCTTGTTACCGCCATTCTGCCGATGCTTGTTGCGCTCGACGGCGACGGTTCGACGACCTTTCTCATTTCGATTTCTGCGCTGCTCCCCGTTCACCGGCGAATGGGCATCAATCCTCTGGTCCTGCCCGCCATCGTTGCTCTGGCAGCCGGGGTGATGAACATTCTCCCTTGGGGCGGTCCTACAGCACGCGCTACGGCGGCGCTGAATTCAAATGTTTCGCAGATTTTCGAGCCTGTGATTCCTGCGATGCTAGCCGGAATTGGTTGGGTATTCATCGCTGCTTTGATTCTGGGATTCAAAGAACGGCGGCGGCTCGCAAGGCAAGGCGCAGAGATGGCGCATCCGGCCGAACCATGCGCCGATCAACCCCCGAAAGGCCAAGCTAACGGGCTATTCGCCTTCAACGCCGTCCTCACTCTGCTACTGGTCGTGCTGCTTTTCCAAGGCCTCTACGCCAAGCAAATCGGCATGCCGGAAATTCATCCGGCACTTCTTTTCATGGCCGCATTCGCCATCGCCTTTCCCGTCAACAGCCGGACTGCCGCTGCGCAACAGGAACAACTCTCATCACATGCGGCCAGCTCGGTGCTGGTGGTATCGATGGTCATTGCGGCTGGAGCCTTTTCCGGCATCCTTGGCGGGACGGGAATGATCAAGGCCATGGCGGGGGTATTGGCCGGCCTCGTCCATCCCGCGGCGGCTCCGTGGCTGAGCACCGCGGTTGCGCTGGTATCGATGCCACTTAGTCTCGTTTTTACACCGGATGCCTTCTACTTCGGCATACTGCCAGTTCTGGCCGATACGGCAGGAGCAGCCGGGCAAGATCCACTTTCCATCGGGCGTGCAGCAATACTCGGTCAGATGACGACCGGCTTTCCTCTCAGCCCGCTCACGGCATCGACATTCATCCTGATCGGCCTCTCGGAAGTTTCGCTGCGGGACCACCAGCGCTTCGTCTTCGGGTGGGCTTTTGGAACCACCGTGGTGATGACTATCGTGGCGAGCCTGACCGGGGCGATCTGATTCCATCGACCTGTGTCTGAATTCTGAAAGACAGGTATTTTCCGATCCTTGCAAAAATCTGCCACAAATGAACGAACGGCAGATTTCAAAGACTGATTTTGGTTCTCGGAAAGTCCAATATGTTAGCGACTTCGGCTAAGGTGGACTGCTCAATGCATCGGATGCATTGCAGCAAGATCCCGCAGGCGATCCGCCTGCTCATCTAGCCAACGGTATCATTCCAAGGCTAGGTGTACACCTGGTGCTGTATCGAACGGGGCAAACAAGTGATTGAAAACATAGAAGCCGTCGAGAAGCGCCTGTGGACGGCTGCGGATCAGCTCCGCGCGAATAGCGACTTTGCCAGCAATGAATATTTCATGCCAGTCATGGGCCTGATCTTCCTGCGCCATGCCTACAGCCGCTATCTTGCAGTAAAGCCGGAAATCGAAGCGAGTTTGCCGAGCCGTGGTGGTGTGAGGCCCCCGCTCACTAAGCAGGACTTCACCAGCCGGGGCGCTATCTTCCTTCGGCCCGAAGCGCAATTCGATTACCTCGTCGGCCTGCCCGATAGCTCTGTCAGGGCAATGTGGCACGCGGCGCGTTGTGGTGATAGCCAGCGCGCATGAGCCGCAAATCCAGAGCCAAGCCGCCTAGCCCGTTCCGCTACTTTAACTCGTCGCCTGAGGTGATCCGCCTCGTGGTCATGATGTATGTTCGCTTTCCCCTGTCGCTGCGCAATGTCGAGGACCTGCTATTTGAACGCGGGATCGACCTCTGCCACGAGACAGTACGGCACTGGTGGAACAGGTTTGGCCCATTGTTTGCCGCAGATATACGGCGCCAGCGAGTGAGCCGGATGAGGGGCTTCCGTCAGTGGCGATGGCACCTTGACGAGGTTTACGTGAAGATCAACGGCGAGATGCACTACCTCTGGCGCGCGGTCGACCAGGAGGGCGAAATCCTCGAGAGTTTCGTAACCAAAAGACGCGACAAGGAGGCGGCGCTGTCCTTCATGAAGAAGGCACTGAAGCGCCATGGTTCACCCGAGGCGATCACCACCGATGGGCTGGCTTCCTACAAGGCTGCGATGAAGGTGTTGGGCAACACCGACAAGCAGGAAATCGGCCGTTGGGCCAACAACCGGGTCGAGAACAGTCACTTGCCGTTCCGACGACGGGAACGGACAATGCTCCGGTTTCGACAGATGAAGTCGTTACAGAAGTTCGCTTCGGTCCATGCCAACGTCCACAACCACTTCAACCAGGAACGCCACCTCGTCGATCGACAAACCTATAAGCTTCGCCGCTCGGCCGCGTTGGCCGAGTGGCAGTCCGTTATGAGCTGAGCTCACGTCCCCAAAGCCCAGACTGTGCGAAACGGAGACAAGTTGCGATTAGACTGACAGCACCGTCGGATTTGTGTGCAGCGCTTCTTCAGCGATGCAAAACGTCGATGAGCTTGGGCGATGAAGGCAACCAGTGGACCGGTACCGCCACCTGGCGCTGGAGCCATTGGGACAGCGCCTTCGCCGGCGGTTCCTCCAACGCGATTGAGCCGGCGAGGAGCAAGGCTTTTGGCATGCCCAGTGCGATGGCATCCGCCACATAGGCTGCGGTTTCGGTTTCGTGGACTTCCCCAGCGATCAGCAGATTGACATCGCTGCGTGCAAGAAGCGGAGCCAGAGCGTTGGGGCGGCTTGTTTCTGTCGCCAATGCGATCCCTCGAGCAGGCAGTTTCGGATCGCCGATCAGCCTGACCGCCGGGCTGCCAGTTACCGCCGTCAACCGGTCGGCCAGCTCACCGATCGGAACGGGCGAGGTGCGGTATGTCACGCCGTTGGCGGGATTGTCCGACCTGCGCGGCTGGCCGAGAGCCATGGCGCGCGGCAGTGCTTCGGTTATTGCGCGACCTTCCGCGCCGGTGCGGGGGTCTTGAAGGCGCAGGACCATCAGGCCCAGGCGGTCGATCAAGGCCAGTTTTTCTGCAAGGGCGCGCTCAGGCTTGGTGACGGGTCGATCCTGGCTGTCGCCAAGAAACGCCTGCCGGCTGATGACGAGGTTCGCGCCCAAGTGCGCGGCGCGTTCAAGTAGGTCGGTAGAGGCGCGAGCCGCAACGACAATTCCGCGCACCTGCGCATCGCCATCGCCAGCCCGGAAGCCGTCGACCAATGTGCCAGGAGCGCGATAAGATCCGCCCGCAATTGCCGTATCGCGCCGGGCCGGGGCGTCGACGCCGCGGTGCCGGTTCGCTTCAGGCCCCAGTCCGCGCTGGATCAGTTCGAACAGCTCATGTCCTCGCATGACAGGCTCCTCAAGCCGGATTTACATAGGGGTCTGCGGCTTCGAGCCACTGGACGGGGAGCTTCGGAAACACGGTCCTGAGCCAATCCGCGATCAGGCCCATGCCCGGATCCTCGGCTGTGTGACCGGCCAGAAAGACGGTAACGGGCCGGCTTGCTGCCATGTCTTGTGCATAGCCAAGCACTTCGGGTTCGCGCACCTCTCCCAGCAAGACGGCATCGGCGCCCGATTCCAGCTGCTGTATCTGGGCATTTTCACCCGGCATGCCGGCAGAAACCGAAAGCGTTCTCACCAAGCGGTCCGGATCGCCGAACATTCGCAGGGTCTTGCGCCCCAGCTTGTCTGCAATGTGCCGGCCCAGTTCCCGTGCGCTGGTGGCGGGCAAATCGATCCAGGGCATTCCTGGGCGGTCCGCGCGCAAGGCATCCCAGCCGAGCCGCCGGATCAAGCCGGTCATGATCGCGTCGCCCGGTCGGCTGTGGGCGTGACCATGCATGCGCTGAATCACCATGCCGCCTTCGTCGAGAAAGCGCATCTTTGCCCTCAGAACCGGATCATCGTCGCGAACTGCGGATTCGGCAAAATCGTCGTAACGCTCAAAGAAGCTCGCCTCGTGGGGTATGACATAGTTGAGCCCGGCCAGCTTTGCCCGGCGAAGCACATCAATGCTGGCGGTGAAACAGGTCGCAATGCCGGTAACGGCGGCGTCGCGCCGGCCATAGATGATGCGGTCGTCGGTCGGGTTTGGGTCCCACGGCTGACCAGATGCGGTCTTGATCGTTGCGAACACGCCACGCGCTGTGAGCGGGGCGTTTGCATGAACGAGCGGCGCCGGGGCGACCAGTGATGCGGTGAGGGAGGCAATTGTCGTGCGACGGTCAATCATCGGCGTTTCCCGCGAGAAAGCGTGAGGGGGAGAGGCAGGCTGGCAAGACGGCTCGACTGGAACGAGCCAAGCCACAGGCGGCCAGCGGCAATCGCAGCCGACGAATGTCCGTTGAAGGCGGAGGCGGCCTTTCCGCTTGCCCTTACCGTGATGCGTCCAGTCCGGCGGTCCAGTTCCCCTACGGCCCAGCTTCTATGGCACAGCATCGGGTCGGCAACGCCGTTCACCACCTTGCGAACCCCGCCGCAGGCCGGTTCGTCAAGCGCCATGCCGGTCAGCAGCAGGCGGTCCCCGGTCCAATGGATATTGTCGGGCATGAACCCGGGCGCTTCGATGCGGCTGAGGGGCTGGCTCGTGTCCCGGCGATTGAACACAACGACCGAATGCCAACCGAAGGCAACCACATAGAACCGGCTGCCGTCCGGATCGGCCTCGATCCCGTTGTTCCCCGGAAGCCGGGTTCCGAGAAGCTCAACGAAGGTCGTTGCCCCTGGGCTCCAGCTCCAGACAGCGCCTGTATCGCGGCCCTCGACGAAATCGGCGATGACGGTGCCGGGCCGGGTCAGAACCGTAACGAGCACCGTTCCGTCAGCAAAGGACGTGACACTGTTTCCCACCTGGCCGGTTGGCATGGGCAGACATCCGCGCCAGGTCAGCTCCGGCTCCTTGTCGCGACGCGTCGAAATGTCGAACATCTCGATTGACTCTCGGCCACCGTGGTTGACCACCAGCAAGCGCCAGCGGTTTGCGCCGGTGCGGCGGAGGGAAAGTCCGCGTGCATTGAACAGCGCGGGATCGACCGGATGGGAGCAGGCCGGCGCATCATTCAGCGGCGAGCCGATCTGTCCCGCATCGCCCGAAAACCAAGTGCGAAAGGCCCCGGTTCTGGCATTCACCAGCTTCAACCCGGCACCGGGGGCGAATCCGCTCGTGATCAGCCAGGGCGTGCCCGGTAGCGCCAGAATGTCTTCCGGCTTTACCGGACCGCAGACGTATTCCAGGGGCGGTTCGCTCACACAGCTGGCTGGCTCCATCGATGCCAACGCAGCGGCAGCGAGGAGCGCCAGTGCGGGCATCTCAGCGCTTGTGGCCGCGAAGCGTCTTGTGGAAGAAGTCGAAAGTCGCGTTGGTTGCCCGCAGCGTGGCTTCCCGTGTCTGTTCCGGCGTCTTGCCGATGAACGAGTGGTCCACTCCGTCAATATAGATCGTTTCCACCGGCACGCCTGCCGCGCGAAGCCGTGCCTCGCCAATGCGCGACTGCTCCACCGGGACCACCTTGTCCTCGGTGCCGTGGATCAGCAGGAAGGGCGGGTCCTTGGCATCGATGTAAGTGACCGGGCTGACAGGCGCATAGGCTTCCGGCGTGCAGCGGCCGGTGCAGCCGAGCAGCCGTTCTGCCGCGCCGTCCACTCCGTTTACCCGCCCGGCAGCCATCGCCGCGAAATCGAACACGCCGTACCAGGTGACCGCGGCAGAGGCGCAGACGTCCTTGTCGGCAGCGGGGTCAAGACGTGTTTCCTTGCAGCTGAGCGCGGTCAGCGCGGTCAGGTGGCCGCCGGCAGACCCTCCCCAGATGCCTACCCGCGTGGGGTCAATTCGATACCGCGCGGCATTGTCACGCAGGAAGCGCAGCGATGCCTTGGCATCCTGGATCTGCGCCGGGAACCGTGCATCACCCGACAGACGATATTCCAGGCTGGCGACGACAAAACCTTCCGCCGAGAGCGCTGCCAGGACGCGCGGGAAATCGGCTAGCGCGCCGCTGTGCCGCGTGTGACCGCCCACCCAGCCGCCGCCATGAATGTAAAGGACCAGCGGATGCGGCCCCTTCGTGGCGGGAACGTAGATATCGACGATCTGCGGGACGTGGCCGTTGATCTGTTGATAGACAATGTCGCGGTAACCCTTCACGCCCTGCGGAAACGCCACTGGCACGACTGGAAAGTGATCGGCCAGCTCGGGCTGGGCGGCAACCGGAAACACGCGCTTCGGGGCGGATTGGGCAGCGCTGCTTGCCAGAAGGCCGGCCGCTGCCAGCAGGGTAAAAGCCTTGCGGATCATCTGCATCTCCAGTTCAATCAAGAAAATCGGGTTTGTGGCGTGCCTGTGCGGCCAGACGGATCGGAGCGTTGACCGCGCCGTAGCCGCTGTACTCTCGCCGCTCGACCAGTTCGAAGAACACGCGCCGCGCGAAAGCGCGGGTGTAGAACTGGAAGTATTCCGCTTCGCCATCGCGGTCGTAAAGGATGTCGCGCGCGGCCATTGCTTCGATCAGATCAGGGTCTAAGCCCCAGCGGGCTTCCAGATCGTCGTAGTAATTGCGCGGGATTTGCAGCCGTTCGATTCCCCCCGCGATGGCGGCATCGACGCTGGCGAATATGTCGGAGCAGGCCAAGGCGATATGCTGCACTCCGGCGCCGAAATAGTTCTGGATGAACCGCGACGACAGCGACTGGCTGGCCAGCGACCCGTTCAGCGTGAAGCGAACCGAACCGTCGGCGCTTTCCACCGCCTGACTTTGCACCAGGCCCATCGGATCGGCGATTTCCAGTTGCGGCGTTTTGCCCATGTCCAGCAGGCTGACGTAGAACAGCTGCCAGGACAGAAATTCCTCAAACTGCATGGTCTGCGCGACATGGTCGATCGCGGTGAGGTGAACCGGAGCCGGCGGTTCCAGGCTGGTGGGAAATTCGTGCGCCCACATCTCTTCCCGGCTGTCCGCATCGACAAAGTAGAGCAAGCTTCCCCCCACGCCTCGCACGCTGGGGATGGGCCATTCGTCCGGCCCGATGGCCTGTTCAAAGCGCGGAACCGCCAGGGCATCCGCCCGGGCCAGAGCGCTCGGCACATCATCCATGGACAGGCCGATGGCGCAGACGGAAGCGCCGTGAACCACGTCGAAGCTGTGAGCCAGGCCTTCGGGTTCGCAATTGACCACCAGATTGACCGGCCCTTGCGTCCAGCGAACAACGTCCTTGGTGCGATGGCGTGCCGTCGGACGGAAGCCCAGCGGGCGCAGGATCGCGCCAAGGTCTTCCGCTTCGTCATGGCTGGCAGCGAATTCCAGGAATTCGACCCCGCGCGGCGCGGCCTTGGCCGGCAGTGCGCTGCTGGTGGAAACCTTGCGCGAAACCCCGCCTTCGAGGAGCCGCAGCGAGCGCAGGCCATCCAGTGCGACGCCGCTTGCCGAACCGGCGCGGAAGCGATCGTTGAAGATTTCGAGGCTCCAATAGCCATCGAAACCGGTGCGGCGGATGGCTTCGGCCCAGTCGTCGAGCGGGAAATCGCCTTGCCCCGGCATGCAGCGGAAGTGCCGGCTCCAGCCGAGGTAATCCATTTGCAGTTGTGGCGCATCGCAGACCTGGACAATGAACAGCTTGTCGCCCCGGATGTCGCCGATGCTGCTCGACGGGATGGCTCGGGCGAGTGAATGAAAACTGTCGAGCACCAGGCCCAGCGCCGGATGATCGATGTCGCGCACAAGCGCCCACGCTTCGCGGTGGTCGTTGACGTGGCGGCCCCAGGCTAACGCCTCATAACCGATGCGCATGCCGCGCGCCCCGGCCCGCGCAGCCGCTTCGGCCAGATCGTCAATCAGGCGCTGGCGATCGCCTTCGGCTTGCGGCGAACAGCTCGAACAGACCAGGACGAGGTCGGTGCCCAGTTCGGCCATGACATCGAACTTGCGCTCAAGCCGGTCAAAGGCGCGCGTGCGGTTCGGTTCCGGCAGGCCTTCAAGGTCGCGAAAAGGCTGGAACATCGTGCAGGCCAGGCCAAGGTCAGCCATCATCGACGCAATCTGACGGGCATTCAGGTGCGTGGAAAGCAGGTCGTTTTCGAAAATCTCCGCGCCATCAAAGCCAGCCGCAGCGATGGCCTGCAGCTTGGTTTCGAGCGTGCCGCTGATCGAAACTGTTGCAATCGAGGTCTTCATTGCGGTTCTGATCGTCCTGTCCCTGGCTGGGTTCATTGCCCCATTGGCGACGGGGTAACACGGCTGCGGAGTTGACAAAAGCAGAAATGATGGGAACTAGTTCGTAACATAAAATTCGAGAGGTTTTGCAGAGTGCAGACGGAAGGCGAAATTGGCGCTATCGGAGGCGGGAGAGAGGCGAATGCCTTCCCGGCCTTCGGCCTTGGCGACATTTTTTCCGGAGACACTGCCTTGCCATCCGACGTCCAGCCATCCGAACCCGTCGCAAAACGTCCGCGGCGCAGCCACGCAGAGACCCGCGAAGCGACGATCAACGAGATCATCGACATTGCCACTGCGGAGTTCGTTGAAAAGGGCCTTGCCGGGGCGCGTATTGACGAGATCGCGGGCAAGGCGACCAAGCGCAAGATCTACTACTATTTCGAAGGCAAGGACGAACTCTACCGCGCCGTGCTCGAACGCGCCTATCGCCGCGTGCGTTCCAGTGAAGATGCCGTTGACGTGGAAAGCGGCAGCGCGATCGAAGCCCTGCGCAGGCTTATCGAGCACGACGTGCGCTATCACTCCCAGCATCCGGAACTCGTGCGGCTGGTGATGAACGAGAACATCCACCGCGCCGAACACATCAAGCAAATCTCTGGCCTTCAATCGAGCAATCGGCGCGTGATCGAACTGCTCGAACGGATCATTGCCAAAGGTGAAGCCGAGGGAAGTTTCCGCAAGGGAATCGATCCAGTCGACCTGCACCTCAACATGACCGCGCTGGCCTTTTACAACGTATCGAACCAGTTCACCTTTGCGCACAACTTCGGCATCGACATGACCAGCTCCGAAGCCATCGAGCGGCGCGCAAAACAGGTTGCCGACATCATAATAGCCTGGGTTGCCCAAAAGGACTGATCCGCTCCGGCCTTCGGCCGGTGCCATCGGTCCGAATGTGGCACCTTGGCCAAAGGGAAAGAGGATCAATGGCAGGACCGTCAATTTCAGCCGCGGGCGCCGCCCCGGCCAACTGGACGCGGCGCGCGATCGCGACTGTCGCGCTGTGCTTTGCCATCAACATGGCCGATGGCATCGACGTCACCATCCTTTCGTTCATCGCGCCGCGCATCCAGCAGGATTGGGCCATCGGACCCGACGTGATGGGCACGCTGTTCAGCGCCGGCCTGCTCGGAATGGCCATTGGCGGCATGTTCATCGCTCCGCTGGCGGATCGCCTGGGGCGCCGCCGGGTTATCCTGGTGGCTTTGGCGCTGATGTCGGCCGGCATGCTGGCGAGCGGCTTTGTTACGACGGTTTCGCAGCTTTTCGCGCTGCGCGTCCTGGTGGGGGCCGGCATCGGGACCGTGCTGGCCGCCATGGCCGCGCTGTCCGCCGAAAGTGCGCCGGAACGTCATCGCAATCTTGCCGTTGGCCTCGTCCAGGCCGGCTATCCGTTTGCCGCGGTGTTTACCGGGCTCGTCGTGGCGCAGCTGCTGCCCGAATACGGCTGGCACACCATGCTGATTGGCGCCGGCACGATCACCGTGGCGCTGTTCCCGCTTGCCTGGACGTTGCTCAGCGACAGTGTCCCAACGGGTGATGCCCGAAGTGTCGACAGCCCCGGAGTGAAAGGGCTGTTCAGCCCCGCGCTGCGCAGCCGTACCATCGCGCTTTGGGGCGCCGTCTTCTTCGGGCTGATGGTCCTCTATTTCGTCGTCAGCTGGATTACCAAGCTGGCCATTGCGGCGGGACTGTCCGAAACCAACGGCATCTATGCTGGTGCGCTGTACAACCTTGGCGCCTTCTGCGGCACGGTTGCGATGAGCGTACTGGCCGTGCGCGTGCCTCTTGGCAAACTGGTGCCGACCATGCTGTGCGGCGCTGGCGCGGCGATGCTGTGGTTCGGATCGGTGCCCATGTCCGTCGCCGCGACCATGGCAGTCGCGTTCCTCATCGGCGTGCTTCTCCAGGGTGGATACAACGGCGTCTGGCCCCTTGCAGCGGGCAGCTATCCGCCGTCAGTGCGCGCTACCGGGGTGGGTTGGGCCATCGGCATCGGCCGCAGCGGGGCGATCGTCGGGCCTTGGCTTGGCGGACAGCTGATGGCGGCCAAGGTGTCTCTGCCGGTGCTGTTCGGTGCCTACTGCGTGCCGCTGCTGGCCTGTGCGGCTTGCGCCTTCATGGTGCAGCGCGTTTCGCGAGTCGATTGACAGGAACTAGTTCGTAACATAAATGGAAGTCGTTGAGACCGATGTTCGCGTCGGCCAAAGGGAGGGGTAATCCATGAAGAAGTCTGCTGCGCGTCTTGCGTTTTCTGCGTCTATTCTGTCCTTTGCGGCGGTTATTGCGGTACCTGCGATGGCCCAGGACAGTGCCATGGCTGACGAAAGCGAATCGCCTGCTGAAAAGGAAATCGTCGTCACCGGCTCGCTGATCCAGCGTCCCAATGCGACCTCGGTTTCGCCCATTGTCACCATCGGTGCCGAAGCGATCAAGGAAAGCGGCAAGGCGAACATCGTCGATGCGCTGAACCAGATGCCCGGCTTCACCGTCGGCGGGAACGAGGCAACGGGCGGGCAGGGCACCGGCGCCCGCGCGTCGATCAACCTTCATGGTCTCGGCACCAATCGCAACCTCGTGCTGCTCGACGGCCGCCGCCTGCCGGTTTCGGACATTCGCGGCAACGTTGACATCAATATTCTGCCCGATGCCATCATCGGTGGCATCGATGCCATCACCGGCGGCGCTTCGGCCATCTACGGCTCGGACGCCATGTCCGGCGTCGTCAACTTCAAGACGATTCGTTCGCTCGACGGCATGGTTGCAGACGCCCAGGTTGGCGTCAGCGAGCGCGGCGACGCGTTCAAGTTCAAGGCCTCGCTCGCTTTCGGCACGAACTTTGCCGACGATCGCGGCAAGCTGATCGCAGCCTTCTCCTATGCCAAGCAGGATCCGCTGAACGGCAGCCAGCGTCCGTTCTTCTTCGACAAGACGCCCAGCTCGTTTATTGGTACCGGCACCTTCATCCCGAGCGCGACCAACGCGCCGGACGGCGCTGTGCTCACCGCGCTGTTCAACTCGTATGGTGTTGCCGGCACGCGCAACCCGCTTGCCTCGAACCTCGGCTTCAACAACGACGGCACGCTGTTCACCCAGACCGGCGCGCTGAACTATCGCGGCCCCAATGGCGTGAATGGCTATGCCATCGTCGGCGGCAACGTGCGCATGCCTGTTGGCCAGCAGATCGACTACATCAACGGCCTGAACCGCAAGACCGCCTTCCTGAAGGCCGACTACGAGCTGTCGCCCGATGTCACCATGTACGGACAGTTCATGTTCGTTGACCTGACGACGAGCACGCACTCGGGCGGCAGCCTTACGCAGTTCCCGACGCTGACCACGATCCCGGTCACGAACCCGTTCATCCCCACTGATCTGCGTACGCTTCTGGCTTCGCGTCCGAACCCGACTGCGGCTTTCAACTGGAACGCCCGCTATGTCGGCATCCCGTACAAGGGTTGGGACGAAAACTACGAAATCCAGCAGTACATGGCCGGCCTGAAGGGCAACATCACCGATGGCTGGACCTTCGACGGTTTCGTTTCCTACGATCAGTCGGTCCACAATTCGACCATGCACTTCGCCACGCTGAAGAGCCGGGTTCAGACCCTGCTCAACGCGGCAGACGGCGGCAAGTCGATCTGCGCAGGCGGCTTCAATCCGTTTGGCGATGCCAACGCCCGCTCGCTGTCGGCGGCCTGCGTTGCCTATCTGACCAAGGATGCGATCAGCATCGAACGCCTTAGCCAGACCCAGGCGCAGCTGCAGATCAACGGCAAGCTGTTCGATCTGGGCGCGGGTCCGGTTCAGCTCGCCGTGGTCGGTGGCTACCGCAAGAACACCTATGAATTCACGCCGGATTCCGACACGACTGCCAGCTCCGGTTTCGCACCGGGCGGCAACGTCGAAGGCTTCACCGTGGTTCTGCCGGTTCCCCGCAAGTCCATCGACGTGAAGGAAATCGCCGGCCAGATCGACATTCCGCTGATCTCCGACAAGCCTTTCTTCAAGGAACTGGCCATCGGCGGTGCCGCCCGTGTTTCGGACTATTCGGTCACGGGCTCGGTGACCAGCTACGAAGCCGATCTGCGCTGGCGTCCGGTTGACGAACTGCTGATCCGCGGTTCGTACCAGCGCGCCGTTCGCGCACCGAACATCGCCGAACTGTTCTCGCCGCCGTCGAATGCCCAGCTGGCGATCGGTACGCCGCCTGCGGCAATCGGCGATCCGTGCGACGTGCGCTCAACCGCCCGGACCGGTGCCAATGGCGCTCAGGTTGCCGCGCTCTGCGTCGCTCAGGGCATCCCTTCGGCGCTGATCGGCACCTATCAGTTCCCGACCACCGCCACCGGCCAGACCTCGGCCGGCAGCACCGCGGTAACGCCGGAAAAGGCTGACACCTTCAATGTCGGCTTCGCCTTCAACGCCCCGCGCAGCGACGGTATCTTCGGCGATTTCTCGCTCTCGGTCGATTACTACAACATCTCGATCAAGAACGTGATCTCGACCATTCCGGGCACGGTCGTCCTGTCGGGCTGCTACAATCAGGATGGTTCGAACCCGACCTATTCGGTCACCGGTTCCTACTGCCCGCTGATCAGCCGTGATACCGCGACTGGCCAGCTTCTCACGGTCAACACGCCGTTCCGCAACCTTGGCGCGCTCAAGACGGACGGCATCGAAGTGCAGATCCACTGGGGCGTTCCGGCCCGCTTCCTCAGCGAGAGCGGCAAGTTCTACATCGACACCGCGATTGGTTACCTGAACAACTACAAGGTTCAGCTGCTGCCGGGTGCGGCCTTCCTCGATTACACCGGTATCAGCAACGGTTCGGCCGGTGACAGCAGCCTGCCGCCGCGCACCACGCCGAAGTGGAAGGCGCTGACCACCTTCGGTTATCGCTCGGACAAGTTCAGCCTCGGCATGCGCTGGAAGTACCAGAATGCGCTTGCCGACGTGAGCAAGGTCAACACCCCGACCAACGTCGCGGTGGGTGTCCCTGCCTACGCCACCTGGGATCTGTTCAGCTCGGTCCGACCGACTGAGCGCCTCGAACTGCGCATGGGTATCAACAACCTGTTCGATCGCAGCCTGCCGTTTGTTGCCAGCAACCAGACGAGCACGGATACGGCTACCTATGACCTCATCGGCCGGTACTTCTTCGTCGGCGCAAAGGTGAAGTTCTAAGTGAACTCCGGGCGGACCGATGCTGGTATCAACGGCATCGGTCCGCTAGGGCCGCAAAAGACATGCTGAGAACCGGACTCATTGGCCGCGCAATCCAGGCTTCGCGCTCTCCATGGCTTCACGAGCAGGAAGCCCGTGCGCTGGGGCTCGATCTGAGCTACGAACTGTTTGACTTCACACAGGCCGATCTGGACGATACCGATCTGGAGCCCCTGCTGCGGCGCTTGTCCGGCAATGGGTATTGCGGCGTCAATGTTACCTATCCCTTCAAGCAGTCGGTCATTCCCTTGCTGGATGAACTGGCTGACTGCGCGCGCAATGTCGGGGCGGTGAACACCGTGGCAATGCGCGATTCCCGGCTTGTCGGCTATAATACCGACAAGACAGGCTTCGAGGAAAGCCTGGCCGAACACATGCCTGGCGTCAGTCTCGACACCGTTCTCCAGCTTGGTGCTGGCGGCGCCGGGGCCGCCGTGGCCAACGCCCTGCTTTCGGCGGGCACACGCCAATTGATCGTCGCCGACGTCGATCTTGCGCGGGCGCACGATCTGGCCGAACGGCTGAACGCGGCCTACGGTCAGGGCAGGGCCGTCGCGCAGGAGTCCCGCGACGTCGAAACGGAAACCGTCACAGGCATCGTCAATACAACGCCGATGGGCATGGCCGCCCATCCCGAGCCGGCCATCGATCCGCGCCTGATCGCCAGCCATCACTGGGTCGCTGATATCGTGTATTTCCCGCTGGAAACCGAACTGCTGCGTCTCGCTCGGAACAAGGGCTGCAAGACTATGAGCGGCGCCGGAATGGTCGTGGGCCAGGCCGCACGCGCCTTCGAAATCTTTACGGGCAGGAAAGCCGACAAAAAGCGCATGGCCGAGAGCTTCTTGTTGGCTGCGGCATAACGACAGCGCACCTGCTGAGACTGACCTCCTTTCGATCGCATGAAGCCCCGACTTGGCCAACTGTCGAAGCGCAGCAGTCAGACTGAAGCTGCGCCAGGGTCCTATACCAGCCGTCCGTCTGTGGCCTTTGGTCTCTTTTGCTGACCAGCCCGACCTGCTAGGCGCGCACCATGCTCAATCTTACCGGAATCACGGTTCGCCTTGGCGGGCGAACGATCATCGATGACGCGACGGCGAAACTGCCGCCGCGCGGGCGGATCGGTCTTATCGGCCGCAATGGTGCCGGCAAGTCGACGCTGGTGCGGGTGATCGCCGGTATGCTGGAGGCTGACAGCGGCGAGGTTTCGATGCCGCGCGGCAGCCGTCTCGGCTACATAGCGCAGGAAGCGCCCGGGGGTGATGCCACGCCGTTCGAAACCGTCCTTGCCGCCGATACCGAGCGCGCTGCGCTGATGATCGAAAGCGAGACCTGCCACGAACCGCACCGCCTTGCCGAGGTGCACGAGCGTCTGATCGCTATCGAAGCGCACTCCGCGCCCAGCCGGGCGGCGCGCATTCTTAACGGTCTGGGCTTTGACGAAGAGGCGCAACAGCGCCCGCTCGAAAGCTTTTCCGGCGGCTGGCGGATGCGCGTGGCACTGGCCGCGCTGCTGTTCTCTCAGCCCGATCTGCTGCTGCTCGACGAACCGTCGAACCACCTCGATCTCGAAGCCGTGCTGTGGCTGGAAGATTTCCTGCGCAGCTATCCGGCAACCATCGTTCTGGTCAGCCACGAGCGCGATTTCCTCAACAACGTGGTTGATCACATCCTCCACCTGTCGGGCGGCAAGCTGACGCTCTATCCTGGCGGATACGACGCGTTTGAGCGGCAGCGCGCCGAACGGCAGGCCCAGATTGCCTCGGCCCGCGCCAAGCAGCAGGCGCAGCGTGAGCATCTGCAGGAATACATCGCGAAGAATTCCGCCCGTGCGTCTACCGCCAAGCAGGCGCAGAGCCGCCAGAAGGCGCTGGCCAAATTGCAGCCGATTGCCGAGTTGATCGACGATCCGACGCTCAGTTTCGATTTTCCCAATCCGGGAGAATTGCGCCCGCCATTGATCACGCTCGACATGGCTTCGGTCGGCTATGGCGAGACGCCGGTGCTTAGCCGGCTTAACCTGCGGCTCGATCCCGATGACCGGATTGCACTGCTCGGCCGCAACGGCAACGGCAAGACCACGCTGGCTCGGCTGCTCGCCGCGCAACTCGCGCCCATGGACGGTGCGATGAATGCCACCGCCAAGATGAAAGTCGGCTATTTCACGCAGTATCAGGTGGAAGAGCTCGACCGCAGTGAAACGCCGCTGCAGCACATGACCCAGCTGATGACCGGGGCGAGCCCCGCTGCCGTGCGCGCGCAGCTTGGTCGCTTCGGCTTTTCCGGCCCCAAGGCGACGACCGAGGTGGGCAAACTTTCGGGCGGAGAGCGCGCCCGCCTTGCCCTGGCGCTGATCACGCGCGATGCGCCGCACTTGCTAATCCTTGACGAGCCGACCAACCACCTTGACGTCGATGCCCGTGAAGCGCTTATCCAGGCGCTGAATGCCTATTCCGGGGCGGTTGTGCTGGTCAGCCATGACCGGCACATGCTGGAAATGACCGCCGACCGCCTGGTTCTGGTCGATAGCGGCCAGGCGCGCGAATTTGACGGCTCGATTGACGATTATATCGCCTTCGTGCTGGCCAAGGACCCGGCTCCGGCGCGCAAGGACGGCGTGAACAAGAAGGACCAGCGCAAGGCCGCCGCCGAAGCGCGCGCCAAAGCGCAGGAGATGCGCAAGCGCGCAAAAAGCGCCGAGGCCGAGCTGGATGCCCTGACGACCCAGCGCAATGCCATCGATCAGGCCATGTTCGATCCGGGGAGCGCCGAAGCCTCGCTCAGCGAGCTGACCATGACAGAGCTGATGAAGCGCCGCGCCGATATCGTGACGCGCATGGAAGCCGCCGAAGCCGCCTGGCTTGAGGCAAGCGAGGCCCTGGAATCGATCGCCGCGTGAGGAGCATGACGAAATGAGTGTGGCCTTCCGCCGCGACGGGGATGAGGAGCACCTCGAGCCGAAATTCGAAATCCCGATTCCGCCCGGGCCGAACCTCGTTACGGCGCGGGGGATGTCCTTGATCGACGCAAACGTCGATGCATTGGCCGCACAGCTTGCGGCACTGGCCGATTGCAGCGCGGACGATGCGGCGGTCAAGGCGTTCAGGCGCGACCTGCGCTATTGGCAAACGCGGCAAATTACCGCGGAAGTGATGCCGGTGCCCTCGGGCGATGCAGTAGCCTTTGGCAGCCGCGTGACATTTCGGTTGAACGGCGCGGAACGCATATTGCAAATCGTCGGCGATGACGAGGCGGACCCCGCAAGCGGCTCGATTTCGTTTTCGGCCCCGCTGGCGCGCGCAATGATGGGGGCGGAGGCCGGTGATCTGGTGGAATTCGCTGGCAAGGACGATGCCATCGAAATCCTGAGCGTTGGCGCAGACGCCTGATCCCGCCATCACTTCTGCCAATTGGCAGCTTTCGCAAGTGCGGCAATGCGGTTAACGGCGCGGCATGAGCATCATAGCAACGATAATGAATTCGGCGACGGGCCGCCCGATCCAGAAGATGACCTTCAACCGCATGCCCAAGCCTTGGGCGAGCTTTACCCTGGCTTCGGGCGAACTGGTGGTTGCCGAGCGGGTGGACGTGGGCAAGCCAGCGCCAGGTAAATTCGCCGCTCCGGTCGATATCTGGGTGAAGCTCAAGGATCAGGGCTGAGCGGGCGTATCAATGATGGATCCAGCCGATCTTGCCATTCGCCTGCGCCGCGCCGCCTTCAATCGCGCGCTGGCCGATGCGGACCTTGCTGCCGTTGGGTCGTTCCTCAGCGTGGATGCCGTGCTGGTTGCGGGGACCGACAGCGCGGTGCTGACCGGGCGCAAGGCGCAACTGCTCGCCTGGAAGCGCGAGTTCGCGAGCGCCGATCGCACGGTCTATTCGCGGATTCCGGGCGAGATCGTCGTATCGTCCGTCGCTCCTATTGCGCTCGAGCACGGCACCTGGCGCGGCGTCAGCCTTTCGGGAACGGACCTGGCGTCGGGCACCTATGCCGCGAAATGGCGAAACTCGGGCGCCGACTGGATGCTGGAGGCCGAAATTTTCCTCACCTTGGCGTGAGGTCACAGAACCGATGAGAGGACTTTGGTGATGATCGAGCCGCTGGCGAGGTTCAAGGATAACCTGCAGCATATGCCATCCATCGACGGCGTGCTTCGCATTGATCTGGTGGATGCGAGCGGACATGCGCTTGCCAGCATCGAAAACCAGCCGGGCAAACAAGGCTCGCTCGCCGTCTATCAGTATCTGCACCTGTGCTTTGGCGTTCTGAACGCTGCCGCTGCCGAACATGGCCTGCGGGTCTTTGGTGAGCATACGGCAGATGCCCGCGCTCGGCCGGGTGCGCACCCGAATATCGACCGTCTTCTGGCGGTTTCAGCAGGCGATGCGCCGCTGGAAATCCGGATCGTTACGAAGGGAGATGCCGGCGCTTGAAGGCAGCGCAGCCATTGGCGAAGTGCGCCAATCTTGAAACGAAAACGGCGGTACGGTCGATTTGACCGAACCGCCGTTTTTCCTTGGTCTTAGCCCTAGTTGGGTGCGCCCGATGCCTCTTCGGAAGGCGCCGCGCTGTTCGTGCCGCCACAATTCGGCTGGCATCCCTGCGGATCGCCCGCAGTCGACGCCTCGGTCGCGGATTCGCTGGGTGCGGGATCATTCGATGGCGTTCCGCCACAAGCCGATACGGCTGCACTGAGTGCAAGCGCGGTAATCAGTCCCAATTTACGCATAGTGTCCCCCTTTTGTGACGTGGTGAAGCTAATCGAAACCCAAGTCGGCAAGCAATAGCGAAAAATCCGGCCGACCCCGCAGCGGATCGAGCATCGGATCGGTCTTGGCCACGGGCAGGCCATCGTCGCCGAGCTGCCGGGCAAATTGCAGTTTTGCCATCGCCTCGTCAGGCTTGCCCCATTGCGCGAAGATCCGCGCATACTGATAGGTGGCCAGATCGCCCAGCCGGGCGACGAGATCGTCATAAGCCTTTTGCGCCGCCGCCGTGTTGCCCAGTTTCCATTCGGCAATGGCAAGCCCGGTCAGCCGCAGCAGCTCAACAGGTTCGGCAAGGAAGGCCTCCCTCGCCTCTCGCACCCGTCGAAGCTCAATCAGACTATCGCCAAGTATGGAATAAACCGAAGAAATGCGGGGATTGAGAGACAGCGCCTTGCGGCAATGCTCCTCTGCGCGTTGGAAAGCGCGCGTGCTGTAGTCGGCAAAGGCGGCTGTTCGATAGACCGCCGGATTGAGCGGATCGAGTTCGAGCAATCGCGTCACGGCAGCAGCCGTTTCCTTCACTGCGCCGATTTCCGCGTAATAGAAGGTGACGAAAATCATCACCGATGCATCGCCCCAGCCAAGCTTTCGGGCGGCTGCGAAGGGGGCTGCCGCACTCTTGAAGTCCATCTTCGACTGAATATGGACGAAGCCCAGAATGGCTTGCGCAAAAGGCAGCAGCGGCGCGAGTTCTGCTGCTTTTTGCGCCGTTTCAAAGGCATCGTCATGCGCTGCCTTAAGCTCGCTGGCCTTGCCGAAGGAACCGGCGATGTAGATGATCATCTGCGCCCGTGCGGCAAGCGCCTCGGCGTAATTGGGATCGGCGGCAATCGCGAGATCGAGCTGCGCCAGCGCCGCTCTTGCCGAGGCCTCACCGGTTCGCAGCGCGCCATAGGCCTTGCTGCGCAGGTAGGCGTCAAAGGCTTGCGCGCTGTGGGTGCCGCCCATCTGGTCGCGCCCAAGACCATCGGCGGTTTGCGCGGACAAGGCGCCGGCAACCCTGTCCGCGATCTCATCCTGCAGTGCAAAGATGTCCGCGACCTTGCGTTCGATCTGGTCCGTCCAGGCCACGGTGCCACTGGCGGCTTCGGTCAGGCGTGCCGTGATCCGCACCTGCTCGCCCGAACGGCGCACGCTGCCATCAAGCAAATAGGCCGCGCTGAGCTTTTGCGCGACGGCCAGCGTCTGCGGGTTCCCCTTCATGGCTGCGTCGATCGACGCGGTTGCCAGGACCCGCAGGTTCGGATTGCGCGCAAGGGCTGTGCGGATCTGTTCGGAAAGACCTTCCGAAAAATAGTCCTGCGCCGCGTCGCCGGACAGGTTGCGGAACGGCAGCACCGCCACCGTGCGCGGCCCGGTTGGCGGGGGAGAGAACAGGCCGGCTTTCCACGCCGTCAGCCCCGCTCCCAGCGCGACCAGTCCGCCTGCGCCGGCAACCAGCAGCTTCCTGCGGCCAAAGCCTGATGGTTCTTCGGCTGCGGGCACCGGCGCGACCGCAGCCGCCGCGTTCGTCGGTTCGCCCGGGCGCACAATCCGAAAGCCGACCTTGGCGATTGTCTCGATCCGCACGGCATCAACGCCAATCGCGTCGATGGCCTGCCGCAGCAGAGAGATGGCGCGGGTTATCGCCTTGTCGCCGACGATCTGCCCATCCCAGCAGGCGGCAATAAGGTCGTCACGTGAAAGCACCCGTCCCGGCGTTTCACCCAGCGCCACCAGGACGCGCATCACGCGCGGTTCAAGCCGTTCGCTGCGGCCGCCGGAACTGATAGAGCGCGACGGTGGGTCGATCGCCAGCGGGCCAAGTTGGAACGGCGCGATCCGCGCGAGATCGCGGCTGCCCGTTTGCGACGGGATCGTAAATTCCCCCTTCATCGCCCCTCCTTGAGGGAAAGACCCTAGTCTAGCCTGAGCGATGCGCAAGGGGCGAAGATAGCAGCAAACGTCGCAAATTTGCGGTTTCATCGCCACAAAATCGCACTTCCATTACCGTTTGTGGGGCGCGCGTCATGATGGATTGCGTGATCCTCTCTGCATCGTTCGTTGGTGTGCTTGCCGGCTTCTGGCTCGCAAACGGCACCGGCCGGGCGGACTTGCATTGGGGAGTAAGACCATGAAGCGCATTCTGTGGGCGTTGCCGTTCTGCTTAGTCGCATCGCAAGCGGCGCAAGCCGATGACACGTCGGCCGGAGTGATTGGCTTTCTGGCGGGAGGGGCCGGATCGGGCAAGACCGAGCTGGGCGAACATGCGGGTGAAATCGAGGCCTGGGCCATCGCCGCAAATACGGCGACGAAGGCTAGTGAGGAGGTCTGGAAAAAGATCTCGGTAAAGCACCCTTCAGCCAAGGTCCTGATCCTCGATACCTCGGCCAAGTTCCGTCTGACACCGTATTGGCTGGTGCGTGATCGTACGAAGACGCTTTCGCAGAATCTGGAAGCAGCAAAACGCAAAGTTGGCTGCGTAATGCCATTTTACGCTGCTACGGAATCGGACACGAATACCGCGCCTTCATTTGCCAACGTTGCGGGGCTGCTCCGGTCCGACAAGAAATACGATGACATAACGATTGAGCCCTCACAGGCGTTTTGGCTCAACGCATTGGCAGGAGCGAGCGGCAACCAAGGAAGCAAGTTCCAAGGAACGGCCTTCCTGCTGTCATCACTCAACCCCAACCCATCGGCAAAAGTTTCCCTCGATTGGTCCAGCCTGGTCGATCAAGCAAAGCTTGCCATTGCCGTCTGTGGGGCAGGCGCCAAAAAGAGTGAGAAGAAGACGGTCTTGGATACTGTCGGCGAAACGATAAGCGAAACCGACACGGCGTTCAAAGATGCGGACAAGGATTCGCAGAGTATCCTCGAACAGGCCTCGCAGCTTGAGCCATTGCTATCTGACCAGGCCGGAAAGACAGCCGAACTTCTGATCCTGCGAACGAACCTCGAAAAGGTCGGCGCAACCATCGTTTCGACCAAGAATGTGCTGACCATGTTCGGCTTCCCGGCCGTGACCCTTTCGGGCGGCATGATTGGAACTTTCTCGGTCGAGAAGGTCGATATTGGACGCGGGCCGAACACGATTGTCGCTTCGGGCAACATCGCCTGCACCGGGCCAAAGCGAACGCTGGGTAAGTGGCAAAGCGGATCGCGCGTGCCCACGACCTGCTTCATCAACGGCGAGAAGCTGTCTCCCGAAGCCTAGCATTGTCGGGAGCATCCCATGGTTCATTCAACCAGTCTGTTCGGGCTGAAGAGCACTCGGCCCTCGATGATCCGAGCCGCCGCCGGCCCCCTTTTGCTCGCGAAACGGGATGCGTTGTCGTACGGCCAAAACAAGGTTGTCCGGCTTTGGCGCAGGCTGCGGCAAGCCAATTTCGCTGCGGCATTGGCGTTCCTCAAGGCTGTGATCCGGCGGGACTGGCGGTCGCTTATGGTCACCCTGACGACCTGCGCCGTCGCCGCCGTCGTCACGGCCTTCCAGTACCAGGTCTATACCTCGTTTGTCCGGGCTGGAGCCGTCGGCCCGCGCTACGTTGGCGGAGCGCTGTGGATCACGGCCAGCTCCATTGAATGCTTCGACTTCCCTGGCGTCATCGGGGAGGACTATTCCGGCCAGTTCGCCCGCTTCGTGCCGAACGGTGCGACCCGGCGCGTGGCCTTTGGCTTTGCCGGATGGACATCGCCGACCGGGCGGCGCGGGAATGTTGCGGTGATCGGCATCGATGGCGCCGCTGCCGATGACACCGGCAGCATTGCCGACGGCGGATTTGTCGCTGATGTGTCGGACCTCGCAAGGCTCGACCTGTCCGGCCGGCCGGGCCAGGTGGCAACACTTGGCAACGAGACGATGGTGCTAGCCGGCACCACGACAAGGCTGGCCAGTTTTCTGGGCGCGCCCTATGTGGTCACATCGTTCGAACGGGCGCGTTCGATCCTGCGGATGGACCCCAGCACCACCAATTTCCTCGTGGTGGGCAGCCCCGATCCTGCACAGGCAGCGCAATCCGGCGATCTGGTGCAGGCCCGCGCCCATTTCCCGGAATTGACCGTCTTGAGCGCGGCCGAATTTGCCGCAAGCTCATCGAACTACTGGCAGCGCAAGACCGGTGCGGGCAGCGCCATACTGCTCGCCGCGATCCTGGCCAGCCTGCTGATGATGATCCTGCTCGCCAACGGCGTGTCGCGGTTCCTGCAGCGTTATTCGCAGGATCTGCTGTCGATGCTGGGCCACGGCGCGGGCCAGAGCGACATCTGGCTGGTCACCGGCGGGATCGCGCTGGTCGTCGCCACGGTGACGCTGCTGGCCATGATGCTGCTGACGCCCCTGATGATCGCGATTACCCGGCCGCTGTTTCCCTGGGTCGCCTTCGTGACCGCCGATGCCCTTGTGCCGTCTTGTGCTGTCCTCATTGCCCTGGCCATCGCCATTGGCGGCGCGAGCAATGCGGTCAGGCAGTTCGGCCCCGAAGCGGTGTTCCGGACATGAAGGGCCCCTTATTGATCCTTGGCCTGCTGGTGCTTTCGTCCTGCGGAGCGTCGCAAGGCTCGTCCACCTCTGCCGCCCCATCGCCGTACCGGATCACGTCGGTCGGACGGATCGACAGCGAAGGCGAAGCGCGCGAGCTGGTCGCGCAGGTTGATGGCGTGATTGCGCAGGTCTTCGTGCGCCGGGGTGACCGCGTCCGGGCGGGACAGGTGCTGCTGGAAGTAGGCTGCCAACCCCAGGCAGCCTCTGCACAGGCGGCGAAAGCGCTGGCCCAGCAAAGCGCAGCAACCGCGCAGTTGGTGAGGGCCGGACCGCGCACCGAGGAAATCCAGGCGGCCCAGGCCAGCTTGCGCAGTGCCGAGGCTACTTTGCTCGACGCGCAGCAGATGCTCAATCGGGCAAACGCGTTGGCGGAAAGAGGGTTCGTTTCGCGCCGGGAGCTTGAAGCCCGCACCGCGCAGCGCAACGCAGCCGCCGGCGAAGTTGATGCGGCGAGGGCGCGTGCGGCGCAGCTGAGCAACGGATCGCGGCGGCTGGAAGTCGTCGCCAGCGCCGCGACGGCAACGGCTCGCCACAACGAGGCGGCCGCTGCACAGGCTCTTTACGCCCAGTGCAAGGTCACCAGCCCGATTGACGGCGAAGTCTTGCAGATCCTGCGCCGGGAAGGCGAATTTTCCGGCGCCAGCCAAGGCGCCCCGCTGATTGTTGTTGGCGATCTGGGCAAGCGCATTGTCCGGGCCGAAGTGGGTGAGCGCGATGCAGCGCGCATTGCCATTGGTGACAAGGCGGAAATCTGGATCGACGGTTCATCCAGGCGCTGGAAAGGCTCGGTGTCCGAAGTGGCGTCGGTCATGGGACGGCGCAGCGCCCGCTCGCTTGATCCAACCGACCGGTTCGATCGCGATATTCGCGAAGTCATAGTCGCCATCGATGGCACGGACCTGCCAGCCGTTGTTGGTCTGCGGGTGACGGCGGGCTTCCTGAAATGACCGCGCAGCCGCTCATCGTCGAAGGCTTGAGCCATTCGGTGCTCGATTCCGGGCTTGAGAAGCGCACGCTGGCACCGCTTTCGCGCAGATTTCTGCCGGGCAAACTGCACGTCGTCAGCGGCCCATCCGGATCGGGAAAGACGACGCTGCTGTCCTTGCTCGCGCTGTCGGTGCGGCCAAGCCGGGGGCTGATCCACTGGGGCGGGCTCAACCTCACCCAGCTTGTGCCGGCAGACGCGGCGCAATGGCGCAAGGCGCACCTCGGGCTGATCTTCCAGACGAGCCGTCTGGTCAGCGTGATGACGGCCATCGAGAACGCCTGCTTTGGCGGCAGGATCAGAGGCCAGCGGATCGAAAGCGAGGCGCGCCAGCTGATGGCGGGTTTCGGGCTTGAGGCGCGTCAGCATCACCTGCCAAGCCAGCTTTCCGGCGGCGAGAAGCAGCGCGTCGCGATTGTTCAGGCACTGGCCTGCCGGCCGCCGCTCCTGCTCGCGGACGAACCCACCGCCAGCCTTGATTCCACCAATGCCGCTTTCGTTGCCGAAACACTGAAAGCCTACGCCCGGTCGAGTTCGGCCTGCGTCATTTGCGTCAGCCACGATGCCACGGTGATCGAAGCGGCTGACGAACTTCTCACCCTGGCACGACCGTGATGGAGACCACGACAATGCACGATGATCGCTTTTTCGACAAAACGCTGGAGATGATCGAAGGCGGGATGCTCGATTTTGCCATGCCGATGCTGGTGGGCAAATTGTACGGCGCCTTCGGTCACCGCGAAGGCTGGTTCCACACCCGCGCCACCTATCGCAAGCATCCGCTGCGCGCGGTCATGATGGAAGATCCCTATATCGCGCGATGCGTGACCAAGCCGCGCGGCTATGCTGGCGATGCCGAGCTGATCGACCTGATCTATGACCGGACAGTTCCGGAAACGACCAGCGAGCGCGGGCGCAGGATTTTCAGCCACGGCATCGAATTCCAAGCCAGCGAGGGCGTGCGCCAGCGCCGCGACTATGCGGAAAAGTTCGTCGGTCAGGCCGTGCAGGACGGTAAGCGCATCCTGTCGCTTGCCTGCGGCCACTTCCGTGAAGGCGATCCGCTGATCGGCAAGAATCTCGACCGGATCGATCTGGTCGATCAGGACCCGCTGTCGCTCGCGAAAGTTCGCAGCCGCCACGGTGACGCCGTACGGTGCCACAACGCCAACGTGTTCAGTTATCTGCGCGGCGCTGTCAGCCGCGGCGAACAGTTCGATCTGGTCTATACACTCGGGCTGACGGACTACCTCGACGATCGGGCCATGGCCCTGTTGCACCGGATGGTGAAGGGTGTGCTTGCCCCTGATGGCCGCTTCATCCTTGCCAACTTCATGCCCAACCACCTGGCGATCGGCTGGATGGATGCGGTGATGGATTGGCAGCTCATCTATCGCGAACCGGCCGAACTGGCGAAGTTTGCCGATGGCGCCGGTTTCTCGCCCAAGACCTGGATCGACCGGACCGGGGCCATAGCCTGGTGCGAGATGGAGGCACCCTGGTGACCCGGCCTGCCTACTTCCTAACCGATGGCTGGGCGGCGGGGCGGCCCACGTCCATCCCGGGCATGCTGCAAGGCGGCTCGCTGGGCGCCATGCGGACGATTTCCAACCTGGTGCAACAGGCCTTGGTCCATCTCGGCACGGCAGCGGCGTTCTGGCTTGGCTGGCGCGATGGCGTCACTTGGGTCGATATCAGCGCCATGGTGCTGTTCTATGCGATGGTAGGCATGGGCGTGTCGCTTGGCCTGCACCGCCTGTTTTCGCATCAGAGCTTTCGCCCGCAGCCCTGGTTGCACGCGCTGCTTGCGGTGCTGGCGAGCATGGCCATGCAAGGCTCGCCAGCGCGCTGGGCGACCGATCACCAGAGGCACCATGCCTGTTCGGACCGGGCCGGCGATCCGCATTCCCCCCTGGTAGATCCGTTTGGGCGGCCAATGAGCAGGTGGCGCGGCCTCTATCACGCCCACTGGGGCTGGATGTTCAACGGCGTGGTTACGGACAAGGCCGTCTATGGGCAGGCCATCTGGGGCAATCGCGTACTCCGCTTCGTTTCGAATACGCATTACGTCTGGATTGCCATGGTGTTTGCTCTGGCGTGGACCTGGGGCAAGCTGCTTGGCGGCTCGGACCGGGCGGCATTTTCGGCCATGCTATGGGGCGCCTGTGTGCCTGCCTTCCTTTTGATGCACGGCGTTCTTTCCGCCACGTCGATTGCCCATTGCCTTGGCCGCCAGGACTTTGCGACCGGAGACGCCAGTCGGAACAACTGGTTTGTCGTGCTGCTCACCTTCGGCGATGGCTGGCACAATACGCATCACATGTTCCCGCGATCGGCGCGGCACGGCTTGCTGCCGGGCCATCTGGATTTTGCCGGCCGGGTTATCGAACTGCTCGAAAAGGCAGGGCTCGTTCGGGGCGTCGTGCGGGTGCCAGGCAGCCTGATCCGCAGATCGGCGATAGGGCGGGGTGGCGGTGTTCGGATAGACCCGCCGACTGACGCCTAAGACCGATCCAGTGGAGGAGATGCGATCGCGCAGTACGGGCACCGACGGCAGATGCGTGGGGCAGGCGTCAGGTGCGTGGCATGTGCAACTGTCGCACGGGCTAGTCGGCATCGTCGGGATAGACACCGCGCAGAACGCGGTCGAAGTGGTCCTTCACGTTCTCGTTGCAATCACAGGCCATCGCCTTGATCCGCACGGGGTCGCGGATTTCGATCTTGCGGCGCGAGACGGCGATAATGTCTTCGCTTTTCATCGTGCCGATCACCCGGCTGATATAGCTGCGCCCGATACCCAGCATCTGGGCCAGTTGGTCCTGCGTCATCTCGATGGTGTAGGTGCCTGAACGCTCGACCGTCGCCATCATCCATTTCGCCGCTCGCTGATTGATGGTGTGGCCGGCATTGCAGGCCGTGGTCTGGAAAATCTGCGCCATCAAGCAATCGGCATAGCGGGCAAAAAGGTGCCGGATAGTCAGCGACTGCATCTTGAGCTCTTCCAGCGCCTTTGACCCCATTACAAGAAACGTCCCGGAATACTGGACCGTGCAGCGGGCATAGGCGGGCAGCCTGCCCTGGCTGACAATGCCGCCGATTGCGCCTTCGCGTCCAATCAGGGCCGTTTCGACACCCTTGCCGTCTGGCAGGCCAATAAAGAAGCCCGCCATGGCCGATTCACATGGAAAATAAACCAATTCAACATGGTCTCCGGGCTCATAAATTGTTGCTCCAGACTTGTGGTAAACTTCCTTAAGTCGCGGCTTTATCAAGTCAAAGTCCGAGATTTTCAGCGCGTTAAGCAGGTTGTTTCCTGTTGATTCGGTCATGACTTCCTGACAACTCTAGTTTTTGGCAATCGATGAAACGAGCCGAAGCACGCTGTGGTTCCCTCAGTGCTCACTAGTGGGCAGACCGGCGCCGCATTTTTGCTTACGAGTAGACACTCACCGGGTGTGAGGCGGGAATTTGGAGTGCAGGTATTGACGATGGCGATGGCCCGCCATGTGTCGGCTGCGGAAAATCTGCGCGGTTTTCTGAAGCGTGAAACAGCGGCGAAACACGATTACCTGGACTCGATTTTTGCCGGGTTCGAGCTGGAAACGCTCGCCGGCTATGCGGGATTCCTGTCGGCGCACTACATCGCGTGGAACGCGATGAGCGATGCATGGTCGGCCGCGCTTCGCGATCTGATCGGTTTCGAAGCACCGGACTATGCCGCCATGCTGCGGGATGATCTGCGCGATGTTGGCGTGGCCGATCTTGCCGATCTGCCGAATTTGACGGTTCGTCCGTGTGAAAGCCAAGCCGGTCTCGCCTACGTCCTTGCCGGATCTCGCCTCGGGATCGGCGCCATCGCCCGCCAACCCAATTGGGGTGGGCGGAACGATACGGGCCATCGCTTCCTGACCGACCCGCAGGGCGCCAACATCTTCCGCACGTTGATCGCGCGATTTGACCGTTCCGATGACGGTGAATTCGATCCGCAGCTTGCTCTGGAAGCGGCGAATGCCTGCTTCGATGCCTTCGTCAGCGCCGCCCAATCGGTGCACGGACGCCTGCAATGAGCGCCCCGACCGCCAAGGAAGAGGTCGTCGACCTGTCGTCGTGCGCGGCGGAGCCGATTCACATCATCGGCCGGATACAGAGCTTTGGCTACCTGATCGCCTTTTCCAGCGATTGGATCATCAACCATGTATCGGCAAACTGTGCCGAACTGTTCGGATGCGCGGCCGAAGAGCTTGTCGGCAATCCGGCCAGCCAGTATTTTTCCAGCGAAGCCCTGCACGATATTCGCTCGCGCCTGCAAATGCTGGGAACCGTCGATGCGGTTGACCGGATCTTCGGCATAGACCTTACCGGCTCGGGCCAGTTGTTTGACGTGGCCGTCCACCCGTCCGGGCGCTCCTTTGTCCTGGAGGCCGAGCCGGCGGCTGTCGGGCGCCGGAAGGATTACGTTTCCTACGTCCGGCCGATGGTGGACCGCATGCGCGATCTTGGCTCGGTCGAAGAGCTGTTCCACCTTGCCGCACGGCAGCTGCGCGGGCTGACCGGGTTTGACCGGGTCATGGCCTATCGCTTCGAACACGACGGCGCCGGCGAAGTGATTGCAGAGAGCCGCAACGGCAACGTCGATGGCTTCCTTGGCATGCATTTCCCTGCCTCGGACATTCCGGCCCAGGCGCGACGACTCTACACGCGCAACATGCTGCGCATCATTTCCGATGTCGACGATCCGACCATTCCGATTACCCCGGTGACCAACCCCAGCGGCGAACCGCTCGACCTGTCGATGAGCGGGCTGCGCGCGGTATCGCCCATCCATATCGAATACCTTCGCAACATGGGCGTGAAGGCGTCGATGTCGGTTTCGATCATGCGCAATGGCCAGCTATGGGGTCTGCTCGCCTGCCATCATTACACGCCCCTGCGGCTCGACTATGCGGTGCGGACCGCCTGCGAACTGTTCGGCGAATTCATGTCGTTCCTGCTGGAGCAGACCGAGCTTCGCCAGATCAACATGCAGAAGAACCTTGCCATGCGCCTGCATGACGAAATCATGGGCCGGGTGGCGCCGGGCGCCAGCATGATCCAGGCCTTCGATGGCTTTGCCGAATCGATTGCCAAGGTCATCCCTTTCGATTCGATCGCTGGCTGGATCGGCGGTGAACTGGTCGGTCACGGCAAGATTCCCGATCGCGACGCATTCGCCAAGCTGGCGCGCTTCCTTAACACCACGGGCGCCAGCCGGGTGTGGCACACCGACAATCTGTCGCAGGTCTATCCGGCGGCTGCAGACTTTGGCGATGAATGTGCCGGCATCATGTCGCTTCCCGTGTCGCGCAGCCCGCGCGATTACATCGTCCTGTTCCGCAAGGCGCAAACCCAGACGGTCCGATGGGCGGGCAACCCGGAAAAGCCGGTCGAACTCGGGCCGAACGGTGCCCGCCTGACGCCGCGCAAGAGCTTCGACGTCTGGAAAGAAGAGCGCGATGGCTTTTCGATTCCCTGGACCGACGAGGAAGTGATCACGGCAGACAGCCTGCGTGTCACGCTCCTCGAAGTCGTCCTTCGAATGAACGATGCGGCCCAGCACGAACGCGACAAGGCAAGCAAGAAGCAGGAAACGCTGATCGCGGAGCTTAACCACCGCGTGCGCAATATCCTCAACCTGATCCGCGGCCTCGTCGCGCAGAGCCAGGAAGCCTCGCAGAGCAAGGAAGAATTTGCCGACGTCATCGGCAATCGCATTTACGCACTTGCTCGGGCGCACGATCAGGTGACGAAGCTCAACTGGGGGCCGGCCTCGCTGCAGGCGCTGCTGCTGGCGGAGTGCGAGGCCTATGTCGGCGACAAGATCGATCGCATCACGATCACCGGCATGGATGCGCTGATCGAACCGTCGGCTTTTTCGACGCTTGCGCTTGTCTTCCACGAATTGATGACCAATTCCTGCAAATACGGCGGCCTGTCCGATCAGCGGGGCAGCCTGTCGGTGACGATCGAGAAGGTGGAATCGGGCGGCGTCAACGTGATCTGGAGCGAAAGCGGCGGCCCAGTCGTGGTGCCACCCAAACGGCGCGGATTTGGTTCGACGATCATCGAAAGTTCAATCCCGCACGAACTGGGGGGCAAGGCCGAAGTCCGCTATGAGCGCGATGGCCTGATTGCGGAATTCTTCATTCCGGCGCAGCATGTCGCCGCCATCGTTTCGCTGGCGAAACCGGTCCTTGCAGGGGCTGCGCGCATCGAAGCGGAGCGCGACGCCAGTCTGCTGTCGGGCGAAGTGCTGATCGTCGAAGACAACCTGATCATCGCCATGGAGGCGGAGGACAAGCTGCAGTCGCTTGGCGCCGAACGTTGCCATGTTGCCGGCAATACCCACGCCGCGTTGGAAATCGCGAAGAAGACCGCGCTGCAATTTGCCCTGCTTGACGTCAATCTGGGATCGGAAACATCAGAGGTGGTGGCCGAATACCTGACCGAGAGCGGCGTGCCGTTCGTCGTGGCGAGCGGTTATGGCGAGGACATCAAGACGCGGCCTGCGCTGAAGTCGGCGATCTGCGTCATGAAGCCCTACTCCAACGCCGAGCTGACCGCCGCTATCGCCAAGACCCTGGCCCAGCGCGCCTGACCGGAGCGCTTCGCCGAAGCGCTCCGGTCGTTCGGTCAATGGGCGGAGCGCGATTGGGTCGCGCGGAAGATATCGGCCGGCAGCATCATCGCCAGTATTGTGCAGACCACAAGCAGGACCGCGACTGCGCCAACCGTGGCGATCGAGGGGGCAGCTATCTGGGTAAAGGTCCAGGCAAAATAGATGCTGCCAGCCAAAGCCACGCCCAGTGCCGCGCCCACCTGTTGCGCAGTTTTCAGCAGCGCGCTGGCAGCTCCGGCATGATTGCGCTCGACCGAGGAGACAGCGACGGGATTGATGCAGCCCGATAGCGTGCCCATCCCGGTGCCGCAGATGACCAGCAGGGGCACAAGCGCGATCCAGTCCAGTCGCCACAGGCTGATGCCGGCAAGCAGGAGAAGCGCAGAGGCGGCCATGACCAGCCCTCCGATGCCGAGAACCCATTTGCCATAGCGCGGAAGGAAGTTGCGACCCAGTACGGCAATTCCGATCATCGCACCAAACCCGAACGGCATGTGCAGAAGTCCTGTCATCAGCGGCGTCTGTCCGCGTTCCGTCTGCAGCGCGAAGGCGAAGGTCAGGAGGAAACCCGAATTGGCCGCAGCAAAGGCGACAGCGATCCCCAGCCCGAGACGAAAGGTGGTGACGCGAAAGAGCGACGGATCGAACAGGGCTGGCAGGCGTGCAGCAACGCGTCGCGCAACGTGGCGCCAGCCGATGATAATCAGCGGTAGCGCCACGATCAGGCAGGACCACTCCGCCCAGCGCCAGCCGGCCTCGACTCGGGTTAGCGGCCACAGCAGGCCAAGGACGGCCAGTCCAAAAAGCACGGTGCCCGTCAGGTCGAAGCCGGACGGGTGCGCGCTTTTGGTTTCGGGCAGGAAGAACCAGCCAGAAACGATGGCCATCAGGCCGACCGGCAGGTTGATCAGGAACACCAGTCGCCAGCCCAGATCGAACAGGTTGGCTTCGATCAGCAGACCGCCAAGGATGGGGCCGACGATGGAGGAGATGCCGCCGATCAGACCGAAGAGTGCGAGCTTTGACACGCGTTCGAGCGGATCGAACAGCACCTGCATCAGCGCCATGAACTGGGGCGCCATGATCGCGCCGGTCGCGCCTTGCATCAGTCGCGCAAAGACCAGTTGGTTTGCGCTTTCGGCAAGCCCGCAGCCCAGTGAGGCCAGCGTGAAGCCGGTCACGCCCAGCAGGAACATCTTGCGATAGCCATAGCTGTCGCCCAGGCGTCCCCCGGTCATCAGAAGCAGCGCAAAGCTCAGCGAATAGCCCGCGACAATCCATTGAACCGCTTCCGCACCGGCCCCGAAATCCGCCTTGATCGCGGGCAGGGCGGTGTTGATGATCGTAAGATCGACAATTTCGAGCACCACGGCGACTATCATGGTGATCAGGGCAAGGTTCTTCTGCCGCGGTGTGTAGCTTTCGGTGCCGGGCATCAGATCTTGCCTTCGCGCAGCATGGATACGGCCGCCGCACAGGCGCGTGCCGTCAGCGCCATGTAGGTCAGCGAAGGGTTCTGGCACGCCGATGAGCTCATCTGAGCACCATCCGTGACAAACAGGTTGGCCACGTCGTGGCTCTGGCTCCACTTGTTGAGAACCGATGTGCGCGGATCAAGCCCCATGCGCGCACCGCCCATTTCGTGAATGGCCGTGCCGCCCGCGCCGGGTTTGTCGAAGCCCATGATTACCTTGCCGCCTGCCGCCGTCAGCATGTCTGCCGCGTCGACCTTGGCCTGGGCGAGGGCGGCGTGCTCTTCCTTGCCGAAAGCGAAGTCGATCTTGAGCAGCGGCAGGCCATTGCCGTCCGTCCGGCTGCGATCGAGCGTCAGCCGGTTGGTCTCGCGCGGCACGCAGTCGGCGAAACCGACAAGCACCATGCGCCACATGCCGGGGTGGCGCAGCTTCGCCTTGTAGTCTGCGCCGATGCCAGCCTCTCGCTTACCGGCGGTCCAGGTGCTTTGCAGCGCGCCGCCCTGGAACGAATAGCCGCGCGTGTGGCCAAGCCCGTCCATCGTCTCCATGTTGCGGTAGCGCGCGACGACCACGCCGGTTGGGCGGTTGCCGAACGAGGTGTGCCCCTCCCAGCCCGGCATGATTGCCATGGCTGAAAGGACATTGGCGTGGTCCATGATGTGCGTGCCGAGAACGCCGCTTGAGTTGCCTAGGCCTTGTGGCATGGCATCGCTGGTGGAATTCAGGAGCACATGTACGGAATTGAACGCGCCGGCGTTGAGGAAAACCACGCGCGCCTTTGCCGTGTGTCTCTTTCGCGTCCTTGTGTCGAGGTAGCGTACGCCCGTCGCCCGGCGCGTGGCCGGATCATAGTCCACCGCCTCGACCACGGCATCGGTAATGACTGTCAGGTTGCCCGTTTTCTCAGCGGCCGGAAGTGTGCTCGATTGGGTGGAGAAATAGGCGCCGAACGAACAGCCGCGCGCGCAGATGGAGCGGTACTGACATTTGGCCCGGCCCTCCTTTTCCTCGGTCAGGTTGGCCGTCCGACCGACGGTAAGACAGCGTTCGGGCCAGCGGGCGCGGATAGCTTCACGCGCATGCTGTTCAACGGCGTTGAGCGCCATTGGCGGCTGGAACTTGCCATCGGGCAACTGGGCAAGGCCTTCCTTTGCACCGGACACGCCGATGAAGTCCTCAACCTTGTCGTACCACGGAGCTAGATCGGCATACCGTATCGGCCAGTCGGTGCCGTGACCGTCGCGCTTGTTTGCGCCGAAGTCATAGTCCGACCAGCGATAGGACTGGCGCCCCCAGGTGAGCGAACGGCCGCCAAGCTGATAAGATCGGAACCAGTTGAACGCGGTGTCCGTGCCTTTCGCATAGGGATTTTCCAGGTCGTTGACGAAGTGGCCCTCAGTGTATTCGGTGAAGTGGCGGTTGAGCATCTGTACCGGGTAGTCGCGAGCGTAGCGCGCGCGGTCTCCATCACCGCGGAACGGCATGTCCCATGGCGCCTTGGTTTCCGTGGCATAGTCCTGCTGATGGCGGATATTCCGGCCCCGCTCGATCATCAGAACCTTTAGCCCCGATTCGGTCAGTTCCTTGGCGGCCCATCCCCCGGTAATCCCGGAGCCCACGACAATTGCATCGAAATCCATTGGCCTGTCTTTCCTTAGCCGAAATCCACCGCGGTCCAATCGCTCGATGACGCGCGCGTGCCTGGTTTCACCGGCAGGTCGGGGTCGAAGCGGCCGGGGACGAGTTCAAATTGCAGTTCCTGCGATCCGCCCGCCTGCGATGTGTAATAGCCGGTCAGGATAAGCGCCTTCAGCGTGCGCCACGGATGATCGCGGTTAGTCGGCGCAAAGGCCTCCGCATCGAGCGTGGCCAGCGATGCCTTGCGAGCGGCGGGCGGCCGTTTGAGAAAGTCGCCCCCGGCGCGGCGATCCAGCTCCGCCCCTAGCCAGGCGAGGTGGTCGATCGACCCATCCTTGCGCAGCTGGCTGGCATAGGTGGCGGCGGCTTCGGGCGGCAACGGCATCCGGCTTTTTTCAAGCCCGTGTTCAAGCGCGAGGATGACGAAGGCTCCTACACCGACGTCCTTTGCCCCCGGTGTGTCCGTGCGCGGGATTACCAGATCGCTGACGGTGGAGATCAGCTGAACCTGGCGCTTGCTCTGGGTCTGCGACGCATTCATGGCGCAGGCGCTAACAGGCAGTCCGGTCGCGATGGAAAAGAGCGCCGCGCCGCGCAGGAAATCGCGCCGATCCCATCCTTTGCCTAGTTGTACATTCATCGCCAAACTCTCCCGGTTCGCGGCGCTCTTGCACCGGAGTCCGTTTGGTATTATCAGAATAAGTATTCTATTTCTAGAGGAGGGATGCGATGCTGAAATGGTCGCGGCAGCTGGATTACGGCAAACCGGCACCGGACTTTGCCCTTCCGGACACGGACGGCACGATCCGGCGCCTTGGGGATTTCAATGCGCCGGCGCTGCTGGTGGCCTTCATCTGCAATCACTGCCCGGTCGTGCTGCATATGCTCGACAACCTGTGCGCAATGGCCCGTGAGTACGAGGGCAAGGGGCTGCAGGTGATCGCCATTTCGTCCAACGATACGGCCGATTACCCCGAAGACAGCTATGAGCACATGCAGGCCTTCGCTCGTGAGCGCGACCTGCCATTTCCCTATCTTCACGACGAAAGCCAGGACGTGGCGCTGGCCTACAATGCCATCTGCACGCCCGACTTCTTCCTCTACGGTCCGGACCGTACCCTGTTCTACGCGGGCCAGTACGATTCCAGCCGGCCGAAGTTGCCGCATCCGCCGGTGCCCGGCGCGCCGATCCAGCGCACGGATCTGCCGGTGACGGGCGAAGACATGCGCCGCGCGGTTGACGCGATCCTGGCAGGGCAGCCTGCGCCGCATCCGCAGGTGCCCAGCGCCGGCTGCTCGATCAAGTGGCTTCCTGGTAAGAACCCGTCCTGGGGCTGAGGCGATGACCATCGTCGCGCGGCACTGGGTGCCATCCGCCGCCGTGGTCCCGCAGGAACGCGGGCCGGATTACCTTGCCGCCGTCGATGGCGCGGACTGGTCCGAAGGTCGCGGCTTTCACCGGGGCTTCTTTTCGACCTTCCGCGTTCGAGAGGGCAAGGACGTCTGGTTCCATTTTCCGCTGCCGACCCCGGTGGAGGTGGGCGGCAAGCCGGTGTACCTGGATTCCGTCTCGCTGCTCTGGGAGTGCCTTGAGGGCGCTAGCATTGGCTGGATCTGCCTGCAGCACGGCGGCATGGACCGCCTTGCCTTGACCGATCGGCTGGTTAGCCCGGTCTCGGTTCCCGTCCCGCACGACGTGCCTGAGGAATGGCGTGCCTATCACCCCGATTGCGAACGGCGGCTGACCGAACTGGCCCTTGCCCCGCGCCTGCCACTGCGCTTTGGCGTGCAGTTGTGCGTGATGATCCGGTGCCCCGATGCCGATGGCACGGTTCGCTTTTTTGGCGCCGGGGCGGCCTTTTCCGACGAAGCCTGAGACCGGCATCACAACAAAAAAACGGGCCCCTTTCGGAGCCCGTCAGTCGCAGGAAATGCTGCGGGAAATTCAGGGGCGACACCGTAGCGTCGCCCCTTCCCCCATGTGATCAGAATTCGACGCCGACGCGAATACCGTAGGTGCGCGGTGCGCCGAACTGCCAGTTGAAAATGTCGTCCGGACCGGCGGAAACGAAGCTGCCATAGGTCAGCGGGCGGGTATTTTCGATATTCTTGACGAACGCCGTCACGCTGAAACGGTCATTTTCCGGCTTGTAGACAAGGCTTGCATCCGTCTGCGTGAACGCCTTCTGCTGGCCATCGCGGTAGTTGTAGAAGTCCGTGAAGTAGCTGCTCTTGAACGTGGTGTTCACGCTTGCCGTGACGCTGCCGGCATCACCCAGGCGGAACACGTGATCGTAGCCTGCGGTAATGATGAAAGAAGGCGAGAAGCTGGGACGGTTGCCCGCGAAGTTCGGCTGCTGCACGCCTGCGGTGTTCGGATCAAGGTCACCGATGCCGTTGACGTCAGCACCCGTGCCCGGAACTGTGTAGACGTTGAACTGGGCGAACAGTTCGCCGTAGCGGGCCTTCAGGTAGTTGAACGATGCGTGGAACGTATCGTTGTCGCTCAGCTTGATATCGGCCGCAGCTTCGAAGCCCCAGATCTTCGCCTTACCGGCGTTGAAGGTCTGACCACCGATTGCCGTGTTCAGCAAAACCGAGACCTGCAGGTCCTTGTAGTCGTAGTGGAAGAAGCCAAGGTTGAACTGGTGTTCGCTGGCTGCGCCGAAACTCTGCTTCCAGCCGGCTTCGATCGCCGTGTTGGATTCAGGCTTGTAGTTGCCGACCGAGTCGAAGCCGCCAGCCTTGAAGCCGGTCGAAGCCTTGACGAAGAACAGCGTGTCGGGGTTCGGCTTGTAGTTGACGCCGGCCAACCAGGTGGTCTTGTCTTCCGACATCGCCAGGTTGAGCGTCGACAGGAACTTCAGCGACGAAAATTGCTTGCGGGCAAGACCGGCACCGAGCAGCGCGGAATCGGGTGCGCCAGGGCCGAACGGTGATGCGTTCTTGTAAACAGCCTTGCGGCTGTTGTCGGTGTAGCGCAGACCGCCAACCAGCGTCAGCTTTTCGCCCAGCGGGACTTCAACCTGACCGAAAGCCGACTTCGATTCGCTGCTGATGTCGCGTCCGAAGTAGGAAAGGCAGGTGCCGGCCGGTCCGCCGATCGGCAGGCCGAAGCACGATTCGCTGTAGACGTCTTCCTTGAAGTAGAAGCCACCAACCTGGTAGATGATGCCGCCGATTTCGCCGTTCAGCCGCAGTTCGTGGCTCTGGGTGTCGGTTTCGAACTCGTAGTTGATCGAACGGTAGGACACCGGCAGCGTGCGCAGGCTGTCGGGATCGCCCGACAGGCTGCGATAGCCGCCGGTATAGGTCAGCGTTGCCGCGTCGCTGAATTCGTAGGCAAGTCGGCCGCGAACAGCCCAGGTGCTTTCGCCAACCTTGCCGAGGCCGAAGCCCGGTGCCGCGAAATTGCTGCGATCAACCGAGGCAAGATAGTTGGTGCTGTTGGGAATGCACAGCGTCTGGCTGTAGGCCGTTGCGACGCGCGTGTAGCCGTTCAGGTTGCAGCCCGGTCCGGCCGGCGCGCGGCCGCCCGAGTTGAGATCGGCATAAGCAAATACCTGAGGGGTATATTCGCGGTCAGCGTATTCAGCGGCGATGTTGATCGACAATTGCGTCGTCGGATCAAAGCGCAGCGAAACGCGGCCGCCGTAGGCCTTGTTGTCATCGGACCGGCCGGCGGCATAGGCCGGGAACGGTCCGAAGCCACCGCCGGCGGGGTGCGAAACATAGCCGTCGCGCTCGTCATAGAAACCGGCGAAGCGGACGGCGGCGGTTTCACCAAGCGGCAGGTCGACACCGGCATCGACGCGGACCGCGTTGAAATTGCCGTAGCTGGCGGTTGCGTTCATGCCGAAATCGTTACCCGGCTTGCGGGTGATGAAGTTGATCGCGCCGCCCGTCGAGTTGCGGCCATAGAGCGTGCCCTGCGGACCGCGCAGCACTTCGACGCGGTCAATATCGAACAGCGAGATGCCCAGCGCTTGCGGGCGGTTGATGTATTCGCCGTCGATATTGACGACGACCGAGGTGTCCTGCGCTTCGTCATTCGAATTGGTGCCGACGCCGCGAACGGTGACCTTGACGGTGCCCTGATCCTGGTTGAGCTGGACGACCGGTGCGATCTTGGTGATGTCGTTCATCGAGCCAAACCCGGCTGCCTTCAGCTCCTCACCGCTGACGACGTCGATGGCGATCGGAACGTCGTTCACATCCTGCTGGCGATTCTGTGCGGTGACGACGATGACGTTTTCATCGGTGTTCTCGTCTGCGTCCTGCGCCCAGGCCGGCGAAGCCACGGCAATGCATGCGCTGGCAAGCAAGGCGTGGCGGATGGTGAGCTTGTTCATGACGTTCAGGTCCTCCCCTCAGAGATCTGCAGCGTGTGATTCACGCCAACAGATTAGAATTAGAATGTTAGAAACTAGAACATAGATTTCATAAATTCCGGCTCCAAGTCAAGCTTGGAACGACCATATCAATAAGTCAGATAGCGCGGTATCGATCTGGTGGATTCCAGGCCGTCGCCGCTAGGCTTCTACCGCTATGAAAAGTCCGGGATTTGGGGCTGGGTGCGGCATTGTCTGCGGACCGCCGACGCCGATGCCCCACTGGTCCATTACGAGCGGTGCGGGCGCGTGCACGCTGGCTTTGTGCGTTTCGAAATCGACCTCCTCCAGCTCTGCCGTGTATTCGACGGCGAAGCCGCCGGGCGTTACGAAATAGGAAAAGGCGTTGTCGCCAGCCGTGTGCCGGCCCGGCCCCCACTGAATCGGCGTGCCTTCGGTTTTCAGCCGGTGCGCCCCGCGCATCATACCGTCAACGCCAGTCATGTCGTAGGCGACGTGGTTTAGGCAGGGCGGTCCGGGGAGAATGGCAATCCGATGATGCGCCGAATTGCATCGCAGGAAGGCCATGAAGTCACCCAGCCAGTCAGACAGCTTGAAGCCCAGCACGTCGATGAACCAGTTGACCAGCGCCCGGTGATCGGGGGAATGAAAGACGATGTGGCTGATCTTGACTGGCAGGCCTTCCCACCGTGCAATTTCGCGAGCGGTGCCGCGCGCGACATCGCTCGAAATCTCGAACTGCAGTCCGTCAGGGGTGAAGAAGCGGAAGCCGTAGCCGCCACCGGGCGAGGTCAGCGCACCCGGTTCGGTCACGATCCGTGCGCCCGATGCAGCGATCCGGGCGTGAAGCGCATCGACATCGGCCTGGCTGTCCGCGGCGAGGGCGACCACGTCGATCCGGTTCTCATCCGCCTGGCGCAGCCGCACCACGTGGTGTTCGTCGTGGCCCGGCGCCTTGAACCAGGCCATGCCATCGTCCGATTCCACAAGATCGAGGCCCCAGACACCGGCGTAGAAGGCCTTTTCCTGTTCAAGGTTGGTGACGCCATATCCAACGTAGCGGATTTCGGTAACGCGGCTCATGTCCTGTCCTTTTGCAGAAAGTCGTCAGATGGGCTGGGCAACGGTGGCGAACATGCCGGCGGTTGCGGCGTGCATGTCTACCAGCGGCCCCTTGCCTAATTGGCCGAAACAGATGGCGAGGCTCTGGTTGACGATATAGCTGCACCGATCGAACCGGCGCGCGCGATAGGCGTCAAAGGCCTGCTCGAGGTCGGCATTGCGGCAGAGTTCATCGGCAAGGACGATAGCGTCTTCTATGGCCATGCCGGCTCCCTGGCCAAGATGCGGGGTCGTGGCGTGAACCGCATCGCCCAACAGCACGACGCGGCCCTTGTGCCATGGCCCAGTCACCAGCATGCCTTCGAGGGGACGATAGACGACTGCGGCGTCATCTGTGAAATGCTCGGCCAGTTCGCGGATGACCGGAGCGCATCCCTGAACCTTTTCGCGCATGCGGGCGGCGAGGCCTTCTACCGGATATCGCGGATTGTCCGGTTCGGGCGTGGTCACGAACATGTACATGACCGGCTCGCTCATCGGGACAAGACCAACGCCGATCTGCCCGTTGTAGGTTCGCAGCGCGTCGAGATCGGCAGGCCGGGGCAGGTTGTAGCGCCATACGGCTTGTCCGGTGTAGGCTGGTTTCTCCGCATCCGGCAGGATCAGGCCGCGGATCTGAGAATAAACGCCGTCTGCGCCGACGACGAGGTCATAGGCCGCCGCGCTGCCGTCCGAGAAGGTGACGTGAACCTGGGAGCCATCGTCCTCAAGGGTTGCTACCGTGATGCCAAGCCGAACCACCGCGCCCAGTTCGCGTGCCGTGTCTGCAAGAACCTTTTGCAGCGCCGGCCGGCCGATGCCGACGTTCGCGGGCTTGCCCTCCACCAGGCGGGGGGAAGGGACGCGAGCGACGCGCGTTCCGTCGGGCGTGTAGATTTCCACGGCATCGAAGCCAAATGCGGCATCAAGAAAGCGGTCGAGCACGCCCAACTCGTCCATGGCGCGCACCACGTTTGATTGCTGGATGATGCCGACGCCATAGACGGTCCAGTCCGGATCGCGTTCGATCACAGTCACGGCGTGGCCCGCGCGCGACAGCGAAATGGCCGAGGCCAGGCCGCCAATGCCCCCACCGACAACCAGAATTTCGCGCTTCATGTGGCAATCTCTCCCTTCCGGCCGTCAAATGTGCGAACATTGCTTGACCGGATCGATCTGTAATGCGAATACTTGTTCTAATAAAATAGCGGCAAGTCAAGCCGCCAGGCAAACGGATCGCATGGGATCGAACGATCCTGTCTGATCGACACGTGGCCGCCTCATGGGAGAGTGCGATGGCTGCAGCGCGTTTGAGCCTGAAGGAAAAGCTGAGCTACGGCTTCGGCGACCTTGGCTTTAGCCTGCCCTACAACATGGCGAGCGGCTTCCTGCTGCTCTACTATGTCAACGTCGTTCGCTTGCCCGCAGCGGCGGTAGGCACGATCTTTCTGGTCGCGCGGCTTCTCGATGCCGTGATCGACATGATCGTCGGAATCGCCGTTGATCGCACGCGCACCCGCTGGGGCCGGTGCCGCCCCTACTTCCTTTTCATGGCGCTGCCCTACGCCTTGCTTTCGGTCGCGGTGTTCCACGTGCCGGACTGGTCGCAGGGCTGGCAACTGGCCTATGCCTTCATTACCTTCAAAGCGCTCGGCATCCTGATGTCGATCGGCTCAATTCCCTATACTGCGCTGATGCCGATGATGACCGCCGATCGCGGCGAGCGTTTCTCGCTGGGCGGAATGCGATCGATCGGCACCTCGGTCTCGGTCGTGCTGGGAACCGCCGCCGTTCAGCCGATCCTGACCCAATTCGGCGGCGAAAACGCTCCCCAGGGCTATCTGGTTGCCTCGGCCGTGTTTGCCGCGCTCGGACTGGCGGCGATTGCCGCCTTGTTCCGCAATTGCCGTGAACGCATCGTCGACGACAGCGCCAAGCCAGTGCGGCTGCTGCCCGAAATCGGCCGGATGGTGCGCAACCGGGCGTGGGTAGTAACCTTCCTCGCCTGCCTCGTCTATTTTGTCCGCTTTGGCGGGATGATGGCGGTAACTGCCTATTTCGCCATCGACGTGATGCGTGCGCCGTGGATGATCTCGGTCATGTTGCCCGCAGTGGCGGGAATGTTGTTGCTCTCTTCGTTTTTCGCTCCGCCCATCCTGCGCCGAACTGGCATTCGCAAGGGGAGCGCAGCGGTGCTGCTGCTTGCCGCCGTCCTGTTCGCCTGCCTGCCCTTTGCCGAAGCCAACGTCGGACTGTTCCTGGCGCTCTACATCGCCGCCTGCCTTGCCAATTCGATCACCATCACGGCGGCGTTCACGATGATTGCCGAGACGGTCGATTACCATGAATGGAAGTTCGGGACGCGCAGCGAAGGGCTGCTTTCGGCCGGAGTGAGCCTGGCGACGAAATTGGGCATGGCTCTGGGAACGGCGGGAATTGCCTTTGTCCTTGCCGCTTCCGCCTATGCCCCCGAGGCGGTTACCGAGGGTGCGCGTCAAGCCATTCGCTGGACCTACTATGCCGGTGTGGTCGGCCTCTTGCTGACGCAGGTCGTCATCGTCCTGTTCTGGCCGGAAGACCACATGGCCGAACCCACCCAATCCTGACTATCGCACAGACAAGGAGACTGCTGATGAAACGCCTCGCCGTGGCCGCTGCGCTCGCCTTCGCTTCCGCGCCCGCTCTCGCCCAGGTCATCGTCACCATTGACTATAGACCTCCGGAAACGGTGCAGCGCGTGAGCATCCCGGTTAATCCGGCCGAAAAGCGCCTGAAGGTGCTGATCATCTCGGGCCAGAATTCGTACGAGCACGACTGGACCGGCGTGAACAACATGCTGCGCACGCTGATGCAGGACAGCAAGCGCTTTGACGTGCGTGTCACCGAGGATTTTGATCGGGGCGATCTTGCTACGCTCAAGGCTTATGATGTCGTCCTGCTGAACTATTCGAGCCGCTGGAACTATGCCGACAAGGAGCAGCATGTCTGGTCGCCGCAGACCTTTGAGGCCTTGTACCAGTATGTGCGCGAAGGGGGTGGGCTGGTTGCCTATCACTCATCCTTCACCTGGGGGCGCGACATTCCGGAATACAAGCGTCTGATCGGTGCGGTGATGGAGCCGGGCACCTCGCGCCGGTCGCCGCCGGGTGCATTCCCGGTCCACATCGTCGATCGCGATCACGCGATCACCCAGGGCATGCGGGAATTCGTCTGGACCTACAACGATGACATGTACACCAACATGGCGATGGACCCGCAAGCGAAGATCCACGTGCTGGCAACCGCTCATGATTCGGCCGCCAGCTACGATTCCCGGCTCACCGGGCCGAAATATCCTGCGGCGGCCTATACGCCCGAAAAGCTCAAGGCGATGGGCGGAATGGACGCGGATCATCCGCAGGTCTGGACCGCAGATTACGGCAAGGGTCGCGTCTTTTCCATTACGTTGGGCCATGATGAGGTGACCCTGCACTTCCAGCCGATGCAATCGCTCATCCTGCGCGGCACAGAGTGGGCAGCCACCGGCAGGGTGACCCTGCCAGTGCTGGAAGAGGCGAAGGACTATCCGACGAAATAGGGATCAGGCGCAAAGCTCGCGGATATAGGCGAGCGCCTCTACCGTCGGGTGGGTGGGCGAACATTCCAGGCCGACAAGGCCGGAATAGCCCACCTGTTCCAGCAGGCCGAGAATGGCTTTCCAGTCGACCGACCCGCTGCCCGGCTCGCCGCGACCGGGCGCATCGGCGATCTGGATGTGGCCTACATGCTGGGCCACCGAGGGCAGGATAGTGAACGGATCCTCACGTTCGGTAATCGAGTGGTAGACGTCGTAAAGCAGCTTCACCGTCGGGCTGTTCACCCGCTCGATAACGTCGACCGCGTCTTCGGTCATGGCAAAAAGCACGCCGGGGTGATCGAAGCGTGTATTCACTGGCTCAAGCAGGATCGTAAGCCCGTGCGCCTCGGCAACCGGCACGACGCTGGCAACTGCCTTGGCAACATTTTCCAGCTGCATCGGTCGGCGCAGGAATGGAACCGCAGCGCCCGACGGCACGACGATATTGCGGCAACCAAGCGCTTCGGCGTCCTTTGCCGCCTGGGCAAACATCTCGCGAAAGGCATCGTGGTTCGGTTCAAGGCAGATCTGGTGGCGCGGATCGGTGACGACGCCCACGAGCTCGCAGCCGTTGTCATCCAGCGCCTTGCGCAGTGATGGCACGTCGCGGTTGGAGGTGGTGAAGATTTCCACCTTGGTGAAACCTGCCGCGGCGGCGGCTGCCATGCGGTCTTCCAGCCGTTCACCGGCCTCGAGGAACATGTATTCAAGATTGACTGACAGTTCGAAAGGCATTCCGATTTCCTGTTACATGAGGCCAAGCACGCCACCGCTTTTGGCGAAGGCGCGCCACATGGCGAAGCGTTGGGGTGTAGATACGGCGGCGGCAAAACCCTGGTTGGGGCCAAATACCATCACGTCGCGGGACGTTCCGTCATGCACCGGCCAGGCATGGCCCTCGACCGATGGCTTGCCGGAGCGGGCGTAGGAAGCGATCGCTTCCTGCCAGCGACGCGAGATAGTGCGATCAAGCGGCGTTGCCGTTCGCCCGCCAAGTTCCACCGTGCCGAAAATATAGGGCAAGCTCGAGGAGTGGAACGCGCCCCAGTCCTGTCCGCCGGCTGTTCTGGGCAAGGGCTGATCATGGCGATAGAGATAGATCGGATCGGCCGGTCCGCGCGTTCGGGCACCGGCCCAAAGCAGCAGGCCCGCCATGTAGCGATCGCGGGCGACGGCTGCGTTGGACGCGATGGCTTCGGCATCGGTGGCATGCGGGTAGAGCTTCAATATACGCTCGGCAAAGGCGCCATAGCGCCCGCGCACCGCGCTTTGGAAAGCGGCGGGCGTGCGCACCGAAGGATCAATCATCTCCTCGCCGTTGAAGCCGGTAAGCAGGGAGACGCGGCGCGCGCGGGGCGAGGCTGGTTTGGCCGGGTCCGCTGGCAATATTCGGCCATCGACATGCGGCACCCAGGTCAGTCGCGGCGGCCCTTTGCCCGGAACTACGCGGGTCACTTCGATCAGCCGTGCGGCGGGAACGGCGCGAAGTTCGGCAAGCGTCTTCGCGCCCAGCCGTTCGCCCAGCGCCGTGCCGTTGGCCTCGCCAGCGGCAAGGGGCGGCGTATCGATCGCCATGCTCGCGCCGCTGATGGAAACCGCATTGCGGAACAGCCCTGCTGCCGCTGGCATGATTTGCAAATCGTTGACCGATGCTGCACCGGCCGATTCGCCCATTATCGTCACGCGGGCCGGATCGCCGCCGAACCTGGCCACGTTATTCCGGACCCAGGTGAGCGCCGCGATCTGGTCAAGCAGGCCAAAATTTCCAGAGCCCGGTCCTTCGCCGCGCATATCCGGGTGAGCAAGGAAGCCAAAAACGCCGACGCGGTAGTTGATTGTCACCACCACCAGCCCCTGCCGGGCGAGGTTTGACCCGTCATAGACCGGCACATGGCCCGACCCGCCGGCAAAGGCGCCGCCGTGGATGTAGACCACCACCGGTAGCGCTTGGCCGGCCTGCGCCGGCTTCCAGACATTGAGAAACAGGCAGTCCTCGCTCACGGGCGCACTGGCGATGAAGTCTTGCGTATATGGCCCCCAGGGGCGGGCGACATCCTGTGCGCAGGCGGCGCCGAAACGGGTGGCGTCGCGCCGGCCCGAATATCTGAAGACTATAGGCTCGCGCCAGCGCCAGGCGCCCACCGGCGGTGCGGCATATGGTACGCCCAGGAACGCTTCGATACCGTCCTCCGCCGTGCCTGCGAGCGCACCGGAAGTCGTTTCCACGACAACTTCTGTGGCTTCAGCCGCGGCCGCCAAGGGCGTCAGTGCAGCAAGGAGAAGGAGCAGTCGCATCACGGCATCCTCAATAAGCGAAGGTTTCGCTGAACGTGCGATAAGGGACAGGCGGCTTCAGATCGAGCGTTTGCCCCTTGTCGGTGCGATAGGGGTTATGGCGGATCGTTGCCGGGCCATCAGGCTTGGGCATCATCACCGGCTTGCCGTCTTCGCCGAAGTACATGAGGTCATCGCCGAACGATACGTCTTGCGCCGCGGCGGCAAAGGGAATCCAGCCGAGGCCAAAGGGGCTGCGGGCAATTTCATAACAGTGAAAATGCCAGATCTTCCACACGCCGTCCTGCTTCAGGAAATCGACGCCGTATTTGGCGTGAACGGTGTGCATCCACACCTTCTTGCCATCAACCGTGACGTTCTTTTCGTACATGAAATCGGGTGCGCCCTTTGCGGCGTCCGGGCTTGTCAGGCCGCTTTCAAGACCGGTCATCATCCACATGCCCTTGGCTGTCTTGCCATCGGCAGCCACCTCGATGATCGGCGAGGTGACATAGTGGACTATCAGCTTGCCCGGCGGGTTCGGGCGCTGCGCGTGGTAGGACATGATCTTGTCCCAGTCCGAATAGATGCCGTTGTTGGAATACTGCGCGCGCACATCGGGTGTGCCTTTCTTCACCCACAGAGGCACGATTTCAGGATCGCGAAAGGCGTTGTGCAGCGCCATGTAGCGGGAAAACAGGTTCTCCACCGCACCGCGATCGCGGTTCACTTCGGCGGCATGGGCGAGTTCGGCAACCTGCGCCTCAAGCGCGGCAACGCGGTCCTTTCTGGCTGGTGCGGCAAACGTGGGCGCCGTCAGGCCACCAGCGCTCAGGGCGACCGCCAGAACGGCGGCAGAAAGGTTCAGCTTCATCAGGCAGTCTCCCTCGAAGAGCCCGGGCACCGAGCCAGGGCGACAAGCAGCAACATGGCAATCAAAACGAAATTCTGGGGCAGGGCGCCCGCTTCGCTGTGCGAAAGGTGAACCAGACCGGCGATGATCTGGTTGGCGACCAGCGCCAAGGCGGCAAGCCGCATTACACCTGGTCGGCGTACCGCGATCCCGCCCAGCAGACTGAGGGCCATGGCCATCTCGCTCCAGCCTACAGCGCGTCCCAAAAGTGTCGGCAAATGGACCGTCCAGGAGCCGTAGCGAGCCAGATCAGCCAACGTGGCAAAGGCCTTGTTCCAGCCAACGAAGGCGAAGAACAGCGCCAGCACCGCACAGAGCACCGCGATAAGCGCGCGGCACGCAGCTGATGGCATTCGGCGGCTCTCTCCCAGTCCGTTTCAGTTATAACAATAATTGGTATTCTAATTTTCGTCAATCGCCATGTCGAGGCTGTCCAACTGAAAATTGGCTCTTGACCGGACGCGATGAATATACGAATACTCATTCCAATTAGGGCTTCGGCCCCAGGGGATGCGGTTCCGCGCCGGCATGGCTGGAACTGCAACGCGCCCCGATTTCGACAAACGCGAAACAGGCCGGAGAGGTTGACGTGTCATGAGCCAGATCAAGCGGGGCGTCAGCCTCTATTCCTATCAGAACGAGACTTTCCAGGGTAAGATGAACCTGGAAGACTGCATTCGCACCAGTGCCGAACTGGGCGCTCGCGGCATCGAGGTCATCGGTGAGCAGAGCTTCTGGGGCTGGCCAGAGGTGGGCGTGGCCCAGGCCGATATCGACAACTGGCACGCGCTGATTGCCAAGTACGATTGCGTGCCGGTGAGCCACGACTACATGCTTGACTACAAGCGCTACAAGGGCCGGCTGATGCCCTTTGAAGAGCAGGTTGCCAGCGTCAAGAAGGACATCGACTTTGGTGCGGCGCTGGGCACACCCTTCATCCGCAGCCTTGTCTCGATTGCGCCGGAAGTCCTGGTCGCCGCGGCACCTTATGCCGAGGAAAAGGGCATCAAGATGCTGACCGAGGTCCACGCGCCGCTGCATTTCGACCACCCGTGGATCATCCGCATGGCGGAAATGTTCCAGAAGAGCGGATCGCCCGCGCTGGGCTTCCTGCCCGACATGGGCATGTTCCTGAAGCACTACCCGCGCGTCTGGTCTGCCAAGTTCCGCCGCATGGGCGTGCCCGACAAGATCGCCGACTACATCGAAAAGGCGTACGAGGAACGGATCCTGTCGGAATACGTGATTCTGGAAGTGCAGCAGATGGGCGGCACCGGACCGGCGATCGGCATGGCCGAAGTCATGCGCCACAACGCCGCCTACGAGCCCAAGCGCATGCTCGATTACATGCCGATGATCCACAACATCCACGGCAAGTTCTATGAAATGACCGAGGACTATGTGGAGCCGTCGATCCCTTATGACGAGATCGTCGCGGTGCTGCAGCAGGGCGGCTATAACGGCTACATCTGCTCCGAATACGAAGGCAATCGCTGGATCGAGGATGCCGAGGAACCGGATTCGGTCGAACAGGTCCGCCGTCAGCAGGTAATGCTGGCCCGCCTGCTTGGCGAAGCCGCCGATCCTGCCCTCAAGGCCGCAGCATAAGGAGCGCCCGACCCATGATGGACAAATTGATGATCGTCGAGGACAGCCTCGAAAGCGTCGACGGCGGTTTCGCCTTCCTTGGCCGCCTGCCCTACTATCGCGGCCTGGGCCTCTCGATGGTTGAGAACATCGAGGTCTCGGTCGATGGCACAGTCGTCCCGCGCGAAGACATCCGGTTCTCGGTACGCGGCAAGACCTACACTCTCGACGAGATGGAAACGGTCTATGATGATCGCTGGAATTTTGGTGAAAAAGCCACGATCATTGCGCTGAACGGCGGCCTTGCGCCCGGCAAGCATGCGATCGGCTTCGCCACCCGCCTGCGCATCTCCTACCTACCGATGGTGCCGACCACGCGCGACACCAAGGAACTGGTGCTGGCTGCGTGAGAACGCAATAATTCGATGTTGAAAAGGGCCACCCGCAAGGGCGGCCCTTTTTGCGTGTCAGCTCGCCTCGCTGTTTCGCATTTGCATGAGCTTGCGTCGCGCAAGGATCGCGGCACGATCGCTGGCAAGGATCAGCGGTTTCATTTCCCAGAAATCAGCTCCTGCCATGGCTTCGGCCTGGGCGGAAATCATGGGCTCGTCTTCTTCAAGGAATACGCGCCGGGCCATCGCCTCCGCTTCCGGGCCGGGCTCATGCGTAAAGAAATAATGGGTCGAATTCTCCGTTTCCGGGGTGAGGATGTGCGGGTTTGCCATTGGTGGCACCAGTGGATCGGCCGCTCCGGAAAGCGCCATGCGGATAAACAGCGCGAGGTTGGCGGGCGCGTGCCAGCGGATGTGCAACTGCTGATCGACCCTGCCACCCTCTCCAACCATGGGCATGGCCCAGCCCGGAGGTGGGGCGCCGGTCATGTCCCACTTGTTCCACACGGCTCCGGTGTCATCGGTTTCCACGGTCTGGGCGCCATGGCTGAACAGCGAACCGTTCGTGCCGAAACTTTCGACGTGCAGGAACTCGGCATGGCTGAGATCGAGCAGGTTGTCGGCAATCAGTTCGTAATTCACGGCCATCACATAGTGTGACCGATCAACGGGTGCGCCGGTATCGATGAAGCCGAAGTCCGGAATCAACGCCGGATCGGCGCGCTCGGCGGAACCCGGCCAGAACCACACGCCGCCATGCGCTTCGGCGACGGGGCAGGTGGCCACGCGCGCGCCTTCAGGCACGGCGCCGAAGGGGTTATGGACGCAGCTGCCCGTGCCGTCGAAGCTCAGTCCGTGATAGCCGCATGACACGCGGCCATCGGCCAGTTTGCCGCGGCTGAGCGGCACGAAGCGGTGCGGACAGCGATCCTCGATCATGGCCCAGGCGCCGCTGGCATCCCGGAACAGCAGCCAGGGCTTGTCCAGCAGCTTGCGAGTGAGAAAGCCGCCGTCGGGGACTTCATGCGCCCAGGCGGCGAGATACCAGGCATTGCGAACATAGGCAGTCATCGCAGGTCATCCCTGTTTCGGGCCGTGGCGGGGAGCGATTGCCGTGTCACGCGTAACCCCGCCCCGTTCCCCGAGCTGTCAAAAGGACACCGTCCAATCGGACGGGAGGCCCGCAGCCGACGCCCCGCATGCGATGGCATCGTCCCAAGCCGGAACACGCTGTCCGGCTACCAGGCGTAGGGGCAGAACTGGCGATCGGCGCTTCCCATGTCAAGCAGTGTTTGTAATTATAGTTCTATTTTGATAGGTGTTCGGACTTCGGCAAAATTGCAGAACCCGGCATAGACCGGTGGGGAGAGACAGGTTGAACGCGATCCGCAATTTCTTTCATGGCCTGACCCTGAAGCCTCAGGGTATGACGATCGTCATCGCAGCCTTCCTGCCGATCATTGCGATCGTCGCCATGGGGCCTGCGGTGCCGGCGATGATCGGCCATTTCGCAAACGATCCCGATGCGCGGGCGCAGGTTCCGGCCATGATCGGTGCGCCTGGCCTGACCATGGCGTTTCTTGCGCCCTTTGCCGGATTGCTGGTCGACCGCTTCGGGCGACGGCCGCTGCTGCTCGCCGCGACAGCCAGCTATGCGCTGTTCGGATCGGCGCCGTTGCTGCTCGACAATCTTGACCACATCTATGCCTCGCGGTTGCTGCTGGGCGTTTCGGAGGCGGGAATCCTGACCGTCGTCAACACGCTGATCGGTGATTACTGGGACGACAAGGGGCGCAAGAACTGGTTGTTCCTCCAAGGCATCCTCGGCCCGTTCATCGCCGGCATCGTCGCGCTGATTGTCGGCTATGCAACCAAGGTTCAGTGGAACGGAGTGTTCCTGGTCTATCTCGTCGCTCTGCCAATCTGGGCAGCCATGTTCGTCTGGATCTTCGAGCCGGCAAAACACAAGCCGGTTCAAGGGGGCGCTGCCGGCAATCCGGCAGATCATTCGGCGAAGACACCCTTTCCCTGGGGCGCGGCGATCTCCATCGCGGCGGTCACCTTCTTTTTTTCAATGCTCTACTACGTGTTCATCATCAATGGCTCGCTGGCTTTTGCCGAGGTTGGTGTGACGGATTCGCGCGCCTATGCGGCAATCATCTTCGTGCCGCAGATGTTCATTCTCTTGGGTGCGGCTCTTTTCCGCCTGCTGGCCAACAGGCCATACGCCTTGCAAATCGGTGTGGTGCTGACCTTGCTGGGTGGCGGACTTGCCGGCATGGGAGTGGCTGCGACGCCGACGGCGATGGCCATGGCCCTGATCCTTCAGCAGACCGCCGCGGGGATGACCGTGCCGACGCTGATCGGCTGGGCGCAGACGAAGTTCGATTTTGCGCACCGCGGCCGCGGCATGGGCATATGGACGGCAGCCTTTTTCCTCGCCCAGTCGCAAAGTCCGGGCATGGTGCACGCGCTCGACACCTATTCGGGATCGATGCAGGGAGCGTTCCTGGCCGCCGGCCTTGCCGGCCTTGCCGCCGCCGTGCTGGCCTTCGGCATCCTCGCGCTGGGCAAGCGAGCGTAGGGACGTCGATAGGGGGACGAGAATGGCGGTTTATCTTTCGGGCTTTATGACGCATGAGCGGGCCAGCGCAGGATAGTGAGGCGAGCAGATGGCTGGGGTGAAGAAGAAGACGCGCGAAGATACCGTGTTTGCGGTAGAAAACGTCAGTCGCAAGCCACAGCAAGGCCGTTCCAAGGCTTCGCTCGAGCGGATGCTTGCCGCCGGCCGCGAATTGATGATCGAGCGCGGCAGCGAAGACTTTACCCTGCAAGAGGTATCCGAGCGCGGCAACGTCTCGATCGGGTCGATCTACCTGCGCTTCGAAAGCAAGGATAATCTGGTTCGCGGCGTAATCGCGGAATCGCTTGAAGTGCTCGCGGCGGCGGAAGGCGAATTGCTGACGCGCCTCGCCAAGGACTGCCGCAACCTTGCCGAGTTCGTTCCGCAGTATGTGGAAGGCTACGCCGAAGTGTTGCGCGAACACGCACCGCTGCTGCGCCAGACAATGGAACGCGCCGCCTTCGATCCGCTGGTTTCCGCCCCCGGCAAGGCGCACGCCCTGCGTGCCGAGGAGCAGAGCACACAGGCCATGCTTGCCCATTCTGCCGAATTTGGCGGTAAAGACCACCGGGTGAAGGCGCAGTCTGCCTATCACATCATCTTCGCCACCTTGGCCCGACAGCTCAGCCTGGGATCAAGCGGCGAAGCGGTCCATGACTATGACTGGAATCTGCTCAAGCGCGAAATGGGCCGCATGTGCCTGGCCTATCTTCGCGCCGGTTGACACGCCGGCCGCACCATTTAATAATCCCGATTCCAATTGACGGGCGCGCGGCCATCCTGCGGCCTGATCGGGAGACATGGGCGTGGCAAAGGACGATAGCGCAGGCCGCCCACTCCCCCGGCTGAGCTGGCCGGAACGCTTGGCATGGATGGTCTGCGCCATGCCGGAATTGCTGAAATCCTTCTCATGGGATTTCTTCGTCCTGTTCTTCTATGCGCAGGTGGTGGGCCTGAACGGCTGGTTTCTTGGCCTTGCCATCGCGGTGATCATCGTTTTCGACACCATCGTCGACCCGTGGATCGGCGCGCTTTCCGATCGCATGGAAGGTGCGCGGTTCGGTCGGCGGCATACGCTGATGCTGGCCGCGATCGTGCCGTTCATGATCGGCATCCTGGGCGTGTTCTCGCCGCCGCAAAGGCACGACCAGCGACCTGTGGATCGACCAGTATATCGCCTGGCTCGACCGGCACTGACGCCGGGGGGCGATCAGTCCCCGGCGAAAATGCGCCGGCACATGGCCTGATGCGCTTCGACCTGGGCAAAGCCATCGTCTGACAGATAGGCGTGGCCTTCCCATTCGCTCACAAGCGTACCGGTGAAGCCGCCGTCGCGGAACAAGGGGAGGATCGTCTCGTAATCGATCGCTTCCTCGCGCCCGTCCGCGCCCATGCCATAGAACTTGCCGTGGATGTGGATGGTGCGGTCAACCAGCGCTTCCCAGCTCCTGGGATCGTTGTTGGCCAGGATGAAGAAGGCGAGTGAGGCAGCCTGGATATGCGCGGGAGCATGGCCTTCTGCCAGCGCCCATTCGCGCAGACGACCGGCCTTTTCATGGCTCATGCCCGGCTCCAGCCAGATTTCCTTTAGCCTGTCGAGAAGGCTTTCCTTCGCCCCATCGGCGCGCGCCGCATTCAGCATTGATTCCGGGATCCGGCTGGACGTGCCGCCAAAGTCGGGAATCCAGCACAGGTAGGGCGTGTCCAGCTTCTCGTACATTTCGCCATAGGCCTGCACCGCCGGATGCCCGGCCCACATCGGCGCGTGGACTTCCACGCCCATGCGGATATCCAGTTCTTCGGCATAGGGGGCGATCTGCGGCAGGAGTTCAACCGGCAGGGCAAACTGATAGCGCACCAGCTTGAAGCCCATCTTCTTGGCACTGCGCAGCTGCCGCTTGTGGTATTCAACCAGCCAGGCATCATCCACCGGCTGCTGGCCAGGCTTCAGGAAGCGGTCCGAATTGATCGCACAGGACACCGGGTCCAGGCCGATTTCTGCCACCATGTCGCGGAACCGCGCGGCGAAATCATCGGATACGTCGGGGAATTCCTTGAAGCTCTGGATACCGATGATCCCGATGTTCGGGCCAATTCCGCGCCGCGCAACCTCGCGGCACAGGCCTTCCAGATCGAACTGGCGGGTAAGCCAGGGGTTGGTGAACTAGGCCGTAAACTCATAAACGGCGCCATCGAGGTTTGACCAAAATGGCCCATTGCAGCGTCGAAAAGTCTTGAAATATCGACATATTCCTGCGCCTTCTCTCCTCGCACTGGGCCATTTTGCCGCAAACCTCGATGGCGCCGTTTATGAGTTTACGGCCTGTACCGCCGCTGCGCTTGCCATGAAGGCGCGCAGACGATCCTGCCCGTCAGCAGACATATGCAGGCCAAGCTTGGTCCGCCGCCACAGAACATCGTCCGCCGTGCGCGCCCATTCGCGTTCGATGAGGTAACGCACCTCCCGCTCGGTCAGGCCGTGGCCGAAGTGCTGGCCGCAATCGGCAAGGCCGCGCGCATCGCCAAGAACGCGGCTGGCCAAAGTGCCGTAATTGCGAATGAGCCGCGCGGCCCAGTCCGGTTCCAGAAAAGGATAACGCAGTGACAGTTCGCTGGTGAGCGCGGCCGCTCCTGCCATCGCAAAATCACCGCCCGGCAGAGGCTTAGATGCCGTCCAGGCCTGTCTCGTCAAAGCCGGCAAGCGCGCCGCCAAAAGATCGACTGCCTCTTCCGCCAGATGCCGATAGGTGGTGATCTTGCCGCCAAAGACCGACAGCAGCGGCGCACCTTCATCTGGTTCGGACAGATCGAGGCGGTAGCCTCTGGTCGCCGCTTCGGGCTTGCCGGAATGATCGTCAATCAGGGGACGGACGCCGGAATAGGTCCAGACGACATCGGCTGGCGTGACGGGCCGGTTGAAATAAAGGCTAGCCCCTTCGCAAAGGTAGGCAATCTCTTCGTCGCTGGCCTGGGGGACGCCGCCGGCATGGTCGCGGTCGGTCGTGCCGATCAGGGTGAAATCCTGCTCATAGGGAATGGCAAAAAAGATGCGCCCATCCGCAAGCTGGAAAAAATAGGCACAGGGATGATCAAACAGGCGCGGGACGACGATGTGACTGCCCCGCACAAGCCGCATACCGTATTCGGCCTGCTCATGCGCCTTGCCCAGCACCTCCAGCACCTTCGGCCCGGCAGCGTTGACCACTGCCGCTGCGCGAAATTGCCCCTTGGTGGTGGCGATCTCCCAATGGTCACCTTTCCGGTCGAGCGACAGGACGGCGCATCGCGTCTGAACCTCCGCACCATGATCGGCAGCGTCACGCGCGTTGAGCGCGACCAGCCGGGCATCATCGACCCAGCAATCGGAATAGGCAAAGCCCGTACGATATGCGGCTTTGAGCGCGCGCCCTGCCGGGTGGCTTCGCAGGTCTATCGTTTCTGCCGTTGGCAGCTTTCGCCGTCCACCAATGTGATCGTAGAGAAACAGGCCCAACCGCAACAGCCACCGGGGGCGCAGGCCCTTGGCGTGGGGAAGCACGAAACGCAGCGGCCAGATGATATGCGGCGCAATCTTCCACAGGCGCTCCCGCTCGGAAAGGGATTCGCGCACCAGCGCAAATTCGTAATGTTCCAGATAGCGCAGGCCGCCGTGAATGAGCTTGGTCGACGCCGAAGAGGTGCCACTCGCCAGATCGTCAGCTTCGATCAGCAGCACGCGTGCGCCGCGCCCTGCGGCATCGCGCGCGATCCCGCAGCCATTCACGCCGCCGCCAATCACCGCCAGGTCGAACAGATCAGATGGCGTTTCAGTCATCGCCGGTGACAATGCCTTGACCTTGCCCAAAGGCCAAACGCAAAAAACCGCACCGAAGCGAGGTCTTGTGTTGGATGCGGGTGTAGGATTTATGGCCTGCGTCCATGGCCTCAGCCAGCCTGCGACTGGCTTCGGCTGAAAAGGAGCAAGTCCTGACACCTGAACCGCCCCGGGATTGCCGGAGGCCCTCACTCCTGAGAGGAAGGGTCTACGATGAGCAAGACGACGAACAAGTTTGCACCTGAGGTTCGTGAGCGGGCTGTCCGCCTGATGCTGGATCACGAGAGCGAACATCCATCCCGGTGGGCAGCGATCACCTCGATTGCTGCCATGATCGGCTGCTCAGGGCACACGCTGCTGGAGTGGGTGAAGAAGGCCGAGGTGAACAGCGGCAGGCGTGCCGGCGTTCCCACCGAGCTGGCAGACCGCCTCAAGGCGCTGGAGCGCGAGAACCGCGAGCTGCGGCAGGCCAACGAGATCCTGCGCAAGGCGTCGGCATATATTGCCCAGGCGGAGCTCGGCTTGGTGCTCGCCATGCCCCCGGCATGGCTGCGCGCCTGCGCCCTGTTCAAGCGATGACCAGCTTCATTGATGAGCATCGGGGCGAGTAGGGGGTCGAGCCGATCTGCCGGGTTCTGCCGAACGCCCCATCCACCTGCCATGTGCGCGTGGCACAGCGCCGTGATCCGTCGCGCCTGTCGGCCCGTGCCCAGCGTGACGAAGCGATGAAGCCCGAGGTGCGGCGCGTGTTCAACGCCAACTTCAAGGTCTACGGCGTGCGCAAGGTGTGGCGGCAGATGCAGCGCGAGGGCTTCGACATTGCCCGCTGCACGGTGGAACGACTGATGCGTGATCTGGGCCTGCAGGGCGTGATCCGGGGCAAACCGGTAAAGACGACGATCAGCGACAAGGCTGCGCCGTGCCCGCTCGATCAGGTCAACCGCCAGTTCAACGCACCAGCACCGAACATGCTCTGGGTGTCGGACTTCACCTATGTCGCGACGTGGTCGGGTTCGTCTATGTCGCCTTCGTGATCGACGTCTACGCCCGCTATATCGTGGGCTGGCGGGTGAGCAGGACGGCGCCCGCCAGTTTGGCTTCGCCGCCCTTCGGGTCGTGCTGGATGCCCTGGAGCAGGCGATCCACGATCGGCGACCCGTCCACCGTGGCGGCCAATACGTCTCGATCAAGTATACCGAACGCCTTGCCGAGGCCGGGATCAAGCCGTCGGTCGGCAGCTTTGGCGACAGCCATGTCAACGCCTTGGCCGAGACGATCAACGGTCTTTACAAGGCCGAGGTCATCCATCGGCGGGGACCGTGGCGATCATTTGAAGCCGTTGAATACGCCACGCTCGAATGGGTCGACTGGTTCAACAACCGGCGCTTGCTCGCGCCTATCGGCAATATCCCGCCGGCCGAAGCGGAAGATCGATACTACGCCATGCTGGACGACACGCCCATGGCAGCATAATTCAAGCCGAATGGCCTCCGGCAATCCCGAGGCGGTTCAGTTGGATGATCGAGGCGGGATGCAAGATCGAACGGGTTGCCAGCTATGACGACTGGTTCCAGCGCTTCAATACTGCACTCCATGGTTTGCCCGAGGACCAGCGCGCCCATTCGCTGCTGCAGATCATCGATCCCTACCGCCACCCCCAGCATCCCGGCATGGGCGAAGGCGTGCCCTGCCAGCGCTTTGCCAGTGATGCTTCCGCAGCTGGCTATCCCGCGCCGCACATGGGCGCGGCGCTGATCCGCAAATACGGCTCCGATCTCAGGCATATCGGGCTGCTCGAATAATCCCGCGCCATCGCCGCAGCGACAAGGTGACGAGAACGCTTGAGCAGATAATGCATTATCATTATGACACGGCTCATGACCGCCAGACCCCTCCTCGGAAAGCGGGTAATCGAGCTCGGCACCATGATTGCCGCGCCTTTTGCCACCCATATCCTCAGCCAGCTTGGTGCCGAGGTGATCAAGGTTGAGCCGCCGAGCGGCGATACCACGCGTGCGCTGATTCGCGGCGGGCCAAGCGGGACGATCATCGCCTATAGCCATTCGAAGAAGGCGATCTGCCTTGACCTTGCGACCGACGCTGGCCGGCAGGTTTTCCGCAGATTGGTGGCGACAGCGGACGTGGTGATCCACAACCTTGCCCCCTCTGCCGCGCGCAAGCTGGGAGTGACGGCGGACGATTGCATGGCGGCCAACCCGGCGATCGTCCACGTACACATCAAGGGCTACACCCATGGCCCCCAGGCCGATGACCTGATGACCAACCCCATTGCCGAGGCGGCAACCGGGGCCATGGACGATCACCGCGTCGATGGCCGGCCGACCCGGTTTGGCCCAAGCTATCACGATCAGTTCGCCGGCACCTATGCGGTAATCCGCGTGCTTGCGGCCATGCTTGATTCCCATGCCAGCGAGGAATCGCGGCGGATCGAGATTGGCCTTTACGAAACCGGCCTGCACCTTGCGGCGCGCGATCTCGCCGGGTTGCAGCTCAAGACCCAGCTGCTCGGGCGGCTGGAAAAGGAAGGTGGCGGCGAGTTTTCGATGCCCGGCTATGGTTCCTACCTGACGCGTGACGGGCGCTGGCTGTACCTGCTGGTGCTGACCGACGCGCATTGGGCCAAGCTGACCAGGGCGCTGGACATGCCGGAAGACGGCGCCCCCGAATTCGCCCGCCTGCGCGACCGCAAGAAGGCGCGTGATACGGTGGAAGCCGCCGTGCGGGCGGCCGTGGCGAAACTTGCCTTCGCCGATGCCACGCAGCGGCTGAAGGACGCGGGGCTTGGCCATAACGAGGTGATGCCGCTGGAACGCGTGCTGGACGTTCCGCAGGCGCGCCAGCCCGGCAAGCTGCGCGAGGTTGACTTTCGCGGACTGCATTTCGAGGTGCCGGAATTCGCCGCAAGTCCCGGAGGAACGCAGCCCGGATCGCCGCCGCCCGAACTTGGCGAACATACCGGCGAATTGCTTGCCGAGCTGGGCTATTCGCCGTCCGAGGCCGATGTCCTGCTGGCATCGGGCGCGGCGCGGGACCATCATGAGGGCGATTTCGCCTGGGCCCCGGTGCGGGACA
>JBJTLW010000160.1:0-33781 GCA_046063225.1 Novosphingobium sp. | reverse complement strand
GCGCGTGCCCAGCGGCAGCGAATAGCCGACATGGCTGATCGATGCGGCGCGTTCGCGGCTGACGATGGTATCGCCTTCAAGGAAGAAGGCCGAACAGACCACGTCGTACTGATCGGCCAGCGCGCGCATTTCCGGCTGGGCAACCTGAAGCGGTGACATGTTCTGCGCAGCCGCGCGGCCGACGCGGGCCAGTGCCGGGCCAAGCACATAGGTCTTGTCGCCGGTGCGGTAGAGATAGCCCACCTCGACAAGCCCGGTCAGCAGGGCGTGGGCGGTCGCCCGGCTAAGCTTGAGGGCGCGCACCAGATCGGTCAGCGCGAAGGATTGCGTCGGGTGATCGGCCAGGAAGTCGAGGATCGCCGCAATGCGCTTTACGCCGGGGGAAGTGCGGGTCATCGAATGCCTTTTCGCTATTGTGAACGGGCTTGCTAAGCGGCCTTGCCGCAGGCGTCAAGCGGCAGCCGGTTGACCCGACGCGCCGTTCGCCATAGCATACTTTTGCGAAAACATATTCACAAATGCGAATAATGGGAGAGTGCAATGGCGACAGCAATGCAGGGTCTGCTCGAAGGCAAAAGCGTGGTGATCACCGGGGCAGGCTCGGGCGTTGGCCGGGCGGCATGTCTCCTGTTCGCGGCGCACGGTGCCCGGGTGATGGCGCTCGACATCGGGCTTGAAGCGGCTGAGGAAACCGCGGCCATGGTCAGCGCAGAGGGCGGCACGGCGCTTGCCCGGGCATGCGACGTCGGCGATGCGGAGGCGGTCGATGCGGCCGTGGCTGCGGCCGTCGCGGCGTTCGGGCGGCTTGACGTGATCTACAACAATGCGGGCATCACCTTGCAGCCGCGTCCCGGCTATCAGGGCGTGCGCAAGTTCGTCGACACCGATCCGGACGAGATAGAACGCATCTACCGCGTCAACGTGACCGGCGTGTTCAATGGCTGCAAGGCGGCGATCCGCCAGTTCGAAACGCAGGCCAGGGACGGGAAGGGCGAAGGCGGGGTGATCGTCAACACCGCATCGGTCGCGGGGCTGATCGGCTGGGGCGGCAGCGCCTATGGCTCGTCGAAGGGCGCGGTCACTTTGCTGACGAAGACACTGGCGCTCGAACTTGCCGCGCAGAATATCCGCGTCAACTCGGTCTGCCCGGCCGGCATGCCGACCAATTTCATTCCCGGCCTGCAAACCAGCGATGCCGCCAAGGCCAGCATGGGCGCCACCCATCCGCTGGGCCGGCCGATCGATCCGATGGATTGCGCCAACGCCGCGCTGTTCCTCGCCTGTGACCTGTCGAGCAACATCACCGGCGTGAACCTGCCGGTCGATGGCGGCCTGTCCGCCGGGGTGCCGCCGAGGAGGTGAGCGGGGTGGATGGCGGGAGGCATCCTTCGACATGCTCAGGATGAGCGGCGTTGTGACAGAGTCTTGATTGGCAAGTCTGCGTTCATCCCCTGACTCCGCTCATCCTGAGCCTGTCGAAGGATGTTGCACAGCGCCCATCCGGCATCCTAAGCCGCTCCCATGTCAGCCCCGCGCATCCTTGGTGCCGTTCTTGCCGGCGGTCAGTCCACCCGTTTCGGAAGCGACAAGGCGCTTGCCGAACTGGACGGCGTGCGGTTGATCGACCTAGCCGTCAGCGCTCTGGCGCAATGGTGTGACGCGGTGGTCATCGTCGGGCGCACCGACGGCCCGGTGCCTGTTCTGCCCGATTGGCCCGCGCCGGACATGGGGCCGCTTGCCGGTCTTGCTGCCGCGCTGCGCCACGCGCGCGGCGAAGGTTTCGATCAGGTTCTGACCTGCGGGGTCGACAGCCCCGGCCTGCCCGCGGATCTGCCCGCGCGGCTTGATCCCGCACCGGCCGTGCTGGCGGATCAGCCCGTGATCGGCCTGTGGCCGGCACGCGCGGCAGAAGCGGCAGAAACGATCCTTCTGGGATCAGGCCGCCATTCGATGCGGGCGCTGGCCGAGGCGGTCGGCGCGCGGCTGGTGACGCTGGCTGCGCCCCCGGCCAACGTCAATTTCCCGCAGGATCTGGCCGCTATTTCGAAAGATCGGTGAACAGGCTGAGGTAATAGCGGATGCTGGGCGCAAGGTTGCTCAGCGGCACGCGTTCGTTGAGACCGTGGGCGAACTGGTCCGAATCCTTGATGAAGGTCGGGCTCGCGCCATAGCTCGGCACGCCGATGGCGCGGAAGAACATCGAATCCGACGCGCCCGAGGCCTGGGTGGGGATGATCGGCAGGCCGGGATAGATTGCGTGCATGGCCTTGGTCATGGCGGCCACCAGATCAGGCCGCATGGGTGATGCGGGGGAGGCGACCGAATCCTCGCCCGTGGCATCGCGCACGGTCAGCTGCGGAACCGCGGCCACCTTTTCCAGCACGGTGCGAATTTCCTCGCGGCTGTGGCCGGGGAAGATGCGGCAGTTGATGTTGGCCCGCGCGCGCTGCGGCAGCGCGTTCTGGGCGTGGCCGGCATTGACCATGGTGGCGACGCAGGTCGTCCCCGTCTTGCCGACATAGGCCGGGTTGGCGCGAAGCGTGGCTACGGCCGCGCTGTCGTTCGGGTTGGCAGAAAAGGCGCGCATGGCCGCGGCCAGCCTTGGATCGGTTTCGAACTGCGAAGCCTGCGCGAAATAGGCCTTGGTCAGCGGGTTCTGTTCCACCGGGAACTGGTATTCACCAATGTTCTTCAGCGCCGTCGCCAGTTGCACGATGGCGTTTTCCGGGCGCGGGGCAGAGCTGTGGCCGCCGGGATTGGTTACTTCCAGCGTATAGTCGTTGTAGGTCTTTTCCGCGCCGTCCCACGACCAGTAGAGCGGCTTGCCGGTCTTTTCATCCAGCGTGCCGCCGCCGCCATCGATATTGATCACCAGCTCGGCGTTGCTCAGCTTCTTCACCAGCGCGCGCGTGGTGGCCATCGACGTTTCCTCATCGCCTGAAAATTCCAGCACGATCGTGCGGCGCGGCTTGAAGCCCTTGCGGCGCAGTTCGACAAGGGCCGAGGTGGCCACCGCGCCATCGAACTTCATGTCGCTCGATCCGCGACCGAACAGGTATCCGTTCTCGATGATCGGAGTGAAGGGATCGCGCTGCCAGTCCTTGGGATCGGCCTCGACGACATCGAGATGGCCGGAGATCACGAGCGGCTTCAGCTCCGGATCGCTGCCCTTCCAGGTGGCGATGATATAGCCGGTGTCGTTCAGCGGCACGATTTCGATATCGCCTGGCGACCAGCCGCCGGCCAGCAGCGCGTCGGCAATGGCCTTGTGGGCATCCAGCGTCTTGTTGCCTGGACCGGCAACCGAGCGAATGGAAATGAGCTTCTTCGCCAGATCCAGCGCCTCGCTTTCGGCTCGCGGATTGCCGGCGGCGGCCGGCTTGGCGAGGACAGGGGAAGCGACCAGCAGAGAGGTGGCAAGCAGAACAGCGCGCGATAGTGACATGAACAAGACCCGTTACCTGTTGTGGTGCCATGGTTAGGCAAAGCGGCGCGCAGCGCAAGTCTCTCGCGCTATCGCGGCGTTGTCGCTATGAGCCATAGTGAATCAGGCAATTCCGGAAGGGGGCAATAATGGCGAGCGCGGCGACCCGGCCGGCAAAGGTACGCGACGCACGGCAAGTGCGCAGCGATGCCGCCTTGCGCGCCGCCATGCTGGCGCTGCTGCCGCGCATGCCGTTCGACAAGATGTCGGTGCGCGACATCGTGGCCGAAGCGGGCATCGGCTATGCCACCTTCTTCCGCCATTATCCGTCGAAGGACGCCCTGCTTGATGCGGTGGCCGGGGAAGAGATTTCCGAGCTAATGGCGCTCACCGCGCCGCTGCTTGATCCGGTCGATACCCGCACCACCTGTATCGCGCTTACCGAACATGTCGCGCAGCGGCGGGAAGTGTGGACGGCGCTTCTTACTGGCGGCGCGGCGGGCCATTTGCGCGAACAGTTCATCAAGCTGGCTGAAAAAGTGCCAACCCCCATGCATGGCACTGGCGACATCCCGATGGACCTTGGTGTCAGCTTCGGCGTATCCTCGACGGTGGAAATCCTGGCCTGGTGGCTGCGTCAGGAACCGGACTATCCTGCCGCCAAGGTGGCAGAATTGCTCGACCGGCTGGTTATTTCGCCCACGGTTGGCCTGCGCGCCGGAACCTGAAGGCGAAACGCGGCGTTAACCATGGGGAGGGCAAAGCCATTGCCCAAGCGACGTGGTTGGACGATAGCATAGACATGACCAAGATTACCCCTGTCATCCTGTGCGGCGGCAGCGGCACGCGCCTGTGGCCGCGCAGCCGGGCTGCCTTCCCCAAACCCTTCCTGCCGCTGGTGGGCGAAGCGACCCTGTTCGAAGGCACGGTCGCGCGCGCATCCGACCCGCAGGACTATGGCGCGCCGATCGTCGTTACCGGCACCAAGCACCTCGATCATGTCGAGGCCCAGCTTGCCGGTGCGCCCGGCGCGCAGGTGATTGTCGAGCCTTCGGCCCGCAACACTGCGGCGGCCATTGCGCTTGCCGCGCTGCGCCTGCCCGACGATGCGATCATGCTGGTCTGCCCCAGCGACCACCACATTGCCGATGGCGCGGCCTTCACTGCCGCCGCCCGCGCCGCCGCCGCGCTGGCCGCGCAGGACTGGCTGGTGAGCTTCGGGATCGAGGCAAAGGCGCCGGAAACCGGCTTCGGCTATCTCCACCGTGGCGACGCGATTGGGACAAGCGGCGGCTATCAAGTCGCCCGTTTCGTCGAAAAACCCGATCTGGAACGGGCGAAGGAATTCCTCGCTTCGGGCCAATATGCCTGGAACGGCGGTATCTTCGCCTTCCGCGCCGGTGCCTTTCTGGCCGAACTTGCTGAACATCGCCCCCGGATTCTGGAAGCGGCCCGCGCAGCCGTGGCCGCCGGCCGCGAAGACGGCGGACGTTTCCATCCGGACCCGGAAGCCTTTGGCCGCATCGACAGCGAAAGCGTTGACTATGCGGTGATGGAAAACACCCGCCGTGCCGCCATGGTGCCGGCGGACATGGGCTGGTCGGACATCGGCAACTGGCCGGCGCTGCGCGACGCACGGCCGTGCGACGATCAGGGCAATTGCGTCATCGGTCCTGCCGAACTGGTCGATTGCCGCAACGTGCTGGTCGAAACCGACGGACCGCGCGTCAACGTCATCGGGCTGGAGGGCGTGATCATCGTCGTCGATGGCGATGATATTCTGGTGACGAGTGCTGCGGGCGCCCAGCTTGTCGGCAAGCTTTCGGGCGCAGTCAACCAGTGAACCCGCGCCTGCCCACGCGCCTGGTCGAACGCCCCTGGGGGCGTGATACCCTGCCCGCGCCCTTCGTTGCCCCGGACGGCCAGACCATCGGTGAAGTGTGGTTCGAACCGAGCGAAACGCTGCCCGAACTGCTGGTGAAATACATCTTCACCAGCCAGGCGCTGTCGGTCCAGGTCCATCCGTCCGACGCGCAATCGCCCGGCAACGGCAAGGAAGAATGCTGGCTGGTGTTCGATGCGCAGCCCGGCGCCCGGCTGGGCATCGGCTTCAGGCAGCCGATCAGCGCCGAAGCCATGCGCGCCGCCGCGCTCGATGGTTCGATCGAACAGCTGATGGACTGGCACGAGGCGAAGCCGGGCCGTTTCTTTCACATTCCGCCCGGAACGGTCCACGCCATCGGGCCGGGGATCAGCCTGGTCGAAGTGCAGCAGAACTCCGACGTCACCTACCGCCTCTATGACTATGGCCGCCCGCGCGAATTGCACCTGGAACAGGGCATGGCGGTGGCCCGAGGCGAACCCTATCCCGCCGCGTCGCGCTGCGATGTGCCCGAGCACGGATCGGTGACGCTGGTGGAGGGCGACAATTTCCGGCTCGACCGGATCGAGGGGATGCCCGATACCGAAACGGCGGCGCGCTATGCCGGCCGCCTGCTGGTCATCCCGCGCGCGGGCAAGGTCATGGTGGCGGGTTACGCGATTGAGGTGGGCGAATGCGCCGAAGCCGCCTCGATCGACGAGCTGGTCATGGCACCCGATGCCCAGGCACTGATCGCCCAAGCCGCCTGACCCCTTGCGGAGCCGGCCCGGCGCGCTAGGTGTGGGGCGAAGGAAAGCCCGTTACCCATGATCGCCCAGACCATCCAGCTCGCCCTTGCCCCGGTTTTCGTGCTGGTGGCGATCGGCAACATCCTCAACATCCTGTCGACCCGCCTTGGCCGCATCGTCGACCGCGCCCGGCACCTGCAGGTGCGCCACGGCCAGACCGAAGGCGCCGAACACGATATGGTCGTGCGCGAAATTCGCGCCGCCGATCAGCGCATCAAGCTGATCGGGCAGGCCATTCGCCTGCTTGTCATCTCCGGCCTTGCCATCGGCATGACCGTTGCGATCCTGTTTCTGGAAGAAATCATCAGCGTGCCGCTCGATCGCGTCGCCGCCGGCTTCTTCATCGTGTCGGTCGGCCTGCTGATGTGGGCGTTGACGCTGTTCCTGCGCGAAACGCAGATCGCAGCCGCCGCGCTTCGAATTCCGCGCGGCTATCTCGATCTGTAAGACACGACGCGTCAGGGCTGGCGCGTCATCCGCAGCATCGACGTGTCATAGCCCAGCGCCCGCGCGCGGCCGATCAGTGCGTCCACCTGATCCTTGCCGGGATTGGGCGAGCGCGACAGCAGCCACAGATAGCGGCCCGACGGTTCCCCGACGATGGACCAGCTGTAATCCTCGGCATGGTCCAGCACCCAGTAATCGCCATAGAACGGCCCGAAGAAGCTGACCTTGAGCTTGGCCCTGCTCGCCGCGTCGACAATCTTGGCGCGGCCATTGGCCTGCGATATCTTGCCATCGGGCTTCACGCAGGAATTGAGCACGCCGATCTGGCCATCGTCGCGCAGCGAATAGTCCGCGGTGACGCCCTCGCAATCCTTCTGGAAGCCTTGCTCATACCGCGCCAGTTCGTACCACCGGCCAAGATAGCGATCGAGATCGACCGACTTGGCGGGCTGCGGGACTGCGCTGTTGCCCACGGGATGCTTGGGGCCAAGCGCGGCGCATCCGGCCAGCAGGGCGCTGGCGGCGATCAGCGCGGCAATGGTCAGGGCAGGCTTTCTGGACATGATTGGCTTTCCGGACGATGCGTTCCAAGCCCCGATATGGGGCGGTGCAGGTGCGGATTAAACCGCCCGGCCAGATATTTGTTCCGTCAGCCGCCCCGGGCCATGCCGAAGCTGTAGAACAGGTGGTCCAGATGCCCCTGCGGCGCGGGCGAAAAGTGCAGCGGCGCGGACATGTCGCGGATGGCGGCGATATTCGCGGCGACGTATTCCATCGTCCATTCCGGCTGATAGACCCCCGGCGATTCCGCCGTCCACGCCCGCGCCATGCGGCCGGCGGCGGAAATCAGCAACTCGCCCGTCACCTCGCAGCTTTCGTGGCACAGATAGGCCACCAGCGGCGCGACCATTTCCGGCGTCATCGGCGGGAACTGGCTGGTATCGACGCCTTCCGACATGCGCGTCACAGCGGCCGGCAGGATGCAGTTGGCCTTCACGTTGGCGGCAAAGCCTTCGATCGCGGCGGTGTTGGCCAGGCCGATCAGCCCGCCCTTGGCCGCGCTGTAATTGGCGACGCCCTTGTTGGCATAGACGCCATTGACCGAGGAGGTGAAGACGATGCGGCCATAGCCCTGCGCCATCATCGCTGCAAAGGCCGGCCGGGTAACGTGGAAGGCACCGTTAAGGTGCACGTCGATCACCGATTGCCAGTCTTCCGCGGTCATTTCCGCAAGCGGCGCGCGGCGCACGTTGCCGGCGGAATGGATCAGCACGTCGATGCGGCCAAAGGCATCGAGCGCCGTCTGGACAATCGCCGCGCCGCCCTCTTCGCTAGCGACGGAATCGGTGTTGGCCACCGCCTCACCGCCTGCGCTGCGGATTTCGGCGGCAAGGGCTTCTGCCGGGCCTTCGCTCGTCGCATCGCCGGCCATCGACACGCCGGGATCGTTGATCACGAGCTTGCACCCGCGCGCGGCGAGAAGCCGGGCATGCGCCGCACCAAGGCCACGTCCGCCGCCGGTGATCACGGCCACGCGGCCATCGAAGCGCAGTTCAGACATTCACCCGTCCTTTCGTCATTGCGAGCGGAGCGAAGCAATCCAGGGCGGATCGCGTCGGACTCTGGATTGCTTCGTCGCTGCGCTCCTCGCAATGACGAAAGTGAAGTCAGGCAACAGTACCGTCCGCGCGAAGCGCGGCGATGCGGTCTTCATCCAGCCCCAGCAGGTCTGCAAGGATCGCGTCGGTATCCTGCCCAAGCATCGGCGGGGCGGTGACGGGGGCCTGGACTGTGCCGTCTTCATCGGGGGCAAAGCGGATCGGGCGATTGACCATGGGGATCGTGCCCAGCGCCTTGTGCTCAACTTCGGTCACCACGCCGCGCGCCTGGCTCTGCGGCGAATGCAGCGCTTCCAGCATCGACAGGATCGGCGCGTGCGGCACCTCGTGGGCGGTAAAGCGCGTGACCAGATCGGCGACGCTGTGCTGGCTGGTGAAGGCGCTGACCGTCGCGTTGATCTCTTCACGGGCGTCGCGGCGCTGCTCAAGGGTGGCGAAGCGCGGATCATCGGCCAGGTCCGGCCGCTCGATTGCGGCGCAGATATTGCCCCAGAACCCTGCGGTCAGGCAGGCAATGACGATCGATCCGTCGCTCGCCGAGAACACGCCATAGGGCACCAGGTTGGGGTGCTGCGAACCCTGCGGCTGCGGGTCCTGCCCGGTGAACCAGGCGAGCTGCGGCAGGTAGGCGGAAAGGCCGATCAGCCCCTCGGTCAGGCTGACGTCGATCAGCCGGCCCTTGCCGGTGCGGGTGCGTTCGAACAGTGCGCCAAGGATGCCGATGGGACCGGAAATGCCGCCCACCAGATCGCCCATCGGCAGGCCCAGCTTCATCGGCGGACCGCCGGGCTCGGCGTTCATGTAAAGTGCGCCCGATTGCGCCTGCAGCACGATGTCAAAGCTTGGCATGTCGCGCATCGGGCCGGTCATGCCGTAGCCCGATATGGCGCAATAGATCAGGCCGGGATTGATCGCCTTCAGCGCCTCGTAGCCCAGTCCCAGCCGGTCCATCACCCCGGGTCGGTAGTTCTCGATCAGGACGTCGCACTTGGCGGCAAGGTCCTTCGCCAGTTGCAGGCCTTCGGGCTGTTTCAGGTCGATGACGATCGATTTCTTGCCGCGATTGATGGCGAGGAAATAGTGGCTCTCACCATCGCGGATCGGTGGGAACGTACGGGTGTCATCGCCCGCGCCGGGTGGCTCAACCTTGATGACCTCGGCCCCGAGATCGGCCAGCGCCAGGCTCGCCGCCGGCCCGGCAAGCACGCGCGTGAAATCGAGCACGCGCACACCGGCAAGCGGGCCGGGCCAGGTTTCGTCAGAAGTGGCGGTCATGATTGCTCAGGGTCTGCCTTGTTCGAAATGCTGAAGCGCAGTGGAAATGCTGACCCAGCCATGCTTACTTTCTTCCCACACCGATCGCACGGGCGCCATTTCGTGGGCGTCAACGAAGCAGCCGATGGCAACTCCGGTGACATCCGGGTTTTTCCCGCCGCGAAAATAGAGGTTGGTGCCACATTCCGGGCAGAAATAGTTCTCGAACATGCCGCCCAACGCGGTCGGGCGATCAAAGCGCTTGGCTGTGCCGGTAACCTTCACGGCGTCATGCGGGTAATAAGCCGCCTCGCCAAACGGCGAACCGGTCCGGCGCTGGCAGGCGATGCAATGGCATGCAACGACCGCAGGCGTCGGACCGGGTACTTCGACGGACAACTGGCCGCACTGGCAGCAGGCTTTCATCGGATCACTCCTGATTACGAAAGTGATCGGATTAGGCCTTGCCGCCTGTGTGCTGTCAATCGCTCGATCAGCCCTTGCTGGGCAGTTCGGCGACCGAGGTGCCGAAGGCGGACAGTTCGCCGCGGTGGGTCGTCGCCTTCTGTTCGATTTCGACGTACTTCTTGCCGTTTTCCTCGAACTTGCGGATGACCTTGCCGTCGATAAAGATCACGTCGCCATCGGGGTTGTGGCGGCGGATCTGGCACGAGGTCTTGTGCAGATGGCCATCGTCACCGATCCAGTTGGTCATGTGGTGCGTCAGCCAGGAATTGCGTTCCGGACCGTAGTCGTAAGCGCCCGGCGCGCCGACTTCGAGAGCGAACTCTTCGTCCCAGTGCACGCGTTCCGGGCAATCCGGCACGTTGAAGCGGTTCTTGATGCCGAGGCCCGGGTGCGCCTGCTGCATCTTCCACGCCAGCTTGTTGGCGCGGATGTAAAGGCCGCCCCAGCCCTGCGCGTAGCAGATGAAGCCGGTCACGGTCATCGGACCCTTCATCATGCGCGGCAGTTCGTCGCCGACGTTGACGTCTTCCCAGTACCGCGGGGTGGCGCCGCGAACTTCCTCGTTCGCATAGAGTTCGCCCCATTCCTTCAGCTGTTCATCGGTGAAGGGCTCCACGCGGCCGCGGGCTTCGGTGTACTTCGTGCCGCGTTCGCGCGCTTCGTCGCGGTCGGTACGGAACACCCAGCTGTCAGCCTCGGCAACGTGTTCGTCGTTCTGGTTGTAGAAATCGACGTGGTAGATCTGCTGGAACGAACGGCCGGCGAACTTGGTCTGATGTTCGACCAGATCCTTGAGGTAAGCGACCGTGCGGATCGTGTCGTTGCGGAACACCGGCTTGTGCCAGGTCCAGTCGGCACCGGCCCACATGGCGTGGACGCCCGACAGACCGCCGCAGTAGCCCGAAACGATGCGGCTGGTGGTGAACAGGAACGACGGCAGGGCAACGATCGAGCCATAGCGGGTCTTGGCCGCATATTCCGGATCGCACCACAGCGGATTGTCGTCGCCGATGCCGTGGGCGTAGTGGCGGATCGCGTCGCGCGTGGCTTCATAGTTCCACGGTTCGACGGTGTTTTCGATCTTCACGCCGATACGGCTGCGAAGGTCGGCAAGACCTTCTTCGGTGATCTTGGGGAATTTGGCTGCCATGTTCTCTTCTCCTGAAATCTCTGCTCGTCACCCCGGCGCAGGCCGGGGCCCAGCCACGAAATTATGCGCCGCGAAGCGGCACGTCTTTTTGTTTGGACTGGTTCCCGGCCTTCGCCGGGATGACGGTCCAATCAATCATTGCGCCGCAGCGGCCTTTGCCGCCTCACGGTCACGAAGCATCTTGCGATGAACCTTGCCCGCGGGGTTCTTGGGCAGTTCATCGACGAATTCGACAATCCGCGGAAACTCGTGCTGGGCGAGCCGTTCGCGGGTGAAGTCCTGCAGTTCGCGCACCAGTTCGTCCGAACCGGGGCAGTTGGCGACGACGAAAGCCTTGACCACCTGGCCGCGCTTTTCATCGGGCACGCCGATCACGCCGCATTCCATCACGTTTTCGTGGCGCAGCATGGTGTTTTCGATCTCGACCGCAGACATCGTCCAGCCGGCGGAAATGATCACGTCGTCGGCGCGGCCGCAGTGATAGAAATAGCCGTCCTCGTCGGTCTTGGCGCGGTCCTTGGTGGTCATCCACCCACCGCCTCGCCACAGCATCAACTCGCCGATTTCGCCGGACGCGCAGACCGAACCGTCGGCGCGCTGCACTTCAAGCTTCTGGCCGGGAACCGCCTTGCCGAGCGAGCCGGGCTTGACGACGAAATCGGTGGCGCCGGGATAGTTGACCAGCACGACGCCGATTTCGGTGGTGCCGTACATCGAACAGACGGGCACCTTAAAGGTGGCATCCACCCATTCCAGCGTCGCCGGGTCGATTGGTTCGCCGGTGTAGGACAGCTTTTTGAAGTGGCACTGGAAGTCAGCGCCTTTGCCGCTGTTCTTCATCATGCGGTAGTGGGTGGCCGCCGCGCTCATGTTGGTGATGCCGAAATCGTCCAGCGCCTTCATCAGGCGGACGGGATCGAAGCGGCCGGCGAAGGTGCCGGTGGTGACGCCCATGGCCAGCGGGGCCAGCGTGCCGTGCCACAGGCCGTGGCCCCAGGCGGGGCTGGACGGGCAGAAGAATTCGTCGCCCGGTCGGATGCCGGTGCCGTACAGCGCCGCGAACATCAGCGTCACCAGCGTGCGGTGCGAATGCTTGACCGCTTCGGGCAGCTCGCGCGTGGTGCCGCTGGTGTACTGGAAGACGGCCATGTCGTTGGCCTTGGTCTTCGGCGTGTAGGTGCTCGGGAAGTGGTCCAGGCTGGCGAGGAAATCCGTATCCGCCACGATCACGCGCGGGCCTTCGGCCTGCCGCGCCAGACCGGCCTTTTCGGCATTGGTGATCAGGATCGACGGGTTGCAATCGCCCACGCGCAGCTTGAGCGCGTCGGGGCCGAACAGGGTGAACAGCGGCACCGAAATCGCACCTGTCTGCATCGCGCCGAACAGGCAGACGTAGAACGGCAGGCTGGGTTCGAGCATGAAGGCGATGCGTTCGCCCGGCTGCACGCCCTCGGCATCGAGCCAGTGCGCAAAGCGCGCCGCGCCGGCGGCGATCGTATCGAAGCTCAGGATTTCGTCCGAACCATCGGCGTGGGCAATGCGCACGGCCGGGCGGCCCGAGCCGTCAGCGTGCCGCGTGATGCATTCGTGCGCGATGTTCAGATGCTCGCGGTCGCCGTCGAACAGCTCCCACAAGGCGGCCGAAGAGGCGTGGGCCTGGGCATCGGCATAGCTGGTGTAATCGGTGAGTCGGGTCATGGCGGGGCAGCCTATGACAGATTGCTCTTGCCATTGCAAATACAGAATGATATTCAATATGCAGAATGACAAGCAACGAAACCAGCGACCTCGCGCAAGCGGTAAAGGACAGCAAGGCTCCGGCCATCAGCCGGGCCGCGGCTGTCCTGCGTCTGCTGGGCAAGAGCGACGCGCCGCTCGGCCTCAATCCGATCGCCCGCGAACTGGGGCTCAATCCCAGCACCTGCCTTTACGTGCTGCGGGCGCTCGTGGCGGAAGAGCTGGTGGCGTTCGACGCGGCGTCGAAACGCTATTCGCTGGCCTCGGGCGTGCTCACCCTCGCTCGGTCGTGGCTGCAGCGCGATCAGTTTGCCGAACTGTCGCGTCCGGTGCTTGAAAACCTCGCGCAGGATTTTGGCGTCACGGTGCTCGGCGTGCAGATCTTCGGGCTCGATCACATTGTTGCCGTCGGGGTGGCGCGGGGCAGCACAGGGTTCCAGCTGGCAACCGAAGTGGGCAGCCGTTTCCCCGCGCTGATCAGCGCCACGGGCCGCTGCATCGCAGCCTTCGGAAACCATTCGGAAGCGCGATTGAAGGCCCGGTTCGAAGGGCTGCGCTGGGACAATCCGCCCAGCTTTGACGAATGGATGGCGCAGGTCGCGCAAACCCGCGCGCAGGGTTTTGGCGTCGATGAAGGCAATTATATCGCCGGCGTCACCGTGCTCGCCGCGCCGGTCTGGCAGGCGCCCGGATCACCCAGCCACGCGCTCGTCGCCATCGGGCTTTCGGCGGCGCTGGAACGCGCCGGCCTGCCGCAGCTTCAGGCGGCGTTGCTGGGCGCTTCGCAAATGCTCACGCGGCAGATGGGCGGCTGAACAGCAGCCTGGCCGCGCCCCACCCCGCTAGCGCTCCGGCGAACTGTGCGACGATGAAGGCCGGGGCATTTTCCGGCGCGATGCCCGCGAAGGTGTTCGACAGCGATCGCGCAATGGTGATCGCCGGGTTGGCGAAGCTGGTGGAGGAGGTGAACCAGTAGGCGGCGGTAATATAGAGCGCCACGGCCATAGGCACGGCCTCTGCCTTCGATTTCAGCGTACCGAGGATCGTCAGAAGCAGACCGAAGGTGGCGACGAATTCGCCGGTCCATTGGCCGGCCCCGGTGCGCGTGTGCTGCGACACCTGCAGGATCGGCAGGTCAAACATGGCATGGGCGATCCACACGCCAATGATGCCGCCAACAAGCTGCGCCAGAATGAAGGCGGCCGCCTTTGCGCTGGTCAACTCGCCGCGCAGGCGCATCACAATCGTGACGGCAGGGTTGAAATGGGCGCCGGACACCGGCCCCAGCATGGTGATCAGCACGAACAGCATGGCGCCGGTGGCAAGGGTATTGCCCAGCAGAGCCACGGCGACGTTGCCCGCCGCCAGCTGCTCGGCCATCACGCCTGATCCGATGACCGTGGCAAAGAGCAGCGCCGAGCCCAGCGCCTCCGCCGCAACTTCCCGTTTCATGCCGCCCCTTCCATCTGCCCGATGCGCGCCAGTTCGCGCTGCAGGTCGCCGCGCTCCATGGTCTCGAACGGCAGGGCAAGCAAGGCCTGCACGCGCTCGACCAGCCAGTCCCACGTTTGTTCGAAGGCCGCATCCTCCGCCGCTTCGCCGCCGGTGACATCGGCGGGATCGGGCAGGCCCCAATGGGCCTTCAGCGGGGCGCCCATGAACACCGGACAGGCCTCGCCCGCCGCGTTGCCGCAGACGGTGATCGCCAGATCGATCGGCGGGGCATCGGGGCCGGTGAATTCGTTCCACGATTTCGACCGGAAGCGCGTGGTGTCGATCCCCTTGCGCGCCAGCAGGCGCAGCGCGCCGGGGTGCGGCACGCCCTTGGGCTTGCTGCCCGCGCTGTGCGAGGCAACGCGCCCTTCGCCAAGCCGGGCAAGGATAGCCTCGCCCAGGATCGATCGTGCGGAATTGCCGGTGCACAGCACCAGCACGGAAAACGGCCTCTCCCCCATGGCGCGCTCAGCAGCAGGCGGAGGACTTGGCAGGAGCGGGCGCGTCAACCTTCGGCGCGCAGCAAGCCGTCGCGGCCGCATTGGCCGAGGCGAGCCCGGCAATGTCGGGGCTGGCGCCATAGTTCGTGCTGTCACCCGTGGTGTGGAAGGCCTCCCAGACGACGCCATCGGGATCGGCGATCCAGCTCTTTTCGGACTTCGCGTAGCAGCAGGTCGTCGCCCCTTCTTCCAGCACCGGGCCACCGGCGGCCTTCAGTCGGCCATAGACGGCGGCGAGTTCGCTTTCGCTGTCCACCTGCACGCCCAGATGCTCGACGCCTTTGGTCGCGCCGTCCTTTTGCGAGATGGCGAAGTTGATTTTCGGATCCTCGAGCATCCACTTGGCATAGTCCGGCTTGGTCACGCTCGGCTGCGCGCCAAACAGGCCGGAATAGAACGCAATCGACTGGTCAAGATCGGCCACGCCGACATGGACATGGAAACGCATCAGGCGGCACTCCTTTCGTTGGCGCTGGCATCGCACGATGCGCCGGCGCAGCAATTTTCGGTGAGATAGCCCATCAGCCCCCGCATCGCGGCGAAGTCTGCCGCATAGATGATCGAGCGGCTCTGGCGGCGCTGGGTGGCAAGCCCGGCGTGGACCAATTGGGCAAGGTGAAAGCTCATCGAAGAGGCGGGCAGGCCAAGCTGTTCGGCAATCGCGCCGGCGGCCAGCCCGTCCGGCCCCGCAACCACGAGCAGGCGAAAGGCCGCCAGCCGGTGTTCCTGGGCAAGGGCGGCAAGCGCGCGAATGACGTGATCGGGTTGCATCTCATTCTCCGATGATTCGACAAATATCGAAATATGGAATGGTAATGTGCCTGTCAAGTGCTGCGCAGGGGTCCGGTTACGTGTTGGTGAAGGTGCCTCGATCCAGCACCACGCGCTCACCGGCGGCAATGGTGCGGAAGCGGGCGCCGGCTTCGGTCTTCCAGATCTGCGTATCAAGCCGGTCGCCCGGATAGACGGGCTTGGAAAAACGGGCATGCATTGCATGGAAACCCTGCGCCGTGCCGCTGCACAGTTCGCCCAGCAGCGCCCGGCAGGCAAAGCCATAGGTGCCAAGACCATAAAGCACCGGCCGGTCAAACCCGTCGCGCTGCGCACGTTCGAGCACGGTGCCATGAGGGTGGCGGTCACCCGTCAGGCGATAGATCAACGACTGGTTGAGGCCCACGTGCTGCGTCACCACGGCATCGGGCGCACGGTCTGGCACCTCCCACGGATCTTCACCCGGCGGCGTGCGCGGACCGCCAAAGCCGCCAAAGCCTTGCGCGAAAAGGTTCATGCGCGTGCAGCCAAGGTATTCACCGCTGTCCGCCAGCGTCATGCGCGTTTCCATGCAGATCAGCGCGCCCGAACCCTTGTCGTAAACGCCCTTCAGTACCTTGGACAGCTGCACCGTGCCGCTGACGGGAATGGGGCGGGCAAGTTCCACGCCTTCTTCGCCATGGACCAGCCCCACCGGATGGCCGCCTTCGGTGACAAGGCCCAGCTTCTGCATCCAGTCGCTCGGAATGCCGATCAGCGCCAGAAAGGTGGGGATCACCTGCAACGGCTGGCCGGGCGTATTCTCGGTCGTGAAATGCAGTTCGCGCTGGTTGTCTTCCAGTCCGGCACCGACGCCGACGGCATAGAGCATCACCTTGTCGGCATCCCATGACCAGGTTCCCCGGGCCATCTCGGTGCCGACAAGATGATCGTATTTGCTCATGCGCGTGCGATCAGCCGGCGGGGTTCCAGCCGACGATCGCCTTGGTTTCAAGGTATTCGGCGAAGCCTTCGATGCCCCATTCGCGGCCATTGCCCGAACGCTTGTAGCCACCGAACGGCGCACCAAAATCGAAGCCGCCGTTGACCCAGATCGCGCCGGTGCGCATCCGGCGTGAGACGTCGCGCGCAACGTTCAGATCCTCGCCCGAGACGTAGCCACCCAGGCCGAAGTTCGAATCGTTGGTGATTTCGACCGCGTGATCAAGATCGTCGTAGCCGATGATGACCAGCACCGGGCCGAAGATTTCCTCGCGCGCGATGACCATGTCGTTGGTGCCGACGAAAACGGTCGGGCGGACGAACCAGCCCTTGTCGATGCCTTCGGGACGGCCGGGGCCGCCAGCAATCAGCTGCGCGCCTTCGTCGATGCCCTTCTGGATGTAGTCCTGGATGATGTTGTACTGGCTCTTGGACACGACCGGGCCCATGGCGAAATTGCCGGTGGGGTCGCCCACGGTGACGCCGTTGGCGGCTTCGGCTGCGGCGGCAATCGCTTCGTCCATGCGCGCGGCCGGCACCAGCAGACGCGATCCGGCCGAGCAGGTCTGGCCCGAATTGCCCATCATGCCGGCCGTCGCCCCGGCCACATTGGCCGCCATCGAGCCATCGTCGAGCACGATCCAGGCCGACTTGCCGCCCAGTTCCAGCCCCACGCGCTTCACCGTATCGGCGGCGTCCTTCTGGATCTGCACGCCCACCGGTTCGGACCCGGTGAAGGAAATCATGTCCACGTCCTCGTGCCGCGAAAGCGCCGCACCGATGACGCTGCCCGCGCCCTGCACCATGTTGAACACGCCCGCCGGAACCCCGGCGGTGTGGAGGATTTCCGCCAGGATCTGGGCCGAGAACGGCGCCAGTTGCGGCGGCTTCAGGATCATGGTGCAGCCCGTGGCAAGGGCCGGTGCGATCTTCACGCAGGTCTGGTTCATCGGCCAGTTCCACGGGGTGATCAGGCCGCAAACGCCGATCGGCTCCTTGCGGATCATGGTGACGCCGCGCTCTTCCTCGAACTTGAAGGTCTTCAGAACCTCAAGCGCGGTGCCGATGTGGCCCTTGCCGAGCAGGGTGTGGAACCCGCAGCCGAGCGAAAGGGGGGCGCCCATTTCCTCGGTCACGGCCTCGCCCAGTTCGCGCTCGCGCCGTTCGTATTCGGCGAGGATCGCGCCGAGCAGATCGATGCGTTCGGCCACCGAGCTGACCGACCACGAAGCGAAGGCGCGGCGAGCGGCGGCAACCGCCTTGTCGACATCGGCCTCGCTGCCGAGCGAGATGGTGCCGGAGACCGCCTCGGTCGCCGGATTGATCACTTCGGCCGTTTTCGGCGTGATCGGATCGACGAAAGCGCCGTCGATGTAGAACTGGGTGTAATTGCGCATGGCCTGCTCCCGAATCTGGTTTGTGAGCGGTGTTAACGAAAAGGCCCGCGCCGCACCAGAAGCGCAGCGCGGGCCGGAAAAATTCGTGGCAGCGAAGCCGCTTACTGCGTGCCTTCGGCGTACCAGGTGCGGAAGCGTTCGTACTTCGGCATTTCTTCCGAGTTCGCCTTGGGATCGATCGGCACGTGGATGACCGAGGGGCCGCCGCCAGCCTTGATGTGGGCATAGGCGCGCTCGATTGCCGGGCCGATCTCGTCCGCCGTGCGGACAAATTCGCCGCGTGCGCCAAGGCCTTCGGCCAGCTTGTCGAAGCGGACGCGGTCCGACCAGTGGGTGCCGGTTTCCGCCGTGCCTTGGCCGAAGGTGCGCTTGTAGACGCCCACTTCGAGGCCCCACTGGAAGTCCACTGCGACCACGCAGACCAGCGGCAGGTTCTTGCGCACCGCCACTTCCAGTTCGCCGATGTGGAACAGGAACGAGCTGTCCGAAGTGACGAGCATGCCGGGGCGGGCCACGCCGGTTTCGGCCTGATCGGCCAGCAGCGCGCCGTTGGCATAGGGCAGGCCGGTGCCGATGTGGCCGTAGTTCTGGTTCCAGATCACGTCGTGCGGCTTGCACTGGTTATAGGTCCAGCCGAAGATCACCGAGGCGCCGCCATCGCGGATCATGATGCCTTCGGGCGGGAAGTGCTTCGTCGCCTCAACGATGAAGCGGCTGGTGTGCACCGCGACATTGCCCGTGCCGTCCGACTTTTCGAGGGTTTCCTCGGCCAGTTCGGCCAGTTCCTCGGCGCCGTCCTTCATGAAGCGGGCCAGGCCCGGTGCTTCGGGGCGGCCTTCGCCCAGGGCGCGGGTCAGCTGCGGCACCACGGCGCGCACGTCGCCCACCAGCGGAATGTCGATCGGGCGGTTGACGCCGATCGCGGTGGCATCCTGCTGGACGTAGATCCACTTGCGGTCCGCCTCGCCATCGTACCAGTGGCGCCAGCGGCCGAAGTGCAGCGGCTCGCCCAGTTCGGTGCCGAGCGCGACGACGACGTCGCATTCTTCCACCGCGTCGATCGAGGCATCGGAGAAGACGTACTGGAAGGTGCGGTCTTCAAGCCCCTTGATGTACGAAGTGCCGCCCGAAGTCTGGATCACCGGGCAGTTCATCTTGAGCGCAAGGTCGCGCACCGCTTCGCCCGACTTGGTGGTGTGCACCGCGTGGCCGACCAGCAGGATCGGATTCTTCGCTTCCATGATCGCCTTGGCCGCCTCGGCCAGACGATCGCCGTCGGCGCCCTGGTTGGTCAGGCGGTAGCGGCTGGGGGCCGGAACCGGCGTATCCTCAACCTCTTCAAGGATCACGTTGGCGGGGTATTCGATGTAGCACGGACCCGGCGTGCCCGACATGGCAACGCGGATCGCTTCGTGGACGATTTCATCTACCTGGTCGGCGTATTCGATCACGCCCGAATACTTGACCGAATCCTGGATCATCGGTTCCTGGCGGACGAACTGGATACGGCCGCGGCGGACGCGCTGTTCGGTGATGCGGGCGCGCTGGCCGCCGAGGAAGATCACCGGCGAGTTTTCCACCTTGCAGCACTGGATGGCCGGCATCAGGTTGGCGAGGCCGGGGCCAAGCGTGCCGAAGCAGACGGCGGGCTTGCCGGTGATGCGGCTGGCGGCTTCGGCCATGAAACCGGCAGCGGCTTCGTGACGGGGCGAAACCACCGTCCAGCCGCGCGTTTCGGCTTCAAGGCACAGGTGGACGAAGTTCGGATCGGGAATGCCGAACAGCGTCTTGATGCCTTCGGCCTCCAGCAGGTCGAGAATGCGCTTGTAAACGGGGACGCCCTTGGGCTTTGCCTGGTTATCGGTTGCCGGCGTGTCAGCGTAGCTCATGGCGCTTTTCCTCGATTGCCTTTGTGGTCAATTCCAAGCCTGCCGATTGCCCAAGTTCCCGTCCTGTCGCAATGGCAAAGCGGGACGCTCCGGCGATGGAATCGGCGCGCTGGCATCGCCCCGGTTCGGCCCACTTGATCGTCGGGGCAAGGCCGGGCTAGCCAACATGCCGCATTGTGAATTCCATCAAGGAGCCGACATGGCCAAATTCGAAGCCGCCCAGGCCGCCGACGTGCTCGCCATTCAGCAGGTCATCAACGAATGGGCCTACGAAATGGACGTCAACAACGGCCTTTCGATGGCGCCGCTGCTGACCGAGGATTGCCAGTATGTCGTACGCGGCGAACGGCGCGACGGGCGCGATGCCGTGGTCGCCTTCTACACCGGCCGCCTTGCCGAATTTCCCGACGGTCCGCCGATCCACCGCCACGCCCTCGCCAACCACCGGGTCACGTTCAAATCGGCGGACGAGGCGCGCTGCGATTTCAACCTCACCTATTTTTCCAGCGTGGTGACGAAGATGGGCGCAGACGTCGCCGATCCGCTGTCCTACGCCGACGTCTGGATGGATGTGCGCCGCTGCGACGATGGCCACTGGCGCATCGCCAGCTTCGATTCGGCCCCGGTGTTCGTGCGTTCGGCGAAATAGCGGGCGGTACGTCCCAGGTCCCGTCATCCCGGCGCAGGCCGGGATCCAGCGAACCAGATAGATGCCGCCCAAGCGGTTCTCCGGATTTCTACCCCGCGCAGCACGCTGCCTCGTCCAATATGTGCGGGGCTGGGTCCCGGCCTGCGCCGGGATGACGGGCGATTGTCGACCCGCTCGCAGCTCACCCCCCGTGGACGATTTCCACGCTGGTCGCCTCGCCGTTCGGGCCCATGGGCGAATCGTATTCGATCACGCTGCACACCGGATTGACGTGGCTGGCGAAGAGGTGCTCCTCGTCCTCCTTGATGGCGGGCAGGCGTTCCGGGTCTGAAATCACGCGCTGCGAATTCTCGAAATCCTCGCGGCTGTTCCACCAGATTTCCATGATGCAGTCATAACCGGGATCGTGCACTTCGCCGGTGACGGGGTTCCTTTCCGGCACCAGATAGCGCCGGACATAGCGCTGGGCATTGGGCAGCGATGGCGCGCGGCCCATGCGTTTGGACAGCTGGGAGTGCTGGTTCTCGTAATAGTCGAGGAACTCGTCCATCGTCATGTCGGGGCGTTTGCGGAAAAAGCAGATCTGCTTGAACATGGGTGGGAGTCCTTATTCCGGCTTGAGCGCCAGCACCGAACCTTCGGCGCTGCCGGCGATGTAGATCGTGCCATCAGACCCCGCGGCGATGCCGGAGAAGGTCCACATCGGGCCGCAGAAGATGCCGATGCCGCCAAGGCGCGGCATGACCATGCCCTCTGGCGCGCCGACGGGGAGCGCGGAAGCGAGCACTTCGCGGCCGCCGCCGGACAGGTCAGTGCGGACCAGCGCCTTTGCGCGCACGTCGAGCACATGCAGCTTGCCGCCGGCGATCAGCAGCCCTTCCGGCTGGCCGAGACCGTCAATCACCGTCTCCACCTTGCCGCCGGCGATCTTGACGACGCGCCCACCGCCCGTGTCCGCGACATAGACCGTGCCATCGGTAGCGATGGCGATGCCGCTGGGCCGGTCGAGCCCGGTGGCCAGATCCTCGACATTGCCGCCCTTCGCGCTTTGCACCTTGCCGGTTTCCGCATCGGTGAACACCGCCGCGCCATCGGCGGCGAGCGCCACGCCCATCGGTACGCCAAGCCCGGCGGCGAGGACTTCGCTTTCTTCGGCAGCCGGGCGGAACTTCGCCACGGTTCCGGCGGCGGTCGTCACCACCCATTCGCCGGTTCCCGATGCCGCGACGCCGCGCGTCCAGCCGGGGAACCCGTTGGAGAACAGATGGCCGACCAGTTGCGGCTCGCCGCCAGCGGTGATCGTGTAATCGAAGCCGCCATCGGCGATGAACAGCGTGCCGTCCGGCCCCACGGCCAGCCCGAGAGGCCATTGCAGACCACGTTCGATCACGGGCTTGGCGGTGCCCGGCGCGGTAATTTCGTGGATGGAGCCGGTGATGTGCGACACGAAGATGCGCTTGCCGACGAAGGTGACGTTATCGAGCCCCGGCCCGATGTTGGCGAGAACCTCCTGCGTACCGGTGCGCGGGTCGATCTTCAGCACCTGGCCGGAATGAACCTGCGTGGAAACGATGTAGCCATCGGGGTGGAACTTGACCGAATCGGGCACGCCAAGGTCTTTCGCCACGACTTCCGGCTCGCCGCCGTCGAGCCCGATGCGCCAGATTTCGTTCGCGCCTTGAGCGGGGAAATAGAGCTTGCCGTCCGGCCCCACGTCAAAGGCGTTGACCATGGGAATGTGTTCCAGCAGCACTTTCGGTGCGCCGCCATTCCGGTCCAGCTCCATAATGCGGGCATCGAGCGTCAGTTCGCCGACGATCAGCCGCCCCTGATGGAAGGTGATCGGGTTTGCCGTGTTGATTTCGCCCTGCAGCACGCGGGCCGTGCCGTTGGGTTCCAGCACCGAAACGCGGTTGAGCGTGATTTCGGTGCAGTAGAGGTTGCCGGCATCGTCGAACACCAGATCGTCCGGCGCGGTGATGCCGCCGCCAATCGCGGTAAGGCCGGACACATCGCCCGTATCGGGATCGACAGTGGAAACCCGGCTGCCGGCCACCTGCGCGACATAGATCTTGCCATCGGCGCCGGTGCGGATGCCGTTGGCCCCGGCAAGGCGGCTGGGGCGGGTGGCGCGCGACAGGGTCCAGCCTTCGGCAACCTGTGCGGGCGGGTTCTCGGCCGGGCGACCGCTCAGCTGGGACATCGATACCTCTCCGAACTATGTCAGTTCCGGGCAATCAACCGGAGGTGGACGCCAAGCGCAACCGCGAAATACGATGCCGCCACGCGCCGGAGCGATGCCTCCTGCCGATCAGTCCTGCCCGACCATGCCGAAGCTTTGCCCCAGATGCTCGCCAAAGCCGCCTTCCGCCGGGTGGAAGGTGAAGGTGTGGGCCGTGTCGCGGATCTTGCCGAGGTTTTCGGCGACATCGTCGATCGACCAGCCCTGCTGCCAGGCACCGCGCGTTTCGGTAACGAAGACGCGCGCCATGCGGCCGGCGACGGCGGCATAGATCTCGGCATTCACCGCGCAGTCCTCGTGCGCCAGATAGCCGACCATCGGCGCGACGAGCGCAGGGTCCATCGGCGGGAACTGGCTGGTGTCGATCCCTTCGGCCATGCGCGTCACGGCGCCCGGCAGGATGATGTTCGACCGCACGCCAAATTCGCCGCCTTCCACCGCGATGGCGTTGTTGAGGCCGATCATGCTGGCCTTCGACATCGCGTAATGCACCGTCTGCGGCATGGTATAGATGCCGCCGATCGATCCGGTGAGGACAACGCGGCCATAGCCGGCCTTGGTCATCAGCGGAAAGGCCGGGCGCACGACGTTGAACGCGCCGAGCATATGGACGTCCACCAGCGCTCGGAAGGCCTCTTGCGTGATCTCTTCCAGCGGATCGAAACGGGTGTTGCCGGCGTTGTGGATCAGCACGTCGATCCGCTCCCAGGTGTCGAGCGCGGCCTCGATGATCGCCTTGCCGCCTTCGGGCGTGGCGACGCTTTCGGTGCAGGCCACCGCCTCGCCCCCGGCGGCCTTGATCCGGTCCACCGCCTGCTGCGCGACCGAGGTATCGGCGCCCGATCCGTCCAGCGCGGAGCCGTTGTCATTGATGACCACCTTTGCCCCCAGCCCGGCAAGCAGCTCGGCATAGGCAAAGCCGAGCCCGCGGCCCGAACCGGTGATGACGGCGACACGATCGTCGAAGCGGCGGTTGGTCATGCAAAGAACTCCTCTGTTGCCGTCATCCCGGCGCAGGCCGGGACCCAGTTCAACACGTCAGACGCAGCAGCGTCTTTGGCGATAGCCAAGAAATTTGAGCCGCCGTGCGGCAGGTTGCTCATTCGCTGGATCCCGGCCTGCGCCGGGATGACGGTGGTTGGCATGGGCCTATACCGGCCCGAAAATCGGCGCGCCGCGCTCTTCGCGCAAGGACGGGATGGAACGGCCGTCCTTGTCGGTGACGCCGTAAGCCGCGGCCAGTTCGGCCACGATCCAGCTGCCGCCGGTTCGCTCCATCCGGTCGGGCGCCGATACCAGCGCGGCGATTACCCGGCCCGGAAATTCGGGGCTGGAGCCGACAGCGGAATTGAGCTGGCTGGCCATGCCGGGAACGGTCTTCAGGTTTTCGATCGCCCGTTCGGTATAGGTGAACCCCTGCCACAGCGAGACGGAGCCGACGCCGTGCGGTTTCAGTTCAACGCCCATGTCGCGCGCCATCCGGTCGGTCGCGGACTTGGCGGTGCCGAACATCACGTCATAGGTATAGGTTCGCCCGACATAGCCCGACATGAAGGCGATCAGCCCGGACTGCTGCGGCACCATGATCTTCGCCGCGTGGTGGCTGGCGATGAAGGCGGCGCGCAGGCCCGTGTCCCAGATGTCCCATTCATCGGCCAGCGGCTTTTCCCAGAAGCCCTTCTTCTCGGTCATCGACGGCGGGATCGCCATGGCATTGTTGACCAGAATGTCGAGCCGGCCCTGTTCGGCCTGTACCTGCGCGAACAGCGCGGCGATGGCGGCATCATCATGCAGATCGAGCGCCACGCCCACGCCCTTGCCGCCCCGCTTTTCGATTTCCGCCAGCGTTTCGCCAATGGTCCCCGGCAGCGGGTTTGCGCCCGCCTCCACCGTGCGCGCGGTGACGTAGACCGTGGCCCCGGCCTCGGCCAGCACGCAGGCCGTGCCCTTGCCGATGCCGCGGCTGGCCCCGGTGACTATGGCAACCTTGCCTTTGAGCGAACCCGCCAGCGGCTGCATCAGAACGGCTTGCCCGCGAAGAAGGCGACGCTGGCATCGTCCTTCACCCGGCCGGTGTAGTTCGGCCCGTGGAAGGGATAGCCCATGATGCCCTGGCTCCAGTCCACGGCCTGGCCCCAGTCCTGATACCAGTCATAGAGCATGGTGCGGTGGGCGATGGCCCATTTGCCGTCGCGCTTTTCCACGCGATCGAGATAGCGCCCGCCAATGCAGGTATCGCGCTCGCCGGTGTCCGGCCCCATGTCGACCCGGTGGTAGGAGATGACGTAGGTTTCGCACCTGGCGCTGTCGCCATCAAGATCGATCACCGTCTGGCCAAGCATGTGCTGGGTGTTGGTGATGGCATCGGCCCCCGGCGTCACCCAGGCGAGGTATTCCGGGAAGGTGCCCTTGTACATCGCATAGTCGAAGGTGGAATCCGGCCAGAAGCAGGCGGAAAGCACCTCTGGCTGGCGGCGGTCTTCGCCCCGCGCGAGACGCGCCACGCAATCGCGAATGGCCTCCTTGTCGATCACGGCCTGCATCTGCGCGGTGATATCCATAGCTCTCTCCCAAGTGCCTGTGCGGTTCGGACTGTTTGCCGGTTTGCCCGGCTTTCGCAAGCGTGCGGGCGATATCGAAAAGGCGGTTTTGCAATAGCCGCCTGCCTGCGTCATTCCACCGCCAATTGGGCGCGGCACAAGCGGGAGGATGGCGTGCAGCAACTCGAAGGCAAAGTCGCGCTGGTCACCGGTGCCGGGCAGGGCGTGGGGCGCGGCATTGCCCTCGCGCTCGCTGCCGCAGGGGCCGCCGTGGTCCTCGCCGGGCGCACGATCGAAAAATGCAGCCGCGTGCTTGCAGAGATCGAGGCGGCGGGCGGCAAAGGTCTGGCAATCGCCTGCGACGTCAGCCAGCGGGCCGATTGCGACGCGGCCGTGGCGGCGGCGGTGCAGGCCTTCGGACGGCTCGATATCCTCGTCAACAATGCCCACACCTCGCGCCCCATGGTCGGCGTCGAAGCCACGCGCGACAAGGACATGGCGCTTGCCTTTCAGGGGTTCCACGGCGGCTTTCACTGCATGCAGGCGGCCTTTCCGCATTTGAAGGCGACGAAGGGACGGGTGATCAATCTTGGCTCGGTTGCGGGGATTCGCGGCGATGCCGGGTTCGGTGCCTATGCCGCCGCGAAGGAAGCGGTGCGCGGCCTTTCCCGCGTGGCCGCCCGCGAATGGGGGGAGCACGGCATCACGGTCAACGTCGTCTGTCCCTTCTCCGAATCGCCGGGGGTGGAATACATGATCGATACGCAGCCCGGCTTCATCGACGAGCTGACCGCGCAGACCGCGATGAAGCGGCTGGGTTCGAGCCAGCACGATGTCGGCGCGGCGGTGGTGTTCCTTTGCAGTCCGGGCGGCAGCTATGTCACCGGGCAGACGATCAACGTCGACGGCGGCATCTGGATCGCGCCGTGACCGGCCTGTCCGAAAGCCACCGCCTCGCCCACGCCTATATCGCGGCGGTAACGGCGGGCGATCTGCCCGATGACCTGCTGACCGATGACATGACGGCATGGCTGACCACCGAAGGGCCGATCCCGAAGGAGCGGTATCAGCAGGCGATCCACCTGCTGCGCGCCATGCTGGCCGAACCCATTGCCTTCACCGTGGACGCCATCACCGCCGAACAGGACCGCGCGGTGATAGAGGCGCGGTCAACCGGCACGCTGATCGATGGCAACACCTACACGCAAACCTACATCTTCGTGCTGCGCATTCGCGACGGGCGGATCGCCCACATTGCCGAACACTACAACGCGCTGGTGACGAAGGAAAAGCTGCTGCCGCTGATGGCCGGGCTGCTGAAGAAGGATGATGCGCAATGAAGGCGGTGCGGCTGTTCCACCCCGCCGGTCTGGATAATCTGCGGCTGGAAGAGGTTGCCGATGCGCCTGCGCCCGGACCGGGCGAAATCACCGTGCGGCTGCGCGCTGCCGCGCTCAATTTCCGCGATGGGCTGGTGGTCAAAGGCTTCTTCCCGGCGGACGACGGGCTGGTGCCGCTGTCCGACGCGGCGGGTGACGTGGTGGCCGTCGGTGCCGGAGTGACCGGCTTTGCGCCCGGCGATGCCGTCGTCTCCACCTTTCACCCGACATGGGCCGGCGGGCATATCGACCGCGCAGAGCTTAACGCCACACCCGGCGGTCCGGCACAGGGCTATGCCTGCGAACTGGCAACACGGTCCGCCGCGCACTTCACGCTGGCGCCCAGGGGCCTGAGCCATGCCGAGGCCGCGACGCTGACCTGCGCCGGGGTCACCGCCTGGCGCGCGCTGATCGTCGATGGCCCGGTGCGTCCCGGAGAGACGGTTCTGGTCCAGGGCGCGGGCGGGGTTTCGCTGTTCGCGCTGCAATTCGCCAAGGCCGCAGGGGCGAGGGTGATCGCCACCTCGTCGAGCGCCGACCGCTGCGCCAAGCTGCAAGCGCTCGGCGCGGATCACGTGATCAACTATCGCGAGGTCGAGAACTGGGGCGAAGCTGCGCTCGCGCTCACCGACGGGCTGGGCGTCGATCACATTGTCGAGGTGGGCGGGCCGCACACCATGCGCCAGTCGATGGTGGCCGCGCGCACCGGCGGGCATATCGCGGTGATCGGCGCGGTCGGCGGCTTCGATATCGATACCATTCCCTTCGCCATCCTTCAGGCCAAGCGCCTGCGCGTTCAGGGCGTCACCGTCGGCAGCCGGCGCGACCAGATCGACATGATCCGCGCGATAGAAGCCCATGGCATCCGCCCGGTGATCGACAGCCGTTTCCCGCTGGAGCGGCTGGGCGATGCCTTCCGCCATCTCGACTCCGGCGGCCATTTCGGCAAGATCGTGGTGGAGATCTGACACCATGACAACAGTTGAAACCGCGCGCGGACCCGTCTCGGCCGACAGCCTCGGCAAGGTGCTGATCCACGAACACGTGTTCCTGATGAACACGGAATACACGATCAACTACCGGCCGGATTTCTTCACCGATGCAACGCTCGATGCGGCGGCGCAGCGGCTGAACGCGATCAAGGCGCTGGGCTATGACACGGTGGTCGATCTTACCGTGCTGGGTCTTGGCCGCCATGTGCCGAGCCTGATCGCGGTGGCCGAACGCACGGGCATCAACCTGATCCTTTCGACCGGGCTCTACACCTTCGATGCCGTGCCCGGCCCGTTCGAGTTTTACGGCCCGGGCCTTATGGTCGACGCGCCGGAGCCGATGGTCGATCTGTTCGTGCGCGACATTACCGTCGGCATGGCGGGAACTGGCGTCAAGGCGGGCATGCTCAAGTGCGCGATCGAGGCGGCGGGGCTGCGGCCGGGGGTGGAACGCACCATGCGCGCGGTGGCCCAGGCGCATGTGGCTTGCCGAACGCCGATCACCGTCCACACCGCGCCGAAGGAGCACACCGGGCTGGACGTTCAGCGCGTGCTTACCGAGGAAGGCGTCGATCTGTCGCGCGTGGTCATCGGCCATTGCGGCGATACCGGCGATGTCGATTACCTGATGCGGCTGGCGGACAAGGGATCGCTGCTCGGCATGGACCGCTTCGGTATCGACTTTACCCTGACCACGCAGCAGCGCGTCGATACCATCGCCGAGCTGGTGCGGCGCGGCTATGGCGACCGCATGGCGCTAAGCCACGATTGCTGCATCGGCTGGTCGGACTATTTCCCGCACTTTGACGCCTACACCCGCGCCATGCCGAACCACCATCTGCACCACATCCACGACGACGTGCTGCCCCTGCTGCGCGAAGCCGGGGTCAGCGAGGCGCAGATCGACGCGATGTTCATCGACAATCCGCGGCGCCTGTTCGGCGGGTGATCTAGGCGCCCAGCGCGCGGGCGGCCTTGACCACGTTTGCGAGGTGATCGCGCGGGTTCAGTCCGGCGGCCATGTCGGCCAGGCGCGGCACCTCGATGCCGATGGGAAGATCGGCGGGCAGCGCGGCGATCCAGTCCGCCAGCGGCAGTTCGCCGGTTCCGGGCACCAGCCGCGCCAGTGTCGCTTCCTGGAAATAGGGCACGCCTTCGGGTGCCGCCAAGGGAACGTCGCACAGCTGGGCATAGCCGATCACATCGGGATCGAGCGCCGCCACATCCGCTACGCTGCCGCCCGAGCGGAACAGGTGCATGGCGTCGATCAGCACGCGCGCGCGGCCCGCGCCGATATGGTCGATCGCGGCCATTGCGCTCGCCAGATTGTTGATCGTGTTCATCGGCGCGAATTCGATGGTGAACAGCATGCCGCGCGCGATGACCATGTCGGCCAGCAGGGCCAGCTGATCGTATGTCCGCTCAAGGCTGGGTTCCATCGACACGGCATTGATCCGCTGCGCGCCCAGTTCGGCCATCAGGTCGAGTCCGTGGGCATAGTTGGCCACGTCACGGTCCGCACCGGCGCGGAATCCTTCGCCCAGTTCGATGCGCACCCCGGTATCGGCCATCGCGGCCTTCATCTCGCGCCGCAGCGCCGGATCGTTTTCCAGCGACCAGTCGGCATAGGGATGGAAATCCGGAAAGCCGAACATGGCAATCGGCATTGGCCCCAGCGCAGCGGAAATGCCGGTGCAGCCGTTTGCGGCGACCAGCTTCACCAGCTCGACGGGCGGCATGCCCATATGCGTCAGCTGTTCGATGCCAAGGCGGTTCGTGGTCATGGCGTTACTCCCGAATGGAATCGATCACGTCCTGCGTGATCCCCGGCTTGCCCGGATCGCCGGTCAAGTATTCGGCGTTCTTCTTCGCGATCCAGGCGTCGGGATCGGCGGCGTGTTCGCGGAAGCTCTCCCAGCCTTCCGCGTGCGTGGGGATCAGGACCTTGCCCGCCTCCATCCCGTCGGACAGCACCCGCGCGCAGTCCTGCTGGCTCATCACCATAAGGTGGCTGCCGGGCGCGCGCATGACGTAGTTTTCGCTGAATTCCTTCATGCTGCCTACCGATGTGGTCATCACCGGGCCGGGGATCAGGCAGCTCACCTTCACGCCCAGCGGCATCAGGTAGAGCGCCAGGTTTTCGCTCATGGAAAGCACGGCGGCCTTGCAGGCGGCATAGTGCACGCGGCTGGCGGCGAAGGGATAGAAGCCGGCGAAGCTGGCGGTGTTGACGATGTGGCCGGCGCCGCGCGCGATCATGCGCGGGACGATCACGTTGTTGGCGCGGACCATGCCGAACAGGTTGATATCGAACATGCGCTGCCATTCGGACAGGGGAATGTCCTCCGGATTGCCGCCCGAAAGGATGCCGGCGTTGTTCATCAGGATGTCGAGCGGGCCAAGCGCCGCCTCGGCGCCGTCGATGCAGGCCAGAACCGAGGCGTCGCTGGCAACGTCGACGGCAAAGGCCTTCGCCTCGGCCCCGGCATCGCGCAGCAGGGCGGCCGTTTCCTCCGCGCCGTCCTGGCTGATGTCGGCCACGGCGAGCCGCGCACCGCGCCGCGCCCATTCCTGCGCCACGCGGCGGCCAATGTTCTGCCCCGCGCCGATGATCAGCGCCGTCTTGCCGGCAAATGTTGTCATGTCCTGCAATCCTCTCAGGCGGAAAGTCTGAACCGGCAGGCAGACCATTGGAAAGCGAATTTGTCGCAAGGCACCTATCTATCGTCGGTGCGGCTGGACGGGGGTCGGAACGCCGTGCCATGCTGAATTAACAGGCGGAGAGGAGATTACCGATGCGATCGATCCTGATGGGCACCCTCTTGGCGAGCGCCATGCTTGCCCTTCCCGGCGCTGCCCTGGCGGAGGAAGCCGCTCCGGCACTGCCCGCGGCCTCCGATCCGGTCATCTATGGCGACGCCAAGCGCGCCGCCGATCCGCTGTTCAACGAGCCCTATGTCGATATCGACGAATGGCGCGATGCGCCGGTGCGGCATCGCTATGTCCATGGCGGATTCAAGGGCACGGACCTGAAGTTTTCCTTCTACATGCCGCCCAAGGAGCAGTTCGGCTTCCGCTTCTTCCACTATGTCACGCCGGTTCCTGACAACGAGAACCTCGCGCAGACCAATGGCCTTGGCCAGATCGGCTCGACCATCGAATCCGGCGGCTATTTCGTCGAGACAAATGGCGGCGGCGCCGGGGCCACGGCCGGGCCCGCCTTCATGGCCGATCCGGCCATTGGCGGTTATCGCGCCAATGCCGCCACGGCCGAATTTTCGCGCCGGCTGGCCTATCAGATGTACGGGCCGGGCAAGGTCTATGGCTATATCTACGGCGGTTCGGGCGGTGCCTATCGCACGCTCGGCGGGATCGAGAACACCACGACCTGGGACGGCGCGGTGCCCTTCGTGGCCGGAACGCCGATGGCCTCGCCCAACAACTTCTCGATCCGCATGCACGCCATGCGGCTGCTGTGGAACAAGTTCCCGCAGATCGTCGATGCCATGGACGCGGGCGGCAGCGGCGATCCCTACAAGGGGCTGACCAAGGACGAGGCGGGCGCGCTGCGCGAAGCGACGCGCATGGGCTTCCCGCCGCAATCGTGGTTCGGCTGGAAGTCCATGGGCGTTCACGCCTTTACCGCGATCTATCAGGGCATGGTCATGGCTGACCCGACCTATTTCGAGGATTTCTGGACCAAGCCCGGATACCTTGGCTTCAATCCGCCGGAATCGCTGAAGAAGGCGCGGTTGCAGTTCCCGACGAAGATCAGGCTGGCGCTTGATGAAGATGCCGCCTTTGCCAAGGGCTTCACCGAAGTGCGCATTCCCGGCACGGCGCGCGGGACGGCCGAATTTGCCTGGCAGCAGGCGGTTGGCGCTGGCGGCGGCAAGCGCCCGGTCGCCTTCCAGCTCGAAGGCACGCCGCCCGATGTCGGTTTCATCGGCGGGGACATGTATGTCCTTTCGGGCGAGGCGAAGGGCGCGCGGATCGCTCTGCGCGCGCTGAAGGGCGATGCCGTGACCCTGGGCGTCGTCGATCTCAAGACGATCGCCAAGCTGAAAGCGGGCGACGAGGTGCGGATAGATAATTCCAACTTCCTCGCCGCGCAGACCTATCACCGCCATCAGGTGCCGGATGCCAGCTACACCAATTACGACCAGTTCCGCGGGGCCGATGGCAAGCCGCTCTACCCGCAGCGCAAGATGCTGCTGGGGCCGCTGTTCGCACGCGGCGCCGCCGGGGCCGTGCCCAGCGGGCATTTCAACGGGCGGATCATCATGGTCGAATCGGGCCTCGACCGCGAAGCCGTGCCCAATCAGGCGGACTGGTACGCACGCAAGTTCAATGAAATCTATGGCAAGGAAGCGCCGAACAAGTACCGTCTGTGGTTCACGGAAAACGCGCTGCACGGCGCGACCGAGGCTGCCGGCGCGCCGACCCGGGTGATCAACTACATGCCGGTGCTGCAGCAGGCGCTCCGCGATGTTTCGGCCTGGGTGGAAAAGGGCGTCGAGCCGCCCGCCAATACGGGCTACCGGATGGCCGACGGGCAGGTCGTGCTTGCCCCCGATGCCGCCACGCGCGGCGGCGTGCAGCCGCTGGTCACGCTTACGGCCAACGGCGGGGCGAAGGCCGTGGTGCGGCGCGGCCAAGCGGTGACGTTCAAGGGCACGGTCACGGTGCCGGGCCGGGTCGGCTATGTCGTCGGGGCGGAATGGAACTTCGATGGTTCGGGAACCTTTGCCGATGCCGTCGTGCCGCTGGGGGGCAAGGCGCTCGCCTTCACGACGACGGCCAGCCACGCCTGGGACAAGCCGGGCACCTATTTCGTCACCTTCAAGGGCTATTCGCAGCGGTCGGGCAACACGACCACGCCCTATGCCCGCCTGCCCAATCTCGCGCGGGCGCGGGTGGTGGTGAAGTAGCGCTTTAGCGGACTGTAAAGCGCACCTGATCGACCTTCCTCCCGCCCTCGTCGTGGAGGGCGAGAAGGTGGCTTCCCGGGAGCATCGGCAATTGCAGGCCATCGGGCGTGCCTTGCAGGGCGCGCCCGTCAAGCGAGAGGGTGAAGCCCAGCGCCGCGCCGCTGATCTGCACGCCCAGTGACTGGCGATCCGCCGGAATATCGGGATCATAGGCATAGACCGATCCCGATGCCGGGTTGGTGATGCGCGGACGGCGGGAAAATGCGGGGGCTTCGGCCAGGGTTGCCTGCCCGGTGCCGGCCACGAACCATTCGCTGCGCACCGGTTCGTTGGCCGTGGTAAAGCTGACGCGCAGCGGCTCCACCCCCTTGGGCCGGGGCGGGGCGGCGCCCGGCTTTCCGGCATGGAGGCCCAGCATCACGTCGCGCCACACCGGGGCCGCGCCGCTGGTGCCCGATACCGATCGCATCGAATCGCCTTCAAGGTTCCCCACCCAGACGGCGACGGTGTAGCGGGTGGAAAAGCCAATGCACCAATTGTCGCGCATGCCCTTTGACGTGCCGGTTTTCGCCGCCGCCCAGAACGGCAGGCGCAGCGCGGAATCGACGCCAAAGGTGCCGGCGCGGGCCGAGGGGTCGGACAGGATATCGGCGACGATCCAGCTTGCCGCCGGGTCCATGATCTGGCGCGGTTCGCCCGCATCGTCATCGGCCCGCAGCTTCAGCGCCGACCAGCGGCCCATGTTGGCCATGGTGCGATAGGCGTTGGCCTGTTCGAGCAGGCTGACCTCGGCCGAGCCGAGCGCAAGGCTGAAACCGTAATAGGCGCCGTCGCCTTCCAGCCCGTTGTAGCCCAGGTCCCACAGGCGGTCGCGAAAGTCCTGCACGCCGTCCAGCAGAAGCGCGCGCACCGCCGGCACGTTCAGCGAATTGGCCAGCGCGCGCCGCACCGATACCGGGCCAAGGAAGGCGTTGTCGTAATTGCGCGGCACATAGAGGCCCGATGCGGTGTCAAGCTGCACCGGCGAATCGTCAAGGATCGAGGCGGCGGTCAGCCACTTGCGCTCGATCAGGTGGGCATAGAGAAACGGCTTGAGCGTCGACCCCGCCTGCCGCGCGGCGTCTGCCCCGTCGACATCGGCGGCGGTCGATCCCAGCCCGACCCCGCCGACATAGGCCAGCACTTCGCCGCTGGCATTGTCCACCACCACCACCGCGCCATCGCGCACGCGGGTGGTGCCAAGGCCC
>JBJTLW010000159.1:0-28120 GCA_046063225.1 Novosphingobium sp. | reverse complement strand
GGGCCGCCTAAACGGGATAAGGTCAACCATGTCACAGGATGCGGGCACCGCCACCCCTGAAGGCCATTCGGCCGAAGGCGTGCGCCGGCGCGACTTCATCAATATCGCGGCAGTCAGCGCGGCCGGTGTCGGCGCGGTGGGAACGCTCGTTCCCCTGATCAGCCAGATGGCGCCTTCGGCAGACGTTCTTGCCGAAAGCTCGACCGAGGTCGATATCAGCGCTGTTCAGCCGGGTCAGGCCATCAAGGCCGTGTTCCGCAAGCAGCCGCTGTTCATCCGCAACCTGACGCCGACCGAAATCGAAGAGGCCAACAAGGTTGACGTCGCTTCGCTGCGCGATCCGCAGTCGCTCAAGGAGCGTACGAAGGAAGGCAAGGAAAACTGGCTGATCACCATGGGTGTCTGCACCCACCTCGGCTGCGTGCCGCAGGGCGCCGCCGAAGGCGAAGTGCGCGGTGACTTCGGTGGTTACTTCTGCCCCTGCCACGGTTCGCACTACGATACCGCCGCCCGCATCCGTAAAGGCCCCGCGCCGAAGAACCTGATGGTTCCGGACTATGAATTCACCTCCGACACTGTCGTGAAGATCGGCTGAGGTAGATAACCATGAGCTTCCCCTGGGCCAACGAATACAAGCCAAGCCACCCGATGATGCAGTGGCTGGACGAAAAGCTGCCGCTGCCGCGTTTCGTCTATAACGCGATCGGCGCCGGCTATCCGGTTCCGCGCAACCTCAACTATTTCTGGAACTTCGGCGTTCTCGCCGGATTCTGCCTCGTGCTCCAGATCGTCACCGGTGTCGTGCTTGCCATGCACTATGCGGCGGATGCCTCGGTGGCCTTCAACACGACCGAGCACATCATGCGCGACGTCAACTGGGGCTGGCTGATGCGCTATGCGCACGCCAACGGTGCCAGCGCGTTCTTCGTCGTGGTTTACCTCCACATCTTCCGCGGGTTCTACTACGGCTCGTACAAGGCGCCGCGCGAAATGGTGTGGCTGCTGGGCGTTGCCATCTTCCTGCTGATGATGGCCACCGCCTTCATGGGCTACGTGCTTCCCTGGGGCCAGATGAGCTTCTGGGGCGCGCAGGTGATTACCGGCCTGTTCGGCGCCATTCCGCTGATCGGCGAGCCGATCCAGCACTGGCTGCTGGGCGGCTTCGCGCCGGACAACGCCGCGCTCAACCGCTTCTTCTCGCTGCACTTCCTGCTGCCCTTCGTGATCCTGGGCGTCGTCGTCCTGCACGTCTGGGCGCTGCATATCCCTGGCTCGTCCAACCCGACCGGCGTTGAAGTGAAGACCGAAAGCGATACCGTTCCCTTCCACCCGTACTACACGGCGAAGGACGGCTTCGGACTGGGCGTGTTCCTGCTGATCTACTGCGCGGTGCTGTTCTTTGCGCCGAACTATCTCGGCCACCCTGACAACTACATTCCGGCGAACCCGATGCAGACACCGGCGCACATCGTGCCCGAATGGTACTTCTGGCCGTTCTACGCCATTCTGCGCGCCTTCACGCAGGACTTCCTGTTCTTCCCGGCAAAGCTGATGGGCGTGCTGGCCATGTTTGCGGCGATCCTGGTGTGGTTCTTCCTGCCCTGGCTCGACAAGTCGCCCGTGCGTTCGGCCAACTATCGTCCGCTGTACAAGAAGTTCTTCTGGTTCGGCCTGATCCCGGCGATGATCGTTCTGTTCTACTGCGGCGGTGCGCCGGCGGCAGAACCCTACGTGATGCTCAGCCAGCTGGCCGCGCTGTATTACTTCGCGCACTTCCTGATCATCGTGCCGATCGTCTCCTCGATCGAACGCCCTGACCCGCTGCCGTTCTCGATCACCGACTCGGTGCTCGGAACGGATGGCGCCAAGGCCTGAGCCGAGAAGGAAAGAGACTTACCATGATCCGCATTCTCTCCATCCTCGTCGGCCTGTTCTTCTCGGTCGTCCTTGCCTACTCGTTCGTCGTCGGTGCGGTGAACACGGCCAGTGACGGTCTGCCGCACACGGTCGAAGCGCAGTTCCACAAGCACCCCGAACCGCTCCACCTGAAGAGCAGCGGTGTGTTTGGCCACTTTGATAACCAGCAGCTCCAGCGCGGCCTCAAGGTCTATCAGGAAGTCTGCCAGGCCTGTCACTCGCTGCGCCATGTCGCGTTCCGCGATCTCAAGGCACTGGGTTACAACGATGCCGAAGTGAAGGCGATCGCCAAGGCCTATCAGGTTCCTGTCTACAACAAGGACACGGGCGAAGTGAAGACGCGCGCCGGCCTGCCAACCGACAAGTTCCCGCCGGTGGTCTACGCCGGTCAGGGCAGCCCGCCCGACCTGTCGCTGATGACCAAGGCACGCCATGGTGGTGCGGCCTATGTCTCCTCGTTGCTGCAGGGCTACCAGGATCCGCCGGCAAACCTGCCCAAGGAAAACCGTCCGGGTAATGGCCTGCACTACAACCCCTACTTCGCCAACCTGAACATCGCCATGCCGCCGCCGCTGACCGGTGACGGACAGGTGACCTATTCGGATGGCACCAAGGCCACCAAGAAGCAGATGGCGGAAGACGTTTCGGCTTTCCTCGAATGGGCCGCCGAACCCAAGCAGGACAAGCGCCGCCAGACCGGCTGGGCTGTCCTTGGCTTCCTGCTGTTCTTCACCGTCCTTGCCTATATGGCCAAGCGTCAGGTCTGGGCTGACAAGCACTGATCCGAAGCTGGACCGTGATACGGAATAGAACCCCTCGCACCCTGGTGCGGGGGGTTTTCCTTTGAGGACCTGCCATGACTGTTGATGAGTTGAAGGCGCTGGTGCGCACCATTCCGGACTTTCCAGCGGCGGGCATCCAGTTCCGCGATATCACGACCCTTATCCGCGATGGCGCTGGCTTTGCGTCCAGCGTCGACCATCTCGCGACGCGGGCTGCTGAGGCCGGCGCCATGGCCATTGCCGGCATGGAAGCGCGTGGCTTCATCTTCGGCGCCGCGGTGGCCGCGCGCATGGGCATCGGCTTTATCCCGGTGCGCAAACCCGGCAAGCTGCCGGTCGAGACCATCGGTGTCGATTACGCGCTTGAATATGGTCAGGATCGTCTGGAAATCGATCCGACGGCAATCCGGGGAGGGTCGCGCATCGTCATCGTCGATGACCTTATCGCCACGGGTGGCACCGCGCTGGCAGCCACGCGCCTGCTGCGTCAGGCGGGCGGAATTGTCGATCATGCCCTGTTCGTGATCGATCTTCCCGAGCTTGAAGGTGCCAGTCGCCTGCGAGACGAAGGGGTCGCCGTTGATGCGCTGATGGATTTTGCCGGACACTAGGGCGGTTAGATATTGGCATCCTGCAAGAGGGCGGCGATGTTTTCCTGATAACGCGCGAAGGTGTAGTTCCGGGCTTCCGCCTGAGCCGCGCCGCGCCAGGCGTCAAGCCGGTCTCGGTCGCTGAATGCGGCAACCATCGCCGCTTCCAGCAACTCGGTATCCGGCCGTTCGATCATCAAGCCGGTTTGCGGCGTAACGCCGTTCCCGCTCATCTGCGTCTGGATCAGCGCCAGTCCCGATGCGAGGCCTTCCATCAGCGACAGGGCAGACCCTTCAAAATAGCTTGGAAACACCAGAACGTGATGCTGCGCCATGATGGCCGGAACCTGCGAGCGCGCAACGGTGGGAATGTAATCGATCCGTCCGGCATGACGCGCGAAGGTTGATGGTGGAACCCGCATATCGCCTAATACGGTGAGCTGAGCCTCGCTCGCTGGCAGTCGGCCGAAAGCTTCCAGAAGATGATGGATGCCCTTGCGGGGGTTTGCCTGACCGATGAACAGGAACTTCACTGGACCATTACGGGGGACGGGGGCCGGCGGCGGCTGGTTTGCGAACAGGCGCTCGTCGAAGCAATAGTGCAGCACCCGCACCTTCTTTGCGACATCCGAACCCGCCCGATCGCGGATTGTCTGCGCCGCGAATTCGGCTCCGACCACGATCGTGTCGGCCAATTCGAATTCCTGCTGATCGCGAGCGATATGCTCGTCGGTCATGCGCCGTTCGGTAGGCAGGAACCAATCGCCATAGCGCTCCTGAAGCTCCGCCATGCGATCGTTGTAATAACGAAAGTCCCCGATGGTTCGATCCAGGATCGTGCGACGGCCATGCTTGGCGGCGGCGGCGAAGGCATCGAGTGAGCTTCCGTTGTAGCCCCATAGTGCAAAGCGATCGTCGGACTGGATTTCCTTCACCAGCGCGCGTGCGAAGCGGCGGTTGCCGACGGTGTCGAGATATTTGGCCAGCTTTCGCTGCCCGGAACGCGCCGCTATTCGTTCAAGCCATTCAGTCAGGCCAGACGTGCGGACCTTCGCGGGATCAAGGCCCGGATGGCTGAAACGCACGAATTCCGCGTGCAGACGACGCGACACAGGGCCGGGCACCATCCGTTCAAGCCGATAGGGAAACCGTTCCGGCTGATAGAAGATCGATGTCGCGTACCAAGCCAGGCGATCCAGTCCCTGCAAGGCCATGGCCGTTTGCCACGAATGCTGTGTGCCAGGATGGAAAACGGCAACATTCATCTGACGAATCTGTCTTTCGGGGCCAAGGGCAATATTTAACCGGGGCTTAGACGGATGTGGGGACGGCTCGCAACCGAAAGTCTCTGCACGTGGTCGCGCATTAGCGCGCAAGCGAAATGGCTAATGCCTTTCCTACAGATAACCAAATAGGTTATTTGATCACTTCGCCATCGCGAAAGGACCCCTGCATGCCCACCACCCCCCACAACGCGCCAGCGCGGTATGTTCCGCCGTTTTCCATGGCCTTTGCCACAGCCCCGGGAGAGACTGATGTCGTCAGCCAGGCGAATCCCCTGCCTGTGGCAACTGCCCCTACCGCCTCGCCCGCATCGCTAACCGGCACGACGAATGTCTCGGGCATTTACGGTCCGTTTGTGCCCGTCAGCGGCCGTCCCGTAATGCTGTCGCTGTCTGGAACGTGGACTGGCACGGTGAAGATCACGCGATCAACCGACGGTGGTGCGACCCGCCTGCCGCTGACCGCCATGGGAGACAGCTATGGAAGCTATTCCGCAAACATCTGCGAACCGGTGTGGGAAGAAGGCGAATCGGCCGCCCAGCTTTATCTCGACGTCACGATGGCGACCGGTGCTCTCACCTACCGCATGGGACAATAAGCGATGGGCCTGGACATCATCGCCAGAGCCGCGGCGAAAGCGGCTCGCCAGAACGCCGACCTTGCCGCAGGAGCGGCAAGCGCAGCACAATCGGCCGCTGGCGCCGCCAGCCTTAGCGCCAGCCAGGCGCAAGCCAGAGCCGTGCCGTCGGATCTCTTCGTCAACCTTGGCACAATCACCATCGACCCGGCCGTTACGTCGATAATCTCAAGCGGCTATTCAGCCCTCGGCAAGGGCATAGGCATCTATGTCAGCGACAGCCTTGCTACGGCTGCACTGGCTGCTGCGCATCCCCGCTTCTGCAAGGCGACGGCAAACGGACGCTATTTCCGTCTCGTCCCGGACAGCCCGGAAAAAGCCATTTCGGTTGCGCATGGCGGGGCCACCGGCGGTTCGGGCATCAATGAACAGCCGGCCATTCAGGCCACGGTTGCCTATGCCAGCGCGACGGCTTGCCGATGGGTCGATTTCCCGGAGTCGGCTTACGAGCTGTGGTGCCCGATCCGTACCAGTTCCTATTCTGCCGTCGCGCTTGATGGCCATCCGATTGTCATCACATCGACCACCGGCCTTGGCTTGCGCGGATGCCGCGCGGGGACCACGCTCAACCTCAAGAACTCGCTGGGTGGCAGCAAGAACACAATCACCCAGGTCGTCACCGGTCAGAACTGGCAGGGCGGCGGCATCTTCGTCTTCCCCGGTGGCGTCTGGCCTTCGCCGGCCATTGAGTGGGTCGCCATCGAGAACCTGATCGTCGATGGCGGGGTGACGTTCAATCCAGCGGATCGCAGCAATCTTGCGCTCAACGACAAGGGGCTGCGGATTCAAGACATCACCTGCAACCGCGTCCACGTGCGCAATTCCACCTTCATGAACTTCGCGGGTGAAATCTATTATGTCGGCGGCTCAACCGTCAGCAGCCAGTTGCTGGAGAATGTGACGCTCGATGGCTCGCCCCAATCGTCGCTCAACCCATCGTCCAGTGGGAAGTTCGTCGGCATCAACGTGCAGGCCGGCAATTCCTATCAGGCCTGCGAAGTGCTTGGTGCGCAGAGCTTCACCATGATCGGCGGTCGCCTTTACGATTGCTATTCAGCATCGATGGCGGGCGGGCCGGACGGGCCGATTCCGGCGGGCTACCCGTTCATTTACCCGACGCGTCAGACCACCAAGCGGCCGCCCTGGATCACGCTCATCGGCACCCGGCTTGAAGGCTTCACGGACAGCATCCAGTTCGGATCCTGGGTCCACGGCACGATCACGACGGTGGACTGCGCCGTTACTCTGCCCGGCAACAATCGGGACGTGTTCCTCAATATCGAGGCCTGGAACGATCAGAAAAGCGCCTTCTCTGCCGTCCGGCTCGGTGGCCCGGCAACGCTCACCACCCAGATGGCCGGCGCGCCTGCAGGCGTTTACGTAACTCCGACGAACAATGTGACGATCAATATTCAAACACGGCGGACGCAGCTTGCCCAGGCAAACTCCCGCTACTTCTCCGCGGCCGTCCAGTTCTATGGCGGGCTCATCGACAAAAACACGGTTCTGCTGAACGTCAGCGGTGAAGCGGCGGCGGTGTTCGTCACCAATGCCAACCCGGCAGCCGGCTTCGGCTTTCCGCGCATCGATGTGAGTGGCTTCAAGACCATCGGTCAGCCCTATGGCGGCACTTTCGACTTCCCCACCGGCGATAAAACCTATGACGTTGCTTGGTCAGCCATTGCCATCGTGCCACCAGCCGGCACGATGAACGTGACCTTGGGTAACACCTATGGCTATTGCGATGGCCAGAAGGTGATCTTCTACCATAAGGAAGCGACGGCCGGGAAAGTGCTGAACTTCCCAGCCGATGGCGCGGGTTTGAAACTGCAGCGCGATCGCAAGCTGTTCCAGATCGGCGATCTCCTTGAACTTCGCTACGATGCGACGATCTCGAAATGGGTCGAAGAACGCTATGTCACGGCCACCCGACAGACCTTCACGGGCACGGCGGCCTATGACGCGCCGGACATTCCGGCCGGGGGCGCCACCACGGTCACCGTGACGGCAACGGGCTGCGCACTTGGTGATTCGGTAACGTCTGTGACGCTCGATACCAATTTGCTTGGACTGATAGCGTCTGGCTATGTTTCGGCCGCCAACACGGTGACGGTTGTCCTGTTCAACCCCACGGCAGCGGCCATCAACCTGCCTGCCGCCAACGTCAGCGTTTCGGTGCAGAAGAAGTAAAGCGAATTGCGGGTGCCGGGTCTGCAACGGCCTGGTACCCGCTTCTTCGGGCATAGCTATCGTGCTCCCTTGCCACTGCACGGGTCGTGCCCCATAGGCGCAACACCATGCACCGCAGCGGCCCGCAAAAGTCTCCTACAGTCGCGCTCGTCTGGGCTCAATTTGCCGCCTACCACGTCGATCGTTGCGAAGCGGTCGCCCGCCGTCTTGACGGCCGGGCCGAGGTGCTGGCCGTTGAAGTTGCAACGGCGTCGAAAGTCTACGCCTGGGAACCATCGGGCAGCGTGGCAGGGGCGCATAAGATCACCCTGTTTCCCGGCCAATCCTATGAACAGATCGCCCCTTTTCAGCGGTTCAAGGCCATGTTCCGGGCCTTGCGTCATTGCGACTGGGTGATGATCGGCATCTCCTATGCCGATCCGTCGATCATCATGCTGACCTGGGCGTTGCGGCTCTGCGGCGTCAAGCTGGTGGTTTTCTCCGAATCCAAGGATGACGACAAGCCTCGCAAGGCCTCGCGCGAACGGGTCAAGCGTCTGGTCCTGAGCTGTTACCACGGCGCCATCGTCGGTGCGACGCGCCACATAGCCTATATGCGCAAGCTGGGTTTTGGCAGCCGTCCCGTCCTGCCCGGGTACGACGGTGTGGGGCTTGAACGCATTCGCCGGCAGGCTGGCGGGAAGCTCGCGCCCGATGGCCACCCGTTCACCGATCGCGACTTCGTCTTTGTCGGTCGCTTCGTCGACAAAAAGAATCTCATCAATCTGCTTGAAGGCTATGCCCTCTACGTCCAGGCAGCGGGACCGGCTGCGCGGCGCCTCGTGCTGGCCGGGTCTGGTGCGGATGAGCCAGAGATGCGATCCGTCATCGCTCGCCACGGCCTTGGCGAAAGGGTCGTGTTTCCCGGATTTCTGACGGCCGAGCAGGTCTCGGTGCTGCTTGCCCGATCGCTGGCGCTGGTCCTCGTAAGCCGCGAGGAGCAGTGGGGGCTCGTGGTCAACGAAGCCCTCGCCTTGGGCCTGCCGGCCATAGTATCGCATCAGGTGGGATCGGGTGACGTGCTGGTTCGCGATGGCGGCAATGGCTTTGTCGTCGATTCCGAATCGCCGCACCAGATTGCCACGGCCATGGATCGCATCGCCGGCGACGAGGCGGCATGGCAGCGTTTCGTGCAGGTATCCCACGCCAAGGCCTGGCTGGGTGATACCGATCGCCTTGCCGACGCTGTCGAAGCCATGATCGGCCTGACGCCGCCGGCATCCGCCGGGCGATTGGGCGAATTTCTCGAGGCTGCTGGCGGCTGACTTCGCATTTGCCCTAGCCCCGGCGGACGGTTTTGGGCATAGCATCGCTATCCGGCGGGGATGCGGGGGATAGACGGGAAGCGCGGGCAAGTTGCGGGCGTTTTCAGGCCGATCCGTTCCGATGGGATATGGCCGGGGCGGCCGTGCGTTTGCGGAGACCAGAATGTATCAACTCAGTCTGGGTATCGGGCTCCTGTTCAGCATGGGCCTGCTGTTCTTTTTCAGCCGGCACCGGGCCTTCAGCCTTTACCATCCGCTGTTCATCTATTCCGCGTTTCACTTTCTGGTCTTCGTGATCCGTCCGATCTTCGGGTATTATCTCGAGTACGAAACGCTGTACCGGGTCTATCAGTTCTCGCCCTCGATCAGCGACAAGATCACGGTGATCGCTGCAGCCAATCTGGGATATGCCGCATTCGCTTTCGCCAGCCTGCGATCCGGCAGTGAGGCTGTGCAATTCCACAGCGACCGATTCACCCTGGAAGAGCGGCGACGCCTGACGCAGCTGTTCACCTGGGCCATGGTCATCTGCGCGCCACTGGCGCTCTATTCGCTGGCCAACAACTTCTCCGCCTCGGGCAATTACGACGGCATGGTGATGGACCGCGCAACAGGCGTTGCCATCAACACCAAGGGCAATGGCTATGTCACCGATGGCCAGCTGATGCTCGCGCCGATGTGCGCGATCTTCGCCTGGCTTGGCCGTTTTCGTCTGGTTTCGTTGATACCGCTTGCGATGTTCGTGGTCGTCCGCGGCTCGACTGGAGGGCGTGGGCCGCTGATTTCCGCCCTTGTCATGACGCTTCTGCTGTACCTCTACGAACGGCGCCTGAAATTGCCGGCCCTGCGGCTCGCACTTGCCGGTGCGGCGGTGGTGGCCCTGTTCTCGTTCATCGGCGAAGACCGTGGGCACACTCTGCGCGTCGCTATGGGCATAGACATGGCGGAAGAGGTGTTCTCTGACCGCGTGAACGATGAAAAATTCATGGAATCCATGGACATCGCCAACATGGAGTTCTTCGAATATATCGTCTGGGTCGTGCCGCAGCGCTCGGGCACCTACGACTACTTTCTCAACAACCTGCAGGTTCTGACCGAACCTATCCCGCGCGTTCTCTGGCCCGGTAAACCCATCGGCTCTCCCATCCCGACCGTGCGCCTGTGGGACTATGGATCGCCCATCGGGATGACCAGTTCTCTACCCGGCATGGGCTGGTACAGCCTCGGCTGGATCGGCGTGATCATCTGGTGCGGACTGTGGGGGTATATCCTCGGAGCGGTTTACCGACGGTACTGGAATGGCGACCAGTCGACCATCAAGACCGCGGCCTACATGGTGCTCATAGCCTCGCTCATCGTTTCGGTACGCGATGGCGGGCTGTTGACCATCGTCAAGCAAACCGGGGCCTATATCGCGCCAGTCTTTGTCTGGTTCCTGCTGGCCAAGTACATGCGCGTGCCAAGCCTGGGGCAGTTGCGAGCGCAGGCTTTTGCCAAGATGCGCAAGGCGCGTGAGCGCGCCGTCGAGGGCGCTGATGAGCCGCAGGCATCCGCGCCAGCGCCTGAAGCGGCGGTTGCGAACCTGCCGGCTGCGGTCCGGCGACGTCGGCTGGCTCTGCTTCAGGACGAGCAGGCTGCGACCAAGGCATGACCCTGCCCCTTGACGGCCGCAAGATCGGCCTGCTGACCGCTTCTGCGTCTCGGCAGGGTGGTGGCGTCTTCGAAGCGGTTGTCTCGCAGGCGCGGCTCATTGCCGGGCTTGGCGGTCAGGTGGAGGTTTTCGCCCTTCACGATAGTGATACCGAAGCCGATCGCGACCGCTTCGGTGGCATCCCGGTGCAGACCTTTCCGGTGCGTGGGCCGCGCCAGATCGGCTATGCGCCGCGGCTCGTCGAAGGCCTGCTCGCAGCCCGTCTCGACTGTCTCCACCTTCATGGCATCTGGATGTATCCGTCGCAGGCCGGGTCGCGATGGGCGGCGCTGACCGGCAAGCCCTACCTGATTTCTCCGCACGGCATGCTCGATCCGTGGATCACCGCGCGGGGACGCTGGAAGAAGGCGCTGGCACGGTTGGGGTATGAGCGCCGGTCCTGGGCGCGGGCCTGGGGGCTGCACGCCCTGACCGGCGCCGAAGCGCAGGATATTGCGCGCGAGAGCGGCCGAACGGACAATGTCGTCATCCCCAATGCCGGGCCGGAAGCCCAAGGCCTGCCGGACAAGGTGCCCGCGCCGGTGATTGCCTATCTCGGCCGCATTCATCCAAAAAAGAACCTCGATGCACTGGTTCAGGGCTGGCTTCAGGCGCGAAAGCCGCAAGGCGCCCGCCTGCAAATTGCCGGCTGGGGCGATGATGCGGACGTTGCGGCGTTCAAGGCCGGCCTCGCCAATGCCGATACGTCGGTCGAGTTTCTCGGGCCGGTGTTTGGCGCGGCAAAAGAAGAACTGATCGCCGCCGCGCGGTTCATGGCCCTGCCGTCGCACAGCGAAGGACTGCCCATGGCCATGCTCGAAGCCTGGGCAGCGGGGCGGCCTACCCTGATGACCGGCCAGTGCAACTTGCCTGAAGGTTTCGCCGCAGGGGCGGCGCTTGATTGCGGTTATGATCGCGATAGCGTGGCGCGTGCCGTCGAACAGGCCTTTTCGCTAGATGGTGAACATTGGCGCGGGATGGCGCGTGCAGCCTTGTCTCTCGCCAAGGGGCCATTCTCGGCCCAGGCGGTTGCGGGCCTTTGGGCGAAGGCTTATGCCCGGGCCATCGCGGGGGGATCGCCACCATGAGCTTGCTCGATGCCAGCCAGACACGACCGCTTGAAGGCGGGGCCAGCTTTTCGCTCGCCAACCGCCTTGCGCGGGTGGTGTGGATGATTACCTGGCTGGTGCTTGCGCGGTTCACGCCGCCGCCTTTGCACGCCTGGCGCCGGCTGGTGCTCAAGGCTTTTGGCGCGAAGATCGGCAGGGGCGTTCGCGTCCATGCCTCGGCCGCGATCTGGTGGCCCGGCAATCTGGAACTGGCGGATTTCGTCCTCGTCGGTCCGGGCGCCCGGATCTATAATCAGGGTCGGATCGCGATTGGTCCGCGCACGGTGATCTCGCAACGCGCGCATCTGTGCGCATCCTCGCACGATGTTGACGATCCGCACTTTCAACTGGTGTGCAAACCCATCACCCTTGGCGCCCAATGCTGGGTCGCTGCCGAAGCTTTTGTTGGCCCCGGGGTGCATATGGCCGACCGTTCGGTGCTGGGTGCGCGCGGCGCCTTGTTCCGAGATACCGAGGTTGATGGTGTCTATTCCGGCAACCCGGCCGTGCTGATCAAGCGCCGGAACCTGCGCCCCGACCGGGCAGACGACTGAGCACGGCTCGCTTCTCCGTCGCCGTAAGCATCGGCCAATCGGCAATTTCGCCAAGCGTGCGCCGACACCCGATACACCAACTGGTTTTCGGATCGATCCGGCAGACCGAGGTGCAGGGGCTGTGCGGGTGACCTCGCATGGCCTGCGATCAAGCAGGTCTGCGTCCTGCCTGCAAGCCGTCCTGACTAGGGAAACATCCATATCGGTCCAAGCCGGCCTTGCGGCTTGACCCCGCAGCAAGGGGCCGCCATCGCAAGACGCATGGCGGCAAACGAGGACTCCGGAAGCAGGCAGAAGGGCTCGGCCCTAGCGCCGGGCGGTGCGCTGGCTCCCTTCCGCCATTCCGCCTTTCGCGCGATCTGGACAGCCAACCTGTTCTCGGCCATCGGGTCATCGGTGCAGTCGGTCGGTGCTGCCTGGCTGATGACGGACCTTACCTCCTCGCACCGGCTTGTCGCCATGGTGCAGTCATCGGTGACGCTGCCGATCATGGCGCTGGGCCTCTTTGCCGGCGCCATTGCCGACAATTTCGATCGCCGGCGCGTGATGCTTGCCGCGCAGATCAGCATGCTTCTGGCTTCTGCGGTGCTGGCGCTCCTGACCTTTGACGGGCTGGTTACGCCGGTCTCGCTGCTCGGTCTGACACTGGTTCTGGGGGCGGGTACCGCGCTCAACTCTCCGGCCTGGCAGGCATCGGTGCGCGCGCAGGTCGGGCCGGAGGATCTGCCACAAGCGATTTCGCTCAATACGATCGCCTTCAACCTTGCCCGGTCTATCGGGCCGGCGCTGGGCGGTCTGGTGATTTCGTTTTCCAATATCGCGGCGGCCTTCGCGCTCAACACGGTCAGCTTCCTCGCGATGATCTGGGTCTTGATGCGCTGGCGCCCGGAACCGCGCGAACTGGTGCGCCAGCCGATCCTTCCGTCAATCCGCGATGGATTGCGGTTCTGCTTCCGTTCTGCGCCGCTGCGCAAGGTGCTGATGCGCGGCTTCGCCGTGGGGCTGGGAATCGCGGCCTATCAGGCGCTGATCCCGGTTGTCGTGCGCGAGCGGCTGGGCGGCGGCGAATTCGAATTCGGGGTGGTCCTGTGCGCCTTCGGCATCGGATCGATTGTGGCAGCGCTGGTCCTGCCGCAGGCGCGCCGGCGCTTCGGCACCGAACGCGTGGTCGGCCTTGGCACCTTCTCCTTTGCCCTGCCGCTGGCTGCCCTGCCGCTGCTGGAGCATGTCTGGCAGGCCCTGCCCTTTGCCTTCATTGCCGGAACGGGCTGGGCCACGTGCCTCAACACGCTCAACATGGCCATGCAGTTCCGCTCGCCCGACGCCATCCTGGGTCGCTGTCTTTCAACCTATTCGGCCACCACCTTTGGCGGCATGGCTCTGGGTGCCTGGGTCTGGGGGGCAGTTGCAGACTGGCAGGGGCTGGCAATTTCATTGTGGCTTGCTGCGGCCTGGACCGTTGCGGTTCTGGTTGTTTTTCCGATCGTTGCGCCGCTGCCGAAGCCCAATGAGGGGCGGGTTCCGATCGATTGACGGCAAGTCGCGCCAATGTCCGCACAACTTAACCTTTAATCAACCATGTTGCGCCAGAAGGGCCTGAAGGACCTTAGGGGGAACTGGTAATGGACAGCTTGCGCGGAGATTTCGGAGGGCGATCAGACCCATCCGATGTCTATGATCCGGCTGAAGACGATGTGGGCCACGAAGCTCTTCCTCCGGTCATCGGCACCGACGAGCGACGCCTGCAGGTTCGCGCTTACAACCATTGGGCGGGAATGCTGCACGACCGCGCTTTTCCGGTTATCGCGGACCTGGAAACCGGCCAGCTTCCAGATTTTGACAAGTACAGCGTCCTGCTCGATTTCTCTGGCGGAATCACCGATCCGGCCATTCGCTATCTCGGCTCCGCGCTGGCGGATGAATGTGGCGCTTCGGTGGAAACGATCCGCACGCTGTCAGACGTGCCGAGCCGTTCGCTGCTGTCGCGAATCACCGACCACTATCTGCAGATCCATGCCAACCAGGCGCCGATCGGATTCGAGGCTGAATTCGTCAATTCGCTTGGGCGCACGATTCTCTACCGCGGGATTCTCCTGCCATTTTCCGGCTCGCTCGACAGCAACGAGATCGATCTCATCTATGGTGTGATCAACTGGAAGGAACTGGCCGATCAGGAATCGACCGAAGCCCTGCTACAGGAGGTTGATCGCGCCCTCTATGCGCAGCCGCGCCGCGAAAGCGAGCCGCTGACCGACTGGGCGGATGGCCCGGTTGATTCGCTCAGCGATGTGCTGGAACTCAATGTGCCGTTCGACGGCGAAGGCCTGCCGGGAATGGACTGGCCCGAGCCGACATTCGGTGACGATGGTGCGGACGATCATGCTTCGCTGGCCGATTGGCTCGCCTCGGCCCGCGAACTGGCGCAGGCTGCGCAGGGATCGGAAGACCGCACGCGCCATGCGCTCTACAACGCCATCGGCCGCGCCTGGGATTTTGCCCTTGCCGCCCAGCAGCATCCGGAAGAATTCCAGGAGCTGCTCAGCGATGCCGGCCTCACCATGCAGGAGCGCGCGCCGTTCACGCCTGTCGTGAAGCTGGTTTTCGGTGCCGATTACGACAAGACGCGCCTGACCGAGTACGCCTCGGCCATGGCCCATGCCCAGCGCCACGCCATCGGTCGTGGCGGCATGACGGAGTTTCTTGCCCATGCGCCCGGCGGCCTCAAGGGCGTGGTCAAGGCCGAACGGCGGCTGCGCCGCGAGGAAAGCGGCAAGACCGCGGGTCTGCGCGATACGCCGCGCGAAGTCTTGTCGAAAAAGCTGCGTGAGGTCGAGCATCGGCCACTGGCAGCCATTGATGAGGATGGCGAGGAATTTGCCCTCGTGGTTGTCCGCCGCATGGATGATGGCCAGGTGGTGCTGGTGGGCGAAGTCGCCGATGACGTCAGCCTGCTGGAACGCGCCGTTCGCAATCTGGTGGCCTGAACGCCGCGCCGAAACGGTTACGAAAAGCGAGTGGGGCGCCGTGTTCCAACAGGAACATGGCGCCTTGCGCTTTTCCCCGCTAACTTCAGCCCCGGTTCATCGGTCCGAGGGTTGAAAGCGCGCGATGCGCAAGGTCATTTCCAAAGCTTTCACGGCCTTCATTGCCGGTGTGCTGAGCGTGCAGAGCGCGCAGGCCCAATCGGTTCTGCGCGACGCCGAAACAGAAGACCTGTTCCGAGACATGGCGCGCCCGCTGGTAATCGCCGCGGGGCTGGACCCGAACAATGTTGACGTCGTGCTGGTCAACGATCCGTCGATCAACGCCTTCGTCGTAGCGGGACAGGCGGTTTATCTCCATTCCGGGCTGATCAATTCGGCCGACAGCGCCAACCAGGTGCAGGGCGTCATCGCGCACGAACTCGGCCATATCACGGGCGGCCATGCCATCAGCGGCGAACAGGGCGCGAAGGAAGCGAACGGCATCAGCCTGCTGTCGCTGCTGCTTGGCGTTGCCGCCGCCGCGGCTGGCGGCGGTGAAGCGGCGATGGGCGTCATCATGGCGGGCCAGCAGGCCGCGCTGGGCAAGTATCTTGCCTTCAGCCGTACGCAGGAAAGCGCGGCCGATGCGGCGGGCGCCCAGTATCTGAGCAAGGCCGGAATCACCGGGCGCGGCTCGGTCGAATTTTTCAAGAAGCTCGCCAACCAGGCCTATCGCGCCGGTTACAGCCAGAAAGAGCTGGCCGACTTCATGAGCACACACCCGCTTGAGGCGGACCGGATCGCCACCCTGCAGGACACCTATACCAAAGATCCGGCGTGGACGCGGCCATCCGACCCTGCGCTCGAGGCACGCTTCAAGCGGGTAAAGGCCAAGCTGTTCGGCTATCTCGCGAAGCCCGAACAGACGCTCTACAGCTATCCCGTGACCGACAACAGCCTGCCCGCGCGCTATGCCCGGGCTTACGCGTGGCACAAGGAGGCTTTTCTCGACAAGGCGATGGCGGAGGCCGATGCGCTGCTGAAACAGGCCCCGGATGATCCCTATTTCCTCGAACTGAAGGGCCAGATACTGCTCGAATCGGGCAAGCCGCTGGACGCCTTGCCGCCACTGCGCCGCGCGACCGATATCACCGCCAACCAGCCCTTGATCGCCACGACCTTCGGCCACGCGTTGGTGGCGACTGAAGATCCGAAGAATCTTGCCGAGGCGCAGCGTGTTCTAAAGGCTGCGGTCGCGCGCGATCGGGAGAACCCCTATGCCTGGTATCAGCTTGGCGTGGTCTATGCGGCGAACGGCGATATGCCGCGCGCGCAACTGGCGAGCGCCGAACAGCAGGTGATGACGCTTCGCTATCCCGAAGCGTTGCGCAACGCCGAGGCGGCGGAATCCAGCCTGCCGAAAGGCTCGGCCGACTGGTTGCGGGCACAGGATATCGCCATGCAGGCGCGCGCCGCGATTGAACGCGGGCGCAAGCGCCGCTAGGCGAAGGACATGTCAAACGTGGAAAATTCTTCGCCTTCGCGCAGCCGCTCGGTGAAAATCGGCATCGCCTGCCTTTTGGCCGGCCTCGCCCTCGGCTGGGGCTGGCAGCAGCTGCGCAGCGGGCTTGACCCAGCCTCCGGGCTTTCCGGCCAGGACAAGGCCGCGATCGAGAGGGTGGTTCACGATTACCTGATCGCCAATCCCGAAGTCCTGCCCAAGGCAATGGAAGCGCTGCAGAAGAAGGAAAACGCCGGCACCCTGTCCAAGATCCGTGGGGATCTTGAACGGCCTTGGCCCGGGCAGGTCCTGGGCAATCCGAACGGCAAGATCACGCTGGTCGAATTCACCGATTTCGCCTGCACCTATTTCCGTCATATCGAGGCCGAGGTCGACGCCCTGATCCGCGCCAACCCGGAGCTCAAGGTGGTGATCCGCCAGTTGCCCATCCTCTCTCCCGATAGCGCCGATGCCGCGAAGATGGGCCTGGCGGCCGCCGAACAGGGCAAATACGCCGCCTTCCACAAGGCGATGTATGCGGCCGGAAAGCCCGACGCCCAGACCATCGCTGCGGCGGCGAAGATCGCCGGGCTGGACCTGGCGCGCGCGCAGACCGTGATTCAGGACCCGCGAGCCGAAGTGGAACTGGGGCGCAATGTCGAACTGGCTCGCTCGCTCGGGTTCAACGGCACACCCAGCTGGGTGATTGGCGATACGATCCTGTCGGGCGCGGTCGGGCGCGATCGTCTGCAGGCCGCGATCAAGGACAGCGCGAGCTGACCATGCCGCCGCGCCGGCTTTGGGCCGCGCTGGCCCTTGTCCTTGGAGCGGCAGGGCCGTCCTACGCTGCTGAGCCCTCGGCGCAACTGGTGGCCGTGGTGCGCGCCCTGCAGGCCGACGATGCCCGGATCAACGCCATCGGTTTTCGTCTTGTTTCCGCCAACGCGCGGTGGTGTCCCGATACGCGGCAGGCCAGCGGGTTGCTGCTGCTTGATGCCGCCGCCTTCAACGTGCCCGCCTCGATCCGTTCCGCCATGGCGCTGAACGGCGATTTCGCGGTGCAGGCGGTTGCCCCCGGTTCTCCCGCCGCAGCGGCCGGCATCCAGCCGGGCGAGGAGCTGCTCGCCCTTGATGGCCGGACGGTCGCCGACATCAGTGCCGGGGTCGCCCCGCAGAACCAGGTGCGGCTGAACTTCGTGCACGACGAGATCGAGACCGCGCTCGACCGGCGCGGCCGGGTGTCCCTGCACTTCGCCCGGCGACACGTCGATCTGCACGGTGTGCCGGCGTGCCACGCCCACTTCGAACTGGCGACCAGTGGCAAGGGTGCGGAGGCCGGCTCCGGCACTGTCCTGATGAGCCGCGCCTTGCTGTACGAAACCCGGACGGATGATGAAGCCGCGTTCGTTCTGGCGCATGAACTGTCGCACCTGATCCTTGATCACCAGCGGCGGCGCAAGGCGGCGGGCAAGAGCCGCAGGATCGCGCTGGAAACCGAGCGTGAGGCAGACCGGCTGGCGGTGTGGTTGATGGACAATGCCGGTTACGATGCCAGCGTGGCGCCCGCCTTCCTCAAGCGTCGTGGTGCGAAAGGGCTGGCGGCCCTGTTCCCCGAGCGGGATCACGATCCGGCATCGGTCCGTGCGCGGCTGGTCGACGCGGAGCTTGTGGAACTGGAAAAGACTGCGGGCGACGGGGCGGGTGGGCGCGATTGGCGCGCCCGTTTCATTCGCCCCCCATCAGTCTCGCATAGATTCCGTTGAGCGGCCGCTCCATCACCCGGCGCAGCATGGGTTCGAAAAAGGTGAGCGGCGCGGTGTCGTAGGCCGGATCGAAAGCAGCCTGGTCATACCTTTCGCAGAACAGGGCGCAGGCCTCGAAATGCGGGTGACCGCGCAGGCTTTCGCGCAGGTTGCGATCCTGTCCCAGCAGATGAAAATAGTAATAGCCCTGGAAAATCCCGTGCTGGGCGCAGATCCAGTGCAGCTCTTCACTGACGAAGGGCCGCAGCATGGCGGCGGCGATGTCCGGGTGGTTATAGGTGCCCAGCGTATCACCGATATCGTGCAGCAGGGCCATGACGACATAGGCCTCATCCTGTCCGTCGCGGTGGGCGCGGGTTGCGGTTTGCAGGCAGTGTTGCAGCCGGTCGATCGGAAAGCCGCCATGATCGCCGTCGAGCAGCCGCAAGTGATCAAGCACGCGGTCGGGCAGCCCCTTGCTGAACTGCTTCATCTCTTGCGCGATGATTGTCCAGTCGCGCTCGGTAGCTACCGCCATTTCGGTGAATCGCGCACGCGCGTCGCTATGATCCAACTAGCTTCTCCTGCTTGGCGCCCGGCAGTGCGGCCGCGAAGCTATACACATTCCCCGGCATGACAAGCTTCCCCTCGACGAACGGAATGTCTAGGACGTTCGGCCATGACGAGCCTGACCGTTAACGGCCGTGCCCTGGCCTTTCAGATGGATCCGCAAACGCCCCTGCTGTGGGCCTTGCGCGACGGCGCGAACCTGACCGGCGCAAAATACGCGTGCGGCGAAGGCATTTGCGGCGCCTGCAACGTGCTGATCGATGGGCAGGCGGTGGCGTCTTGCTCGCTTTCGCTGGCCGAGGCGGAAGGGCGATCGGTCACCACCATCGAAGGGCTGACCAGCGATGGCTCGCACCCCATGCAGCAGGCGATGATCGTGGAAGGCGCGGTGCAATGCGGTTTCTGCGCGCCAGGCATCGTGCTGGCCGGCGCTGCCCTGCTGGCGCGCAACGCCGATCCCGATGAGGCCGAAATCCGCGCCGCGCTGACCAACCTGTGCCCCTGCGGAACATACCCGCGTCTTGTTCGCGCCGTGCAGCGCGCCGGCCGCATCGCCCGCGGGGTGGAGGCGGCGCCAAAGGCCGCCCCCGTTCCCGCGCTCAAATCGGTCTAGGCCCGTTCTCAGAACTTGAGCCGCGCCGTCAGGCGCGCATTGATCGGCTTGCCGGTGGCGATGTTGTTGTCGGTGTGGGCGCTCGGGTAATAGCGGGTGTCGGTCAGGTTCTCGACATTGAGCTGGAGCGTGAAGCGCTCGGTCACATCGAAATAGGCCGCGGCGTCTACGCGGGTAAAGGCCGGCAAGACCACGCTGTTGCTGATCGAGGCGAACTGGCTCGACTGGTGGACTACGCCGAGGCCCAGGCCGAACCGGTCGGTGAGATCGTAACGGGTCCAGAGGGAAAGCTGGTCTTCGGGCAGCTTGTCCAGCCGGCGACCAGCCGGGGCGGCCGTGGTCGTGGCGCGGATTTCGCCCTTCTGGTGCGAATAGCCAAGGCTTACCTGCCAGTCGGGCGTGATCTGCCCGGCGATCGAAGCCTCGAAGCCCCAGACGCGGCTGGACCCGGTAAGCACCGGATTTCCGGTCAGCGGATCGGTGGCACGGGTGTTGGTGCGATCCAGCTGGAACAGCGCCGTGGTCAGGGCCAGCTGCGGGGTGATGTCCCACTTGATCCCGGCTTCCAGATTGCGGAACTCTTCGGGCGCCAGCGTCTGCAGGTTGGCGGCCAGCGTGGTGAACTGGTCGCCGGTCTGCGGCAGGAAGCTCCTGGCGTAGCTGGCGTAGAGCGAGAGGTTCGCCTGCGGCTTGATCACGAGGCCAAGCCGGGGTGACCACTTGCCGTCGCTGCGCCCGGTGATGGCGGCGGTCAGGCCGTTGGTCGCGGTAATGCGGAAATCGTCATAGCGCAGGCCGGCAATCAGTTGCAGGTGCTCACCGATTTCGATCTGGTCCTGCACATAGGCCGAAAGCGTGCGGACGTCGGACAGGCTGTTGCTGGTCACCGCCCAGGTAACGGCCGGAACCGTAATCGTGCGGCCAAGCGCCACCGAGGTTGTCGCGCTGCCGGCAAAGCGCGCATCATCGCGGCTTGATCCGGTGTTCTGGTCACTCGCCTCGATCCCGGCGAGCAGGGTGTGGCGGATTGCGCCGGTATCGCCCTTCCAGACGAGATTGGCCTGGCCCACCCAGTTGTCGCGCGTGGTGGTGGAGCGATAGCCGGTCAGCGCCACGCTGGTCATCGCGGCGTTGACCGCGCCGGGCAGGATGTTGCCGTAATACTTGTCGTAAGTGGCGAACTGGGCGGTGGCGTTGAAAGTCAGCCCATCGGCAAGCTCGTGATCGATCCGCGCGCGGGCGAAATGCGCGGTCACTTCGCTGCGGTTGATGGCCGGATCGCCGAAGAACGTCTTGTCATAGCCGGTGATCGGCGCGCCGTTGAACGAAGGCACGCCGCGATCGGTCAGGCGATCATCCTCGACGTATTCGTAGGCAAGCGTCAGCGTGGTGGCTTCGCCAAGGCGCAGGCCTGCCGTGGGGGCAAGGCCGATGAAGTGGCCGCCAAAGGCATCGCGGTGGCTGTCGAACTCTTCGTAGGTACCGTTGAGGCGCAGCGCCAGTGCCTCGCCGGCCGGCACATTGGCGTCGGCGGACAGCGACCACGCGCCGAGCGTGTCACCGCTGGCGCTGGCAGCCAGGCGGGTTTCGCCGAAGACCGGCGATTTCGACACGCGGTTGATCACCCCGCCGCCACCGCCACGGCCGAACAGCAGGGCGTTTGCGCCCTTCAGCACTTCGACGCGTTCGGTGTTGTACAGCGGGCGATAGTACTGCGCATCGTCGCGGATACCGTCGAGATAGAAGTCCGCCGTGGTCGCCTGGCCACGAATGACGATCTGGTCGCGGTGGCCTTCGCCCTGGCCCAGCGACACGCCTGGAACATAGCGAAGCGCATCGTTGAGCTGCTCGATGCCCTGATCGTCAAGCTGTTCGCGGCTGATCGTCGTGACCGACTGCGGCGTGTCGAGCAGCGGAGTGCCGGTCTTGAGGCTGGTGGCCGTATCGGCGCGATAGCCTTCGGTGACATAGCCTTCGACGACAATCGCGGGTGCCTCAGCCTCTTCGGCGTGGGCAAGGCCGGGAAGGGCCAGCGATACGAGGGCCGTCGACAGGGAAAGGGCAGACCGGAAGGGGCGCAAGAGAGAATCCTTAATGAGAACCATTCGCAATAAATATCCCGCTAATGCGAATCGTTCGCATTGACAAGGATCAAATTGCGGGAGGCTGTGCGAATGGCTAGGGCAATCGGCAGGGCGATGTCCCGCACGGGCGTTTGGCGCACAGCACAAGAGGATACGATGAAGGCAACGATCTGGCACAATCCCAACTGCGGAACCTCGCGAAAGACCATGGCGATCCTGCAGGAAACGCCCGGCGTGGACCTGACGGTGATCGAATATCTGAAGACCCCGCCCAGCGCCGAAAAGCTGGCGCAGCTGTACAAGGATGCGGGCATGACGCCGCAACAGGGCCTGCGCCTGCGCGGCACCGACGCACAGGAACGCGGTCTGCCCGAAGCGGACGATGCCACCGTCCTTGCGGCCATGGCCGCCGAACCCGTCCTGATCGAGCGCCCGCTGGTGGAAACCGACAAGGGCGTGCGCCTGTGCCGTCCGCAAGAGACTGTGTCGGAAATCCTCTGACCCTGAACCGATCGCGTACAGGACCGGCACAAGTGGTCCCAATTGGCTTGCCAAGCACAGGCAAATTTGCAAACGCGATCAACACCCTTCAATTAGGCCCGGATCGCACATTTCTATGACCAGCACTGAGCTTGCGCGCGACGCTTGGCCACGCCGGTTGATGCGCCGCGTTTCGCGGCTGCTCGGGCCTCGCGGTGTGTTTCTTGAAGGCTTTCTTGAACACCCCGTGATGGTTGGTTCGATCATTCCGTCCTCGCGCTTCACCATCAACAAGATGCTGGCGCCGGTGAAATGGGACGAATGCAAGGTGTTCGTCGAATATGGTCCGGGCGTGGGCACATTCTGCCGTCCCGTGCTGAGCCGCATGCGCCGCGATGGCCAGCTGATCGTGATCGATACGAACCCGCTGTTCATTGACTATCTGCGGGCCACCATCACTGACGGCCGGTTTTCGGCGGTCCATGGCTCGGCCGCCGATGTCGAAGCCATCGTCAGGGCGCATGGCCATGACCATGCGGACTATGTGCTGTCCGGCCTGCCGTTTTCCACCCTGCCCGACGGTGTCGGCCCGGCCATTGCCTCGGCCACGCACCGCGTGCTGCGTCCCGGCGGCGCGTTCCTGGTCTATCAGTTCACCGCCAAGGCGCGTGACTTCATGGCCAAGCACTTCACGCGCATCGATTCCGGCTTTGAATGGCTGAACGTGCTGCCCTGCTTCCTTTACTGGGGCTGGAAGGACAGCGCGGGCGACGCCTGATCGCGGTTCCGGATTTACCGGAAGGTTTCTTCAATCTGGTCGCCGCTGTTGCCGGAAAGCTGTCGGTAATTGGCGGCCAGCACGCCGTTGAACAGCACCGCTACCGCCGCACTGATGGCCCCCGAAACCAGCCCGGTAACGATCAGCGTTCCCTGCCCGGCCGTACCGCCGCCGGAAAACAGAGCGGTGATGGCGCCTATCACCACCATGATAATGACGGCGACAATCATGTAGGCGATGAACAGCAGGGCATAAAAGCCAAGCAGGCGCAGCGTGTTGCCGGACGTCAGGCGCCAGGACCGCGTGATGGCGGCGACGGGGTTGAGCTGGTTCTCCATGACCATGGCCGGAAGCGTCAGCGACAGCTTGGTGACGACCACGCAGATCACCGCAAGCAAGCCCAGCACCAGCAAGACACCGCCCGCCGTGCCGATGATCGCGCCCAGAACCGCGCCGATGATGGCAAGGACCATGACCAGCAGGAACAGCGCCAGATAGGTAAGAATAACGATGCCGACCATGGTCGGGAGGAATCGCGCGGCCCGCAGGATGGCTTCGCCCACCGTGGGCCGGCGGCGATCGGTCAGCAGCACCAGCACCGCCGCATTGCCCACCAGCATGGCCAGCATCGCCAGCAGGGTAATGCCCAGGATCCGGCCAAACTCCGCGTCGAAGATCGCGGCCAGGACGCTGGGGTTCTGCATGTTTTGCACGATCCGCGTCTGGACATCGCCCAGGAAGAACGACGTCGCGACATTGGGGATCAACAGGAACACGCCCGCCACGGGCAGCAGCAGCGATCGACTTGCGCTGACGGCGGCCGTCGCCTCCTGCCACGCACGATTGCTGTCGAAGTTCATGGCCCGTTTGCTCCCGTTGCCCGCTAGACCCCTTGATAACCACGCCAAAGCCCGGCAGGCAACCGGCATGGTAGAAGGCCTCCCCAGTGATATCGAATGGCGCGTGGAAACCGCGCGCGTGCCCTATCGTGCCGCGCTTGACGCCATGGCCGAGCTCAACGCAGCGATTGCCGAAGGCACGGCGCGCGAACTCGTCTGGCTGCTGGAACACCCGCCGGTCTACACCGCAGGCACCAGCGCGGCGGAGGCTGAACTGCTCGACCCGCGCTTTGAAGTGGTGAAAGCGGGGCGTGGCGGGCGTTACACCTATCACGGACCCGGCCAGCGGGTCGGCTATGTCCTGCTCGATCTGCGCAAGCGCGCGCGCGATGCGCGTGGCTTCGTTCACGCGCTGGAAGGCTGGGTCATTGAAACGCTGGGTGATTTCGGCGTCAATTCGTGGCGCGTCCCCGGCCGGGTTGGCATCTGGACGCGGGACATCGACGGCAGCGAAGCGAAGATCGGCGCGATCGGCGTGCGCATCCGCAAGTGGGTGACGATGCACGGCTTCGCGGTCAATCTTGCTCCTGATCTTTCGCACTTTGGCGGAATCGTCCCTTGCGGCATCGGCGATGCCGGCGTCACCAGCCTCAAGCGCCTCGGCATAGAGCTTGCCATGGAGGACTGGGATCGGGCATTGCTCGCGCGAGCCGGGGATTTTCTGGCAAAACTCGATGTGCCCTGCCCGGGGGAAGAACCGCAATGACCAAGCCGATCCTGATCCTCGCCGCGGTTGCCGCCGTGCTGCCGCTCGCCGCATGTGGAGACAAGCAACCCGCCACGCAGGCGCAGGCGGCGGGCGAAATCCTGCCGGGATCGATCAGTGACGAGATGCTGCCGATGGATACGGCCACCTCTAAACCGCCGCTCGCCCCCAAGACTGCGGGTTCGGGCAACGGCGATGGCGGTGAAGACAGCGGCGAGGACGGCGGTGATACTGCTCCCGCTGCGAAGGCTGACCGTCCGGCGCCGGCCGCCGCCGAAAAGGATGCTCCGGCGCAGGGCGAATAGCCTTGGCAGCGGCCGCATCGCCGGCTGAACCGCGGCAATGGCAATGGCGCCATTTCCTGGCGTTGCTGGGCGCCAACGCGGCGCTCGCGCTTGGCCCATGGTGGGTGCGCATGTCCGATTCCGGCCCTGTATCCGCGGGGTTCTGGCGCTGCTTCCTGCCACTTCCGCTGCTTTTCCTGTTCGCCCGCCTCAGTCGTCAGCCGGTCACCGGCCTGCCGCCCAGGACCTTTCTCGCGGTAATAGCCGCCGGCCTGTTTTTCGGCGTCGACATCGCCTCGTGGCACACCGGCATCGAAATGACCCGGCTGGGCAACGCCACGCTGTTCGGCAATGCCGGAAGCCTTATCGTCATGGTCTGGGGGTTTGTCGCGCTGCGCCGGCGGCCGCGCATGGCCGAAGCCGTGGCGATCCTTTCCGCCTGTGCGGGGGCCGGGATCCTGTTCGGCCGCAGCCTCGACATCTCGGCGCGCACGCTGGCCGGCGATCTGTTCAGCCTGTTCGCGGGGCTGTGCTACGCCTTTTACCTGATCCCGTTGCAAACCGCGCGGGCCAGCCTTGGCAACTGGTCGCTGCTCGCCTGGTCGAGCACGGCGAGCGCACCGCTGCTGCTGGCTGTCGCACTGGCCCTGGGCGAACCGATCTGGCCGCAGACCTGGTGGCCGGTGATCGGCCTTGCGCTCACCAGCCAGGTCGTCGGTCAGGGCCTGCTGGTTTACTCCTTGCGCCACTTCCGGCCCTTGGTGATCGGCCTGATGCTGCTTACGCAACCGGTGATCGGCGTCCTGGCGGGCTGGCTTGCCTTTGACGAGGCTGTCGGCGTCATCGATCTGCTGGGCATGGCGCTGGTCGCGGCGGCGCTGGTAATAGCGCGCGCCAGTGAGAAGGGCTGACCTGCCTTAAGGCCAGCTCAGCGCCGCGCTTTGGCTGTCCGCGTGTAAACGCCCGAAAAGGTCACGTTCATGCCATCACATTCCCGCGACGGATCGCTGGCAACCAGCCAGTCGCCCAGAAGCACGAAGCGGACCGAGCAGCCGCTCTCGAACAGGCGGTTGCCCACCGGTTTGTCCGCGCCGTCGATCTCGCCCATGTTCGGACCGCCCGGTCGCTGGCGCAAATCGACATCGCGCGCGGGCCAGAAGGCAGAGCCCCTGATCGACAGGCCCACCCCGCGTCGACGAAACGTGACGTAGCGCGCGCCGTCCGATTCCCAGTCGCCCAGCCAGGCCGCGATCGGCGGCTGCGGATTGGTGGGAATTGCGGACAGGCGGGCCGTTTCGATCCAGCCCGCAGAGCCGCCCCCTTTTGACGGGTAGAACACGCAGGTCCAGGCGCCCTTGCTGCGCCCCGCGACTACCTTGTCGGCGGGGACGAGGTATCCGCGCTGCCGGCACCCCTCGCCCTTGTCCGGACAGCCGTCCATGTCGTGGTGGAAATAGGCGCGCCCCTTCCCCTTGATCGCAGCGAGCGAAACCTGCGCTTCCTGTTCAGCGAACAGGCCGTTGCGGCACAGGCCGTCATCGTCAGCGGCGCGTGCGGCGGCGGGCAGTGCAAGGGCGATCAGCAGGGCGGTGGTTCTCATCGCCGGGCAGCCTAACCACACTGCAGCGGCGGGCCAATCCCATGCTTGTGGGGATTATTGCAGCGTCGCGCGGTCCTCGTCCGAATCGCGCCGCCCATAGAATTGCATCAGCTGCACCATCAGCTCGCAACGCTCCGACACGGTGTCAGCTTCCAGCAGCGCCTGCTTCGATGCCGGATCAAACGGCGCGATCTGCGATACGCCGTTGATCAGCGACACGTCGTCCAGCCGGGCGACCGAATCCCAATCGACGCTGTAGCCCTGCGCATCGGCAAAGCGCCGTGCCTCGCGCTCGAAACCGGCGCGTTCGATTGGTGCGAGGTAATCCTCGATCCGCTCGTCCAGCAATTCGCCCTCGATCTGGCGGAACGGCGTGACGACATCGAGCTCGCGCAGCATGCGGAAGCGCGCCTCGCCTTCCAGCATGATGTTGAAGCGGCCGTCTTCCAGTGCCTCGACCTCACCGATCTTGCCCAGACAGCCGACCGCATAGAGCGGCGCGCCCTCTTCCATGCGCTGCGGCTGGATCATGCCGATCCGCCGGTCGCGCGCCAGCGAATCGGTCACCAGCGCGCGGTAGCGTGGCTCGAAGATGTGCAGCGGCAGCTGCAAACCCGGATACAGGATCGCGCCCGACAGCGGAAAGATCGAGATGCGCCGCGCGGTCATCGAATCAGCCGAACAGCACCGTCGACAGGCGGCGGCGCGTGGCCGACACCCACGGGTCTTCAAGACCGATCGCCTCGAAGATCTGCAACAGCTTCGCGCGGGCGGCGCCCTCGTTCCATTCACGATCGGCGGCAATCATGGCCAGCAGCGTATCGGCCGAGGCCTCGCGCTCGCCAGCGGCAAAGGCGGCGCTGGCCCAGGCGAACTGCTTGTCCATGTCTGCCGGGGCTTCGGCCGCCGCGGCGCGCAGGGCGGCAAGCTCGCTGTCTTCCGGCCGGTCGCCCGCGAGTTCGACCGCGGCCCGTGCCTGCGCAATGGCAGGGTCACCGGCAACCGCGGGATCGAGCGCGCCGAGCACCTGCCGCGCCTCGTCAAACTGACCGGCAAGCGTCAACGCGCGAATCAGTCCGGCGTGGGCGGGAACCGAATCGGGCGCGATTTCGACGATCTGGGAAAAGATGCCCACCGCGCGTTCGCCGTCGCCCGATGCCAGCACCTCTTCACCCATGGCGATCAGCGGGCCGATATCCTGCGCGCCGCCGGCACCCTGCGGCTGGATCGGCAGCTTGGCGAGCAGCTGGTCAAGCATGGCCTTCAACTGCGATTCGCTGCGGGCATTGGTCAGGTCGGCAACCGGCTGTCCCTGAAAAAGAGCATAGACCGTGGGGATTGATCGCACCTGGAACTGGCCGGCGATGAAGGGTTCCTCATCAACGTTGACCTTGGCCAGGACCACGCCCTTTTCGGCGTATTCGGCGCAAACCTTTTCCAGCACCGGGGTCAACGCCTTGCACGGACCGCACCATTCCGCCCAGAAATCCAGCACGACAAGGCCGGTCATCGAAGGTTCGACCACGGCGCTGCGGAACCGCTCGACCGCTTTTTGCTCTTCGATGTTCAGTCCCATGCTTGCCACGTGAAAACTCCTTCAAATCTCGGCCGCCAATGTGGGCCCTGCCACGGAATTGTGAAGCCCGCAAAGCGCAGGAATTCGAAGGATTGCATTTTCTCTGAAGAATCCCCTTGGCAAGCTGCAAACCCGATGCTAACCGCGCGCCTCACCCGGACAGCCAAGGCTGTTCCACGGCGCCAGAGCGGGCGTAGCTCAGGGGTAGAGCACAACCTTGCCAAGGTTGGGGTCGAGGGTTCGAATCCCTTCGCCCGCTCCAGTTTT
>JBJTLW010000158.1:0-12253 GCA_046063225.1 Novosphingobium sp. | reverse complement strand
CCACCGAAGGCGGCCGCGCCGGAACGCAGAAGAACGGAACCCGGGTCACCTTCCTCGCCAGTGAGGAGACCTTCAAGAACGTCACCATCTACGATTTCGAAAAGCTCGAGCATCGTTACCGCGAACTCGCCTTCCTCAATTCTGGGGTGCGGATCCTGCTGCGCGACCTGCGCGGCGACGATGTGCGCGAGCACGACCTGTTCTATAAAGGCGGCATCGCGGCCTTCGTGAAGTGGCTTGACCGCAACAAGCAGGCGCTGCTGCCCGACCCCATCGCGATTTCCTCGGAACGCGACGGCATCGGCATCGACGTGGCGCTGGAATGGAACGATTCGTACTACGAAAACGTCCTGTGCTTCACCAACAACATTCCGCAGCGCGACGGCGGCACCCATCTGGCCGCGTTCCGCGCCGCGCTGACCCGCACGCTCAACGGCTATGCCGAAAAGTCGGGCCTGCTGAAAAAGGAAAAGGTCAACCTGACGGGCGACGACATGCGCGAAGGGCTGACCGCCATCGTCTCGGTCAAGCTGCCCGATCCCAAGTTCTCGTCGCAGACCAAGGACAAGCTCGTCTCGTCCGAGGTGCGCCAGCCGCTGGAAAGCCTTATGGCCGACCGGATGCTCGAATGGCTTGAGGAAAACCCGGCCTATGCCAAGGCCGTGGTGCAGAAAATCATCGATGCCGCCGCCGCCCGCGAAGCTGCGCGCCGGGCGCGCGAACTGACCCGGCGCAAGGGCGTGATGGACATTGCCAGCCTGCCCGGCAAGCTGGCCGACTGTCAGGAGCGCGATCCGACCAAGTGCGAACTGTTCCTGGTCGAAGGCGACTCGGCCGGCGGCTCGGCCAAGCAGGGCCGCGATCGGCACATCCAGGCCATCCTGCCGCTGAAGGGCAAGATCCTGAACGTCGAGCGCGCGCGGTTTGACCGGATCATCGGATCGAAGGAAGTCGGCACGCTGATCCAGGCGATGGGCACCGGCATCCGCGATGAATTCAACATCGAGAAGCTGCGCTATCACAAGATCGTGATCATGACCGACGCCGACGTCGACGGCGCGCACATCCGCACGCTGCTGCTCACCTTCTTCCACCGCCAGATGCCGGAAATCATCCGCAACGGGCACCTCTTCATCGCCCAGCCACCGCTCTACAAGGTCGCCAAGGGCCGCAGCGAAGTCTATCTGAAGGACAGCGCCGCGCTCGACCGCTATCTTGTCGAAGCCGGCACGGCCGGGCGCGTTCTGGAAACGCCGGGCGGTGCGCGCGGCGGGCAGGAACTGACCGAACTGGTTGAACACGCCCTGCGCCTGCGTTCGCTGATGGGCTTCGTGCCACGCCGCTACGATCCCGCGGTGATCGAGGCGCTGGCCCTTGCTGGCGCCTTGCAGCCCGATATCGATACGGCCAGCCGCCAGGCAGCGATTGCCCGCACCGCCGAATGGCTCGGCCGCGCCGATACCGAAGCGGCGTGGAGCGCGAAGCTGCTCGATGACGGATCGGTCCAGGTCACGCGCGTGTGGCGCGGCGTGTCGGACGTCTATCCGGTCGACGCCAACTTCCTCGTCAGCGCCGAAGCGCGCAAGCTGGCCCGCGTCGCCGGTGAAAAGGCAGACGTCTATACCGGCTCCGCCCGCCTGGTTCGTGCCGGCGCGGCCGATGCCGAACCGGAAGTCGACGTTGAAGCGGCGACAAGCGACGAGGAACCGGTCGCTCCGGTTCGCCCGGTGGCGGTGGACGGCGCCATCACGCGCCCGTCGCAACTGCTCGACACCGTGCTCGCCAATGGCCGCAAGGGCCTGTCGATCGCGCGCTACAAGGGCCTTGGCGAAATGAACGCCGAGCAGCTTTGGGAAACCACGCTCGATCCCGACAACCGCATCCTGCTGCAGGTGAAGGTCGAAGACGCCGATGTGACGGACGAGATCTTTACCCGTCTGATGGGCGATGTTGTCGAGCCGAGGCGCGACTTCATTCAGGAAAACGCGCTCAACGTCGCCAACCTCGACGTCTAGTCACCTTGTCCCGGGGCAGGGTGCTGCGTCATAAGGCAGCAACATCAGGCCAATACGGGGTTCGCATGGCTCGTTCGATCAACGCCCTTACCGCAATTGCGCTCATGGCCGCACCGGGCCTTGCCCTTGCCAAACCGCGCGGCGAGAACACCCGGACCGTCACCGTCGGCATCGCCGCGATCAACGATTTTCACGGCAGCCTTGAACCGCCGAACCAGTCGGTCACTGTGCCCGATGGCAAGGGCGGCTTTTTCAACGTGCCGGCTGGCGGGGCGGCCTGGCTGGCATCGGCCATCGATTCGGTTCGCGCGAAGTATCGCCATCACCTGACCATATCGGCGGGCGACATGATCGGCGGCAGCCCGTTCAATTCCTCGTCTTTCCTCGATGAGCCGGCAATCGGCGTGATGAACCGCATCAGGCTGGATTTCAACGCGGTGGGCAATCACGAATTCGACAGCGGCGTGGATGAATTGTTGCGCATCCAGAAGGGCGGCTGCGCGCAGCACACCGCGCTTCGCCCCTGTCAGATCGAAAAGTATAAGGGCGCGAAGGCCACCTTCCTTGGCGCCAACAGCCTGCGGCCCGATGGTTCAACCCTGTTTCCGCCAGCGGCGATCCGCAGCTTCGGCAAGGGGCGTGACAGGGTGAAGGTGGGGCTGATCGGCCTGACGCTGAAGAATTCCGGCGTTGGCCTGAAGCCCGAATTCGCCAGGCAGGTGCGCTTTGCCGACGAGGCGGATACGGCGAACGCGCTGGTCGGCAAGCTCAAGGCCAAGGGCGCCGATGCCGTGATCGTGGTGATCCACCAAGGCGGGCGCACCAACGGCGATCCCGATCCGAACACCTGCCCCGGCCTCTATGGCGAAATCCGTCCGATCCTTGACCGGCTGGACAGCCGCGTCGACCTGATCATCTCGGGTCACACGCATTGGGACTATGTTTGCGAATACGGCGCCTACAACAAGGACAAGCCGTTCCTGATGACCAGCGCGGGCCTGTGGGGCAAGCTGGTGACCGACATCACGCTGGAAATCGATCCGCGCAGCCACAAGGTGGTGAGCCGCAAGGCGCAGAACGTGATCGTCCAGTCGCAGCCCTATCGCGCATCCACCGCGTGGATCCCGAACAGCCCACTCTATCCGCAGTTCCAGCCGCGCAAGGACGTGGCAGACTATGTCGCGCGCTATGCCAAGGCGGCGAGCGATGTCGCCAACCGGCCCGTGGGCAAGATCGCCGCTCCCGTCGAAAAGCTGGACGGCCCGCTGGCCAACACCGGCGGTCCGCTGGGCAATCTGATTGCCGACGCGCAGCTGGCGGCGACACGCGGGGCGGGCGCCGACTTTGCCCTGATGAATCCCTTCGGCATTCGCCGCTCGCTGAAGGCCGCGCCCGACGGCACGGTGACCTTCGTCGATATCTTTTCCGTCCAGCCGTTCCGCAACACGCTGATGACGATCAGCCTGACTGGCGCCGAAGTGAAGGAGGCGCTGGAGCAGGGCTTTGACGGCATCGCGCCGGAACAGGTGCTTGCCCCTTCGGCCGGCTTTACCTTCACCTATGACCGCAGCCAGCCGATCGGCAGCCGCATCACGGCGATCACGCTGAGCGGCGCGCCGCTCGACATGGGCAAGACCTATCGCGTGACCATGAGCCGCTTTCTGGCCGAGGGCGGCGACAGCTTCGATGCCTTCCGCAAGGGGCGCGATCCGGTGGAAGGCGTGGGCGAAGTGGCCGCACTCGAAGCCTGGCTGAAGGCGGTCCCGCCGCGCAGCGCCCCCACGGAAGTGCGCGCCATCGATGCGCGGCCCGATCTCAACCAGCTGAAGCGCAACGCCCCGCCGGGGCAGGTCTATCGCTGATCAGCGCTTGGCCGGGAACCAGGGAATGAAGCCGCTGGTGCGCTGCACATAGTCGGCATAGCCGGGCCGGCGATCGGCCATGCCCTTTTCCAGCAGCGGCTTGCCCGACCACTTGGTGAGCGTGAAGGTCAGGAAGGCGGGGCCGATGACCGATCCCAGCGCCACCGGCCAGCCGGCCTCACTCGCCGCCAGCCAGACACCCCACCACACGCAGGCATCGCCAAAGTAATTGGGATGGCGGGTATAGCGCCACAGCCCGCTATCCAGCACCTTGCCCTTGCTGGCCGGATCGGCGCGGAAGCGCGCAAGCTGCCAATCGCCGACAACTTCAAACACCATCCCGAGCAGCCACAGCGCCGCTCCGGCCTTTGCCAGCGCTCCGATACCATCGCCGCCTGCCGCCGCGACGCCCATCTGCGCCGGAAGGCAGGTGATCCACAGCAGCACCGCCTGCGGCAGGAACACGCGGGTCAGCGCCTTGGCGGCATAGCGCCCCTGTTCCCGCGCCGGCCCGAGGATTTTCGCATAGCGCGGGTCTTCCCCGGCGGCCCGCCAGCGCAGGAACAGGTGCCCGCCCAGCCGCAGGCCCCAGATCACCGCCATGGCTGAGATAAGCCCTGCGCGCGCGCCCGGTTCGCCCACCTGCCACCAACTGGCAAAGGCCAGCAGCGCCATGCCCGCGCCCCAGATGGCATCGATGAACGAAACGTCGCCGATCCGCGCGGCAAGCAGCCAGAACAGCAGCATGACCACGAGTATCACCGCGGCGTTGGCAAGCAGGATTTCGGCCATGATCGTATCCTATTCCGCGGTAATCGCATCGAGTTGGGGGTGCCCGGGTATGTGTTCCTCATAGAACGCACGAATGCGGGAAAGGTCCGCCTGATAATCGCCGGTCATCATCATTTCCGGACTCAGTCCGCCGCGCTTGGTCTTGTAATCCAGCCAGCCGAGCACGATCGGCACATTGGCGCCGACGGCAATGTGGTAGAATCCGGATTTCCACTTCCGCGCCCGCTTGCGCGTGCCTTCGGGCGCGATGACGAGCATCAGTTCGTCACGGGTGCGGAACGCTTCGATCATCTGTTCGACGTAGTTGTGGCTGGACGAGCGGACCACCGGCACCCCGCCCATTTCGCGCATGAAACGGCCCAGCGGCCAGCGGAAAAGCGCATCCTTGCCCATGAAGCCGGGAAGCAGGCCATATTCATGCGTGGCGCCAACGAAGAACACAAAGTCCCAATTGGTCGTATGCGGCGCGCCGATCAGCACGCAGCGGCGCGATTGCGGGCCCGGCCCTTCCAGCTTCCAGCCCTGCATGCGGTACAGGAACAGAAGAAAGCCCCGGACGATGCGCGAAAACAGCGAATAGCGCGGCGCGGCCACGATCAGAACCCCGCGCCGTCGGGCCACTTTGGCCCGGCCATGCCGAACACCTTGAACAGCAGACCCATCTGCCCTTCGCCAATCAGACGTTCGGTGGCCGAGGCGATGGCGGCCGCGTGCTGCGGGGCAAATTCGGACAAAGCCTTGGCGCGTGCCTCTATGCCAAGGCCGCGCAGCCAGCGCCCCTGCGGCACGGTGCCCAGCCAGCGGCAGCCGCGCGACTGAACAATCGGCGCCAGGCTGGCGAAATCGACATGGGCAGTCAGATCCGCCTCGCCCGGCATGGCGAAGGGATCGACCTTGCGGTGGGCGCGCACCGCCTGCAGCGTCGATCCGTCGCGGATCGTGTCGGAACCGTAATCGATGAACAGCGCCGCCCCGCCCTGCTCCACCAGTCGGCCGGCGACTTCATAGATGATCGTCGCCGCCGCCGGGCTGGTTTCGATGATCGTGCCTTCGGGCGCGCTGCGCCGGGCTTCGGGAACGGCGGCGTCCATCGGCATGTGCCCGGCAACCGGAACGAACCGGCCGTCCTGCACCCCGACCATGCGTTCGCGCCAGCCATCAGCGGTGCGCACCATCTGCCGCACCGGCAGGGCATCGAGAAATTCGTTCGCGACGAGCAGGATCGGCCCCTGATAGGGCACGGTCGACAGGTCATGATGCCATACCGCGCCGGGCATGGTGTTGAGCTGAATGTCCTTCAGCTGGGTCGACGTTTCGACGAAATGGACCTTGGGCGTCAGGCCATAGCGCCTGGCCGCCGCCATGGCATCGCGCGCCAGGGTTCCCCGACCGGGGCCAAGCTCGACATAGTGAACCGGCTCTTCCCGTCCGGCGCGGATCCAGATATCGGCCAGCCACAGGCCGATCAGTTCGCCGAACATCTGGCTGATCTCGGGCGCGGTGATGAAATCGCCATCCTCGCCGAACGGATCGCGCGCGCCGTAATAGCGCGCGTTCGATTCCGCCATGTAATGCGCGATGCTTATCGGGCCGGAGTGGCCGATCAGCCGTTCGAAGATCGCGGCAAGCGGCCCGCTATCGTCGATCATTGGGCAGCGGCAGCCGTCGGGGCGCCCAGTGGTGGGCGGATCAGCGAGCGGATCAGGAAGAACATGCCGCCAAGGAACAGCGGCAGGGTCAGCCACTGGCCCATCGACAGCCCGGTCTCCATGGCAAAGGCCCGCAGCTGCGCATCGGGTTCGCGGAAGAATTCCACGACGAAGCGGCCCGCCGCAATGCCGGCCGCAAATACGCCGGTCAGCAGACCGGGACGGAAGCGGGCGCGCGTCTTCCAGAACAGGAACAGCATGATCGCCAGCAGCAGCGCGCCTTCAAGCCCGGCTTCGTAAAGCTGGCTGGGGTGGCGGGCTTCCGGGCCGGCTTCGCGGAAGACGATGGCCCAGGGCACGTCAGGCCCGGCGGGGCGGCCCCACAGCTCGCCATTCACGAAGTTCGCCAGTCGGCCAAACAGCATGCCGGCCGGCACCGAGACGGAAATGTAATCGAACACGCGCAGCATCTGCAGCTTGCCGCGCCAGCTGACCCACATCATCGCCAGCATCACGCCGACCAGCCCGCCATGGAAGCTCATTCCGCCATCCCACAGGCGCAGCAGATCCCAGCTGATGCTTTCGCCCGGGGTGAAATGGGTGAAGATGCTGGGCACGCCGGTGTTGCCGCCGGTGTAGAACAGCGCATAGCCCAACCGGCCGCCGATGATGATGCCAAGCGTGCAATAGAAGAACAGGTCATCGGCATGACGCTGCGCCAGCGGGGCACCGGGCGTCTTGATCGCCTTGATGGTGTGCCAATAGGCGAAGATGATACCGGCGAGATAGGCCAGGCTGTACCAGCGCAGCATGAACGAGCCGATGCTGATCCCCCGCGTCAGGCCCAGATCCTCGAAATAGATCGGCTGCGATGCGGCGGTGAGCAATAGTGACAGCAAGGTGCTTAACCCCTAGAACGATGTGCAATTGCCGTCTTGGCACAGGCGCGCCCGCGATGGAACCGCCTGTGAACAACAGGCGCACGCACGGGAAAGGATGAACGCCGGGAATGCCGAGCGAACTCGACCTGAAATTTCGCGCCATCATGGACGCCATGACCGCGCCGGGCGCTCTGCTGGAAACGACGCAGGCGCAGGTGCGCGGCCGCAACTGGACCGTGTTCCGTAACGCGCCGCCAACGCTGCCCGCGCTGATCGCCAAGTTCTGCACCGATCATGGCGATGCGGAATTCATCGTCGATGGCGCGCAGCGGCTGACCTTTCGCCAGGTGCTTGGCCTGTCGCAGCAGGTGGCCGCCGGACTGATTTCCCGCCACGGCATCGCCAAGGGCGATCGTGTCGGCATTGCCGCGCGCAATTCGGCAAACTGGATCATCGCCTATTTCGGCGTCCTGTTCGCCGGTGGCTGTGCCGCCCTGCTCAACGGCTGGTGGACGGGCGAGGAATTGGCCGATGGCATCCGCCTTGCCGATTGCCGCATGATCCTGGCCGATCCGCAGCGCGCCGCCCGGTTGGAGGCGATCGACCATGGGGCAAATCTCGTTACCTTCGATCATGGCGATCCGGCCGAAGGGCTTGCCGCCCTGATCGGCGACAGCCCAGCCGCCTTGCCCGATCTGTCTGGCGATGATCTGGCCACCATCCTCTACACGTCCGGGTCTACCGGCCAGTCCAAGGGGGCCTATTCCGATCACCGCGCCGTGGTTCAGGCGACGCTGAACTATGCGGCGCAGACGCTGATGCTGTTCCAGCACCATTCGGCGCGCGGCGAAGTGCCCGCCGGGGTCCAGCCCTGCGCACTGGTGGCCGTGCCCCTGTTCCACGTCACCGGCGAAATCCCGCTGCTGCTGCAAAGCCTGGTTACGGGGCGCAAGCTGGTGATGATGCCGCGCTGGGATGCGGTGGAGGCCATGCGCCTGATCGCGGCGGAGCGCGTCACCTATTTCGTCGGGGTGCCGCTGATGAGCATCGAGATCGCCAGCCATCCCGAACGGCCGAACTTTGATCTGTCCAGCTGCTTCCACTTCGCTGCCGGCGGCGCGCCGCGCCCGGTTTCGCACGTCCGGAAGATCAAGGAATCAATTCCCACCGGCTTTCCCATCCTCGGCTATGGGCTGACCGAAACCAACGCTGTCGGCTGCGGCAATTTCAACGAGAACTACCTCGACAAGCCCGATTCCACCGGCCCCGCCAGCCGCCCGCTGGTGGAGGTGGAAGTGCTGGACGCCGCCGGCCAGCCGTTGCCGCAGGGGCAGACGGGCGAGGTAGCAATCCGATCCATCTGCAACTTCCTTGGCTATTGGAACAATCCGGAAGCCACCCGCGCGGCGATGACCGACGACGCATGGTTCCGCACCGGCGACCTCGGCTATCTCGACCCCGACGGCTATCTGTTCATTGTCGACCGCCAGAAGGACATCATCATCCGCGGCGGCGAGAACATTACCGCGAGCGAGATCGAGGCGGCGCTCTATGCCCACCCCGCCATTGCCGAGGCGAGCGTTTTCGGCTTGCCGCATGACCGGCTGGGCGAAGTGCCGGTGGCGGTTTGCGTGGTGCGTGAAGGGTCCGACACCTCGGCCGATGACCTGCGCGAATTTCTCTGCGCGCAGCTTGCCCCGTTCAAGATACCGGTGCACTTCTGGATGGAATCGGATAGGCTGCCCCGGCTCGGAACCGAAAAGGTCGACAAGCGTGCCCTGAAGGCGCGTTTCGCGGCGGAGTGGACGGGCGGCGAAACACGGGCCACGTAATTTGACCTTTCAGAGAATTGCCAACCAGCGCGCCATCATCGACCGGCGCGCCCTTGCATCCAGCATTGCCGATGCCATTGCCGACCAGGGGGCCGAAAAGGCGCGGCAAAAGGTGGTGGAGCTGCTGCGCGCCGCCCAGAAATCCGGCAAGGCGGAAATCGCGCGGCGGCTGCTGGAAAAGCCCTCTGCCGGCAACGAATGCGCATCGGCACAGGCCTTTCTCGTCGATCAGCTGGTCCGCGTCATCCACGATCACGTGGTCGACAATGTCTACCGCGCCAGCAACCGTTCGACCGGAGAGCGCATCACCATCATGGCTGTCGGCGGCTATGGCCGGGGCGAAATGGCCCCCCATTCGGATGTCGACATCGCCTTCCTGACCCCCGGCAAGCAGACCGCCTGGTGCGAGCAGGTGATCGAGGCGATCCTCTATTTCCTGTGGGATCTGGGCCTCAAGGTCGGCCATGCCAGCCGCAGCCTGGATGACATGGTGCGCATGGCGCGCAGCGACCTGACGATCCGCACGGCCCTCCTTGAAGGGCGCTATGTCTGGGGCGATCAGGACCTGTTCGACGAGGCGAACACGCGCTTCTGGGCCGAAGTCGTCGCCGGGACCGAGCGCGAATACGTGGCCGACAAGCTGGCCGAGCGCAACGACCGGCACAAGCGGCTGGGCGACAGCCGCTATGTCGTCGAACCCAACGTCAAGGAGGGCAAGGGCGGCCTGCGCGATCTGCACACGCTCTACTGGATCGGCAAATACATCCACAAGGTGCGCGATGCATCCGAACTGGTCGATGTCGGCCTGCTGACCGCGCCCGAATACCGGTCTTTCAAGCGGGCCGAGACGTTCTTCTGGGCGGTGCGCTGCCACCTGCACACCATCACCAACCGCGCCGAGGACCGGCTGACCTTCGATCTGCAACGCGAAGTCGCCGCGCGCATGCAGTTTTCCGACCGGCCCGGCAAAAGCGCGGTCGAACGGTTCATGCAGTATTTCTTCCTTCAGGCGAAGCGCGTTGGCGCGCTGACCGGGCTGTTCCTCAGCCAACTGGACGAACAGTTCGCCAAGAAGCAGCCGCGCGGGCTGCTGGCCGGTTTCCGCGCCCGGTCGCGCACCATCGCGGGCGGCTGGCGGGTATTCGGCGGCAAGATCGACACGCCGTCGGACGACTGGTTCCAGCAGGATCCCGTCAGGCTGATCGAACTGTTCCAGGTGGCCGATGCCAACCGGCTGGAGGTGCACCCCGCCGCCATGCGCCGGGCGGCGCGCGACGCGAAACTGATCGATGCCGCCGTGCGCGAAGACCCGCGCGCCAATGCGCTGTTCCTTGACCTGCTGACCAGCCGTAACGATCCCGAAACCGTGCTGCGCTGGATGAACGAGGCCGACGTTTTCGGCCGCTTCGTGCCGGATTTCGGCCGCGTCAACGCGCAGATGCAGTTCGACATGTACCACCACTATACGGTGGACGAACACACCATCCGCGCCATCGGCCTTCTGGCCGAGATCGAGCGGGGCGAACGCAAGGAAGACCACCCGCTCGCCACCCGGCTGCTGCCGCAGATCCGCTCGCGCCGCGTCACCTATGTCGCGGTGCTGCTGCACGACATCGCCAAGGGGCGCGGCGGCAACCATTCGGTGCTGGGCGCCGAAGTGGCGCGCAAGCTGTGCCCGCGCTTCGGCCTCGACGCACTTGAGACGGAGCTCGTTTCGTGGCTGGTGCTCAACCACCTGATGATGAGCGACACGGCCTTTCGCCGCGATCTGGCCGACTGGAAGACCATCACCGATTTCGTCGAGGTGGTGCAGTCGATCGAGAACCTGCGCCAGCTGACCCTGCTGACCATCGTCGATATCCGCGCGGTTGGCCCCGGCACCTGGAACAGCTGGAAGCGCCAGTTGCTGGGCGATCTTTACGAGGCCTCGGAAGAACGGCTGCGGCTGGGCCACGCGCAGCATGGCCGCAACGAACGCGTCGCCCGCAAGAAGGACAAGGTGCGCGAACTGCTCTGCGGTCAGGGCGATCTGGTCGACAGTGTCGGCACCCAGCTGGGCGATGCCTACTGGATTGCCGAGCCGGAAGACATCATTGCCTGGAACCTGCGGCAGCTAGACGCCGCCAAAGGCTCGCCGCTGCACGTGGCCTGCGAATACTACGCGGCGCGCGGGGCGACGCTGGTCACGGTCATTGCCGCCGATCACCCCGGCCTGTTCTATCGCATTGCCGGGGGCATCCACCTTGCCGGCGGCAACATCATCGACGCGCGCATTCACACCGCGCGTAACGGCTTTGCCGTCGACAACTTCCTCGTGCAGGACCCGGTCGGCCGCCCCTTCAGCGAGGGCGACCAGCTGAAGCGCATCGAAACGATGATCGGCGATGCCCTGGCCAACCGCGTCAAGCTGGTGCCGCGCCTTGCCGCGCGCCCGCTCGCACGCCCGCGTGCCGAGGCCTTTACCGTGCGGCCCGGCGTCGCCTTTGACAACAAGGCGTCCAACCGCTTCACCGTGGTGGAAGTCACCGCCCGCGATCGCCCGGCGCTGCTCAACCGGCTGGCCCGCGCCCTGTTCGAAACCCGGTCAATCGTCCATTCCGCGCACATCGCGACCTATGGCGAGCGCGCGGTCGATACGTTCTATGTCACCGACCTGCTGGGCGAAAAGCTGGAACACAAAGGCCGCATGAAGGAAGTCGAAGCCGCGCTGCTGGAAGCGGCCGGCGAAGACACGGTTGAAGTCGAAGCGGCGTAGCTGGTTGGGGAGCGGGCCGGTGTTGCAAGCCCCTGACGGATGTCATGGGCGCACCCTACAAAAGACTCCCTTCCCCAAACCGGCGATTCGCACTAAGGACGCCGACGAAGAGCAATTACAGGAGATAACACTATAGCTCCCCCACCCCGGCGCATGCTGCAGCCCCCCGTGAAGAGCGGGCCGCGCTACAACCAGCTCATCCAGTCGGACAAGGTCCGCGTGACGATGAGAATGGCGAGAATATCGGCGTCATGTACACCCGCGAAGCGATCGAGCAGGCAGCCGAGGTCGGCCTCGACCTGGTAGAGGTTTCGCCCAACGCCGATCCGCCGGTCTGCAAGTTCCTCGATGTCGGCAAGTACCGGTACGAGGCGCAGAAGAAGGCCAATGCCGCGCGCAAGACCCAGAAGACGCAGGAGATCAAGGAGATCAAGATGCGTCCGAACATCGACGATCATGACTATGAT
>JBJTLW010000157.1:0-2658 GCA_046063225.1 Novosphingobium sp. | reverse complement strand
CTCGGCCTCTTCGAGGTAGTGCGTGGTCAGCACCACGGTCACGCCATCGGCGTTGAGCTGGCTGACCAGTTCCCACAGCTGGCGGCGCAGTTCCACGTCAACCCCGGCGGTCGGTTCATCCAGCACGATCACCGGCGGCGTGTGGACCAGCGCCTTGGCGATCAGCAGCCGGCGCTTCATGCCGCCCGAAAGCGTGCGCGAATAGGCGTTGGCCTTGTCCGACAGGTGGACGGCGGCCAGCAGTTCCATCGTCCGCCGCGCCGATTTTGGCACGCCGTAGAAGCCCGCCTGGTTTTCCAGCACCTCGGCCGGGGTGAAGAACGGATCGAACACCACTTCCTGCGGCACGATGCCGATCGACCGCTTGGCATTGCGCGGATCGGCGTCGATATCGTGCCCCCAGATCGAGGCATGGCCCGAGGTCTTGTTCACAAGCCCCGCAAGGATGTTGATCAGCGTCGACTTGCCCGCGCCGTTCGGCCCCAGCAGGCCGAAGATCTGCCCCGCCGGCACATCGAACGACACATCGTTCAGCGCCTGCTTGCCGCCGGCATAGACTTTGGACAGGTTGCGGATGGAAATTGCGGGGCCAAGTGACATGCTAGGCTCTTGCGACATGCCGGGCTTTGCGTAAAGGGGGAGCGAACATTTCGCCCCTTGGGACACACCATGACCAACGCAGCCAGCCCCGCGCCCGAAACCGTCACCGTCCACGAATCCCGCGTCAAGTGCGACGGCGCCAGCGAAATCGCCGCCAGTCTGGGCCATCCGCGCGTCTGGCTGGAAATTGACGAAAAGGGCTTTGTCGACTGCCCGTACTGCGACAAGCGCTTTGTGCTGGAAGGCGGGCATTGAGGGCGGAGTGACCCCGGCCCGCAAGACGCAGCCCGGCCCCCTTTCCTCGCCTACATCGCCGTAAGCGGCGTCCCGTAAACGTAAAGCAGCGCGCCTTCGGTCGTCACCTGCAGCCGAATGCCGTCCCCCAGGTCAAGCTGGATGCCACTTGCGCTGCCTTGCAGGGTGCTCCCATCGGGATGGTATGATCCTGCGCCGGCATAACCGCCCCAGGCGGTACGTCCGTTGGCGTGATAGACTGCCGCCCCGCGATAGCCGCCCCAGGCGGTGCGACCTTCGGGATGATAGACGGCCGCCCCCTTGTAACCGCCCCAGGCCGTGCGTCCGTTGGCAAAATAGACCGCAGCCCCTGCGTAGCCGCCCCAGGCCGTGCGGCCATTGGCATGGTAGATCGCCCCGGAGCCGGAAACCGTCCCCGCATTGCCCGATCCTGCCTGAGCGCCGCCCTGATCAGCGCCAGACGCCGCCAATTTGGCCTTCAGTTCCGCATTTTCCTTGCGCAGGGCTTCCGTCTCGCTGTCGGAACATCCTGCAAGGGCGGCAGGAATGGCCAGAGCCAGAGCCACCACGATCCGGTTCATCAGCTGTCTCCTCATGCCAATAGCCCCGCTGACGGGCAGGTTTCGCTTGTGCATAATATTCAGTGCCTTGCCAACCGGGCAGAGGCGATCTGGCTAGGACTTGGCTTTCCTACATCGCCGATGAATGACATTGTGCCCGCCATGCCGCACAGAAAACCGGCCGCGCCATGACGCGCCGTCCCATCCCCGTCCAACAGCCCAAAGCCGCGCCGACCAGCGCGGCTTTCGCGCATTCGGGCGCCCCCTTATGGCAAATTGAAGGATGCCCTGCGGATGTGTTTCATCAACTTGCATTTCGCGCAACCGGCGACATCAGCCCACTGGCCTTCCGTCAATGCCCTCCCTATATCCATGCCATGACCGCCACCGATCCCCGTTCGCTCCTCTACCGCCAGCTTGATCCCGCCGAGGCGCTGGTCCTTGCCCGCGAGACACTGAGCGGCTGCGACGATGGCGAGCTGTACATGCAGTTCATGGCCAGCGAGGCCTTCGGTTTTGACGATGGCCGGCTGAAAACCGCCGACTATTCGCGCGATGCCGGGTTCGGCCTGCGCGGGGTTTCGGGCGAGATGACCGGCTTTGCCCACGCCAACGAAATCAGCGCCGCCGCCATCCGCCGCGCGGGCGAGACGCTGAAGCTGCTCGATCCGGCAAAGCAGGGCATGGCCCCGCCGCCCAAGCCCACCAACCGGCACCTTTACACCGATGCCTCGCCGCTTGATGCCGTGCCGTTCGAGGCGAAGGTCAAGCTGCTGGAGCAGATCGACAAGGCAGCGCGCGCTCGCGATCCGCGCGTGTCGCAGGTTTCGGCCAGCCTGCTGGCATCATGGTCGGTGGTGGAAATCGTCCGGGCCGATGGCTTTGTCGCCACCGACGTGCGCCCCCTGGTGCGGCTGAACGTCGCCATTGTCGCGGAATCGAACGGGCGGCGCGAAACCGGTTCGTTCGGCATGGGCGGCCGCAAGCTTTACGACGATCTCTTCGCGCCAGAGGCGTGGAACGGCGCGATTGACGAGGCGCTGGCCCAGGCGCTGGTGAACCTGGAATCGGTCGATGCGCCGGCGGGCGAGATGACCGTGCTGCTCGGCCCCGGCTGGCCCGGCGTGCTGCTGCACGAAGCCGTTGGCCACGGGCTTGAGGGCGATTTCAACCGCAAGGGTTCCAGCGCCTTTTCCGGCCGGATTGGCGAGCGCGTGGGCGCCCCCGGCGTGACCGTGGTGGA
>JBJTLW010000156.1:0-76479 GCA_046063225.1 Novosphingobium sp. | reverse complement strand
TGGGCGCTGCTCGGCTCGCTGTCGCTCGTGCTGGTAATGGGCGTTTCGGCCGAGGCGGCGCTGATCATCAACGTAGCAGCCACGTTTCCAGCGATGTTCCAGCACGTCAACCTGCGCACGCCGCGCTGGCTGGGCTATATCGTACAGCGACCCGAGAGCCATTCGATCCACCACCAGCGCGGGGTCCATGCCTATAACTACGGCGACATTCCGCTTTTCGACATGATCTTCGGCACCTTCCGCAACCCCGAAAAATGGGAGGAAAGCGCCGGTTTTCACAAAGGGTCGACCCGGCAAATCGGCGAGATGCTGGCGTTTCGCAAGATCAGCTAGCGCAGCTTGGCAATCCCGATCCCGTCCGCCTTTGCGCGGTCCTTGGTCGATTCCTCGCTGCGACCCAGGGCCTTGGCGATCTCCTTCAGCCCCTTGCCCTTGCCAGCAAGGGTATGGAGCTTCTGGATCTCGTCCGCCTTCCAGGGCTGGCGGTGGCGTTCGAACTTTTCAGCCATGTTCAGCCCGCGCCTTCAACGGTGAAACGGACATTTGCCGTGGTCACGTAATTGGTCGGCTTGCCGTTCGGTGCCGCACGTTCGCGGAACTTCTGACCAAGCAGCGCCTCGCAGGCGGCGTCCGCATAGGCTTTCTCGGCAAAGGCATCGCCGTTGCACTGCTCGATCGCGCCCGCGCCGTTGATCAGCAGGACCGTGGTCAGTTCGACAGGCCCCTTGCGGCCATCGGGAAGCGAGGCGACCTTGAGCGTCAGGTCGGTTCGCGGTGAGGAAGTTACCGCCCGTTCCTGAGAGCCGTTCCAGCGCAGGATATCGCGGTAGACAGCAGTCACGCCCGTACCGTTGCGCAGCCGCGCGGGCCGCCAGGTCTTGCGCATCAGCGCGGCGCAGGTCGCCTCCCCAGCGCCATCGTCGCCCGAAAGGACGGTCTTGGCGCAGGACAGCGGCTTGCCGGACTTGTCCACCTGGACTTCCACGGCAACGGAGGCGGGCTGCCCCGGGTTGTCAGCCGAGGTCAGCGGTGTCGGCGCTGCCATCGTCAGCGCATTGGCAATCAGTGCGAGTGTGAGCATGGAAGGTCTGCCTTCATGACGGGATCATGGGAGGCAGGATCGCCCCTTCCGTGCCGATTTCAAGCCTTTTTCTTAGCCGGGGCCTTCTTGGCCGCCGCCTTCTTGGCCGGGGCCTTCTTCGCCGGGGCCTTCTTTTTCCCCTTCTTGGCGGGCCCCTTCGCGGCCTTTTCGGTGATCAGTGTCACCGCTTCTTCCTCGGTCAGGTCCTCGGGCTTCTTGTCGCGCGGCAGGGTAGCATTGGTGGTGCCGTCCGTCACATAAGGACCATAGCGCCCCGCCATCAGCTTGATCTCGCCGCCGCTTTCCGGGTGCGCGCCAAAGACCTTGAGCGGTTCCGCCGCCGCCCTTGCGCCGCGTCCGCCGCCGGCTGCCGCTTCCGCCAGCTTGGCCACGGCCGAGTTCATGCCGGTTTCAAATACTTCCGCCGTGCTGCGCAGCTTGGCGTACTTGCCGCTGTGCGCGAGGTAGGGGCCATAGCGCCCGATGCTCGCCGTGATCGGCTCGCCGGTTTCGGGGTGGTTGCCGATGGTGCGCGGCAGGCTGAGCAGCTTGACCGCCCAATCGAGATCGAGCTCGCCGATATCCTTGGGAATCGAGCTTCGCGCCGCTTCCTTGCCTTCACCCATCTGGATGTAAGGGCCGAAGCGGCCGGCCTTGCGGGTGATGACCTCGCCGGTTTCGGGGTGCTTGCCGATCTCGCCATCCTCGCCCCCGTCCGCGCCGCCCGGCTGGGCAAACTTGCGGGTGTACTTGCACTCCGGATAGTTAGAGCAGGCAACGAAGGCCCCGAAGCGGCCGCCGCGGAGCGAGAGCCGCCCGACGCCGCACTGCGGGCATTGCCGCGGATCATGCCCGTCGCCCTTGTCGGGGAACAGGTAGTCGGACAGGAATTCGTCGAGCGCCTCGGTCACTTCCGAAGGTTTACGCTCCATGACCTCGTCGGATTTCGGCTTGAAGTCCTTCCAGAACTTGGCGAGCAGAACCTTCCATTCTTCGCGCCCGCCCGACACGTCGTCGAGCTCGTCCTCCATTCCGGCGGTGAAATCATAGGCGACGTAGCGCGGGAAAAACCGCTCTAGAAATGCTGTGAGAAGCCGACCGGATTCCTCTGCAAAGAAACGGTTTTTCTCTGTCCGGACGTAGTTGCGATCCTTCAGAACCTGCAGCGTCGCGGCATAGGTGGAAGGCCGGCCAATGCCAAGCTCTTCCAGCCGCTTGACCAGAGTCGCTTCGGAGTAGCGCGGCGGCGGCTGGGTGAAGTGCTGGCTGGCCTCGACGCCCTGCTTGGCGGGCATGTCGCCCGCGTTGAGCGCCGGCAGAAGGCCGCTGTCATCCTCGTCGTCGCTGGGCTTGTTATCCAGCGTTTCGTCATAGACCGCGAGGAAGCCCGGAAACTTCACGACCTGGCCCGTGGCACGCAATTCGTGGCGACCCGTCCCTTCGCGGAGAGTTACGGTAGTCCGTTCGATCGACGCCGAAGCCATCTGGCTGGCGATGGCGCGCTTCCAGACGAGTTCGTAAAGCCGCGCCTCGTCCCCGCTGCCAAAGTGATCGCGGCCGAAATCGGTTGGGCGGATCGCTTCGTGCGCTTCCTGCGCGTTCTTGGCCTTGGTTTCGTAATGACGGGGCTTTTCGGGCAGGTAATGCCCCTTGAATCGGTCGTTGATGGCGACGCGGGCAGCCTGAATGGCGCTCGGGTCCATCTGGACGCCGTCGGTACGCATATAGGTGATCGCCCCAGCCTCATAGAGCGACTGCGCGACGCGCATGGTGTGGCTGGCGGAAAAGCCGAGCTTGCGGGCGGCTTCCATCTGCAGGGTCGACGTGGTGAATGGCGGCCACGGGTTGCGGCGCGTTGGACGGACGTCAACCTCTTCAACACGGAAGGCACCGGCCTCGACCGCTGCTTTCGCCCGTTCCGCAGCGCCGGCATCGCCAAGCGTCAGCTTTTCGAGCTTTTCGCCGTCAAAACGCACCAGCCGCGCCGGGAAGCGCGTGCCGTCGTGTTCCATCTGCGCGACGACGGACCAGTACTCCTGCGGATTGAACACCTCGATCTCGCGCTCGCGCTCGCAGATCAGGCGCAGGGCCACCGATTGCACGCGGCCGGCGGACTTGGCACCGGGCAGCTTGCGCCACAGCACCGGGGACAGCGTAAAGCCGAACAGGTAATCAAGCGCGCGGCGAGCGAGGTATGCGTCGATCAAATTCTGATCGAGTTCCCGCGGCTGGGTCATCGCCTTGGTCACCGTTTCCTTGGTGATGGCGTTGAAGGTGACACGCTGCACATCCTTGGGCAGCGCCTTCCGCTTCGCCAGCAACTCGCGCACATGCCAGGAAATGGCTTCGCCTTCGCGGTCAGGGTCGGTCGCCAGGATAAGGCGGTCAGCTTCCTTTGCGGCGTCGGTGATCGCCTTCACCTGTCGTTGCTTGTCGCCATAAAGCTCCCAGTCCATGGCAAAGTCTTCGTCCGGACGAACCGACCCGTCCTTGGGCGGCAGATCGCGGACGTGGCCGTAGGATGCGAGGACCTTGTAGTCCTTGCCAAGGTACTTCTCGATGGTTTTGGCCTTGGCCGGAGATTCTACGATGACAAGTTGCATGGTGAAAAACAGGTGTCCCTATACGCGTATGTACACGCGCGAGGGTGGAAGGCTTCGCACCGCTCCGTCAAGCGCGCAGCTTTGCCATGCGTTGCGCTTCTGCCATAGACACTGCCGATGAGCGCTAATCCTCCCGAACTCGATCAGGCCTTGCGGTTGTTTTCGTCCGGCCAGCGAGACATTGCCGTGCGGCAGATCGAAGCGATGGTGCTCCGCGGCATGCCGCAAGCCATGCTGCTGCTGGGACATATGAAATGGGGTGGCCACATAGCGTCGGACCCGGTTGGCGCGCGCACGCTTTATGAAAGGGCGGGTAGTGCCGGATCGTGGGACGGGGCCGTGGCCGCAACGAATTTGCTGGCCAGCGGCATTGCCGGACCGCGCAACTGGATGGCAGCTATCGATCGACTGCGGCTGGAGGCACAGAAGGAGCCAGCCCGGAAGGCTGCGCTGGAATGTCTTTCCGGAATGGCTGTCGATGCCAATGGCGATCCGCTCACCCTTCCCGAAGCCGAACTCTTGAGCGAGACGCCGTCGGTCGCGATCTACCGCGGTCTGTTTTCGCCGTCCGAGTGCGCCTATCTGCTGCAGGTCGCCGCCCCCGGTTATCAACCTTCAATGGTCTACAACGCCCAGCGTCAGTTGGTGCGCGATCCCATCCGTACGTCGGAAGGGTCCGTCTTGCACTGGCTGATCGAGGATCCCGCCGTCCATGCGCTCAATCGGCGCATCGCAGCAGCAGCCCAATTGCCAGCGGAAAACGGAGAGGCGGCGCAAGTGCTGCGATATAAACCCGGACAGGAATACAAGCCGCACCACGATTTCGTTCGGGCAGCGCAAAATCAGCGAACGGTCACTGCCCTCGTCTGGCTCAATGAAGACTACGAGGGTGGCGAAACCGCGTTCCTGCGGGCGGATCTGAAGATCAAAGGCGCCAAGGGCGATTGTCTGGTGTTCCACAACACTCTGCCGGACCGTAGTCTGGATCCCATGACCGAGCACGCTGGCCTGCCGGTCAAACGCGGGACCAAGCTGCTCTACAACCGCTGGATCCGCGAAGCGCGCTGGCAACCCTAACCGGCCAGGCTGACCCTTCCCGCTGCGTGACGTATGAGTTTGCCAGACAGTTCCAGCTCCAGCAAAGCGAGTTGCACCTGCGCGGCGCTGACGCCGGATTGACGAATCAATTCATCGACCGAGACGGGCGCGAGCGTGAGCATGGCAGCGATATCGGCCGGATCGACCGGCGCATCGTCATGATCGAAACTGGCGATATCGGCTGCCTCGCGAAATTGGCTGCGCGGCGCGCCAGTGAAACCTTCCAGCAGTTCGATCACATCTTCCGGTCGCTGTACCAGGACCGCGCCATCACGGATAAGCTGGTTGCACCCGTGGCTGCGGCTGTCCAGCGGCGAGCCGGGGATTGCCATCACCTCGCGGCCGAACTCGCCCGCCAGGCGCGCCGTGATCAGCGAGCCGCTTTTCGGCGCAGCTTCAACCACAAGGGTGCCTGCGGCCAGTCCGGCGATTATGCGATTGCGCGCCGGGAAATGCCGAGCAAGCGGTTCCGTTCCACAAGGCTGCTCAGCAATAAGCAGACCGTCGCGGGCAACCTCCTCATGCAAGGGGCCGTGCTCCGGCGGATAGGCGATGTCGATGCCGCTGGCGATCACGCCAATCGTGCCGCCGCCGGCCGCAGCACCGGACAGTGCGCCCTTGTGGGCGGCTCCATCGATACCTCGAGCGAGGCCGGATACCACCGCCAGTCCATGGCCAGCGAGCGCCGCGGCAAAGTCACGCGCAAGCTTGATGGCTACGGCCGAGGCGTTGCGCGCGCCGACGATGGCAACTGCCGGGCGCGCAGCAAGGGTTGGATCGCCCTTGACCGTCAGGATTGGCGGTGCGGCGTCGCAATGCGCCAGCAGCGCCGGATAGTCAGGCGAATCGTGAAACAGGTAGCGCGCCCCGGCAGCACGAACCGCCGCGATTTCGCTCTCGATCCGTTCGATCCCGGCAGGGCGGTAGGCCGTGCCGCGCCGACCGGCCAAGTCTGGCAATGCCTCCAACGCGTCCAGCGCCGTGCCGAAGCGTTGCAGCAGCTGGCTGTAGGTTACCGGGCCGACATTTGGCGACCGCAACAACCGTATGCGCGCAAAGGCTTCATCCTGCGACAGATCGAGGACAGCAGGTCCGGTCACGATTTCGCGCCGACTTTCGGTTCCTTACCGGCGAGAAGGCGGCCGATGTTGGCCCTGTGAAGGAAGAGTACAAGCAGGGCGAGGATTGTCAGGACTGGCACATAATCCCGCATACCCGCTGCCCAGGCCGCGAACGGCGCGACCACGGCAGCCGACATTCCCGAAAGCGACGAAATCCTTGTGATAGCCAACATGGCGAGCCAGACGACGGCATAGACCAGCCCGATCTGCCAGCCGAGTCCCAGAGAGACGCCCATCAGCGTTGCAACACCTTTCCCGCCCCGGAACTTGAGCCAGATGGGGAAACAATGGCCAACCACGGCGAACAGCCCGCCAATGGCCGGATCGCCGCCAGGCAGGTTTCCGGCAATCCAGACTGCGGCATAGCCCTTCAGCAGATCAAGCAGCAGCGTGGCTGCGGCCAGTCCCTTGCGCCCGGTGCGCAAAACATTGGTCGCGCCGATATTGCCCGAGCCGATTGACCGGAGATCACCTGCCCCCGTAAGCTTCGTCAATATAAGGCCGAAGGGAATCGACCCGAGCAGATAGCTCACCACGATTGTCGGAGCCAACGCGGCAATGTCCATAACTTTCCCCCAGCCAATTCCAGTCCTTTAGCGCGAGCGCTTGCATTCGCGCAGCGGAAAAATAGGAATGCCGCCGTAATGGCCCAAATTCCAGACCCTTCGGCACCGATCCTGCTATTCGATTCCGGAGTCGGCGGCCTTTCGGTCCTGGCCGAAGTTCGAAAAGAGCTGCCCGATGCGCCGATCATCTACGTCGCCGATCTTGCAGGGCTGCCCTATGGCGAGAAGTCGGAAGCGGAAATTGCGGCTCGTGTGTGCGGACTGCTCGGACGGCTGTCGGAACGCCTGGCGCCACGCCTGATCTGTATCGCCTGCAACACCGCCTCCACCATTGCGCTGGGAATGGTGCGCGATGTTCTGGAAGTTCCGGTTGTCGGCACTGTACCGGCCATAAAGCCCGCCGCGCTCGCAACCAGGACGGGCGTGATCGGGCTGCTCGGCACCAAGGCCACGATCCGCCAACCCTATGTCGATCGTCTTCAGTCCGAATTTGCGAGCGACAAGATCCTGCTGCGGCACGGCGCGCCCGAACTCGTCGGTGCAGCCGAGGCCGTATTGCGCGGCGAAACGGTGGATGCCGCCGTGTTCGAAAGGGCGGCCGATGGCATCCGCCAGCAGGAGAACGGTGACCGCGTCGATACCGTCGTCCTGGCCTGCACGCATTTTCCGCTGGTCAGTGCCCAGCTTGCACAAGCCTTCGGGTCCGGCGTTACCTTTGTCGACGGAGCAGCCGGCATAGCACGCCGCATCGCTGTCTTGACGCAAGGCCAGAATTGGCGGCGCGCACAGCCTGATCGCGCGCTGCTGACGGGCAAGGACGAGAGGACAATCGCCCCGCTTTCGCCGGCCTTTGCCAAATTCGGCATTACGAGCGTCGGCATGCTATAGGCTCGGGGAATGACGAGGCGGCTCAATCTCCTGGTCCTGCTGATCCTGCTCCTGTTTGGAGCGCCGCTTTGGTATTTCCTGATCGACAGCGGCCCATGGTCCGCGCCCGCCAAGAAGCTCGACATAGCAGACATGCGCCGCCTCGCCGCCGAGCAGGCCGGCGATGGCCCTGTTCGCGTGGAATACCGGCAAGTGGCCTATCGCCGTCTTCCGGGGAATGTCTTCGCGGCCGGGTCCGGCTTCAAGCGACGTCTGATTTCGGTCATGGCGTTTCGACTGGTCTATGCCAACGGCACTTCGATTGTCATCGAAACTGGGACAACGCCGCAATACGCGAAGGGCCTCGGCATGGAGTATTTCGACGCCAAGGCGCAGTTCAGCCTCGACCGGGCCATGCGCGAGGCGAGCGCAATATTGGTCACGCATGAGCATGGCGATCATCTGGGCGGCCTTGCGCATCTTGCACAGGCGCAGGATGGAGCGGGTGTTGCCGCAAAAGCGATTCTCAACCCGCACCAGTTGCCGTCCGGAGCGGCGACCCTAGCCCTACCCTGGCCCAAAACTTTGCAGCTGTCGCCACGGCTGGACATGGAGGTTTCGCGCTCGATTGCGCCGGGCGTCGTAGTCATTCCGACTCCCGGGCATACCCCCGGCTCGCAGATGATTTTCGTGCGCACGGCAAACGGGACCGAGTTCCTTTTCGCCGGCGACACCGCGACAATGGCGGTCAGCTGGAAAGAACAGCGGCCGCCATCGCGCCTGATTACCGATTTCTGGACGCCGCAAAGCCGCTCGGCAATTGTTGGCTGGCTCAAGGCACTCAAGCGCCTGAAAGTACAGAATCCGCGGCTGATCATCGTGGCGGGCCACGATCTCGACTGGATCGAGGACCCGAGAAGCAAGGTTCCGATGCATCGCATGGCGGAGTGACGCACATTCGCACAGCCATTCAGCGCAGGAGCGGACCAGAATCGGGCTGGCAACGCGGCAGGTGATCGTCTAGAGGCGCATCGTTTCATAGCGGCTGCCGCCTGGCGCCGATGGGGATTCATTGCGAAGTGAATTACGAAAAGATTTTCGACGCCGCGATTGATCGTCTTCATTCGGAAGGCCGTTACCGGGTGTTCATCGACATCCTGCGCAACAAGGGGGCGTACCCCAACGCGCGGTGCTTTGCCGGGCACAACGGGCCCAAGCCGATCACGGTGTGGTGTTCGAACGACTATCTTGCCATGGGCCAGCATCCCAAGGTGATCGCGGCGATGGAAGAGGCGCTGCACGATGTCGGCGCCGGTTCAGGCGGCACGCGCAACATTGGCGGCAACACGCATTACCACATCGAGCTGGAGAACGAGCTCGCCGACCTGCACGGCAAGGAAGGGGCGCTGCTGTTCACCAGCGGTTATGTCTCGAACGATGCGACGCTCTCGACGCTGGCGAAGATCCTGCCGGGCTGCGTCATCTTTTCCGATGAACTCAACCACGCTTCGATGATCGCGGGCATCCGCAATTCAGGGGCGGAAAAGCAGGTGTGGCGGCACAACGATCTTGCGCACCTCGAAGAGCTGCTCGCCGCGGCCGATCCCGAATGCCCCAAGCTGATCGCCTTCGAGAGCGTCTATTCGATGGACGGCGATGTCGCTCCGATCCACGCGATCTGCGACCTGGCGGACAAGTATAACGCGCTGACCTACATCGACGAGGTGCACGCCGTCGGCATGTACGGCCCGCGCGGCGGCGGCATCACCGACCGTGACGAGGCGGCGCACCGCATCGACATCATCGAGGGCACGCTGGGCAAGGCCTTTGGCGTGATGGGCGGCTACATCGCGGCGGACAGGAAGATCATCGACGTGATCCGCTCCTACGCGCCGGGCTTCATCTTCACCACTTCGCTCAGCCCGGTGCTGGTCGCGGGCGTGCTGGCCTCGGTCAAGCACCTGAAGAGCTCGAGCGTTGAGCGCGAGGGCCAGCAGGCCGCCGCCCAGTTCCTCAAGACCAGCTTTGCCGAAGCCGGACTGCCGGTGATGCCATCAACCACGCACATCGTGCCGCTGATGGTGGGCGATCCGGTGCGCGCCAAGCAGATCAGCGACATCCTTCTCGCCGAATACGGCGTCTATGTGCAGCCGATCAACTTCCCCACCGTGCCGCGCGGCACCGAGCGCCTGCGCTTCACCCCCGGCCCGTCGCACACCCAGGACATGATGCGCGAACTCACCAGCGCACTCGTCGAAATCTGGGAACGGCTGGAACTGAAACGCGCGGCGTAAGCGTCCGGGCCTGACGACTTGGCAGGCGCGAAGAATACAATGGACCTTCCGTAAAAATGCGATAGGCTCGTGCTTTGCTCCGATGCGATCGTCGCCGGGGCGTGGTGTCGCTACCGCAAAATGGAGGGGTAAATGGCCGAAAACTGGGCGGCTGACGTAAAGAAATACGTGGCAAATGCCGACGATGCGGTGATTGCCGGAATCGTCAAGTATTGCGGCATTGCCCTGCGCAGCCGCGATTCCGCGCTCGTGTCCTTCAGCGATCCGACCGAACTGGCCCGGGTTCGCACGAACTTCCTCAAGAAGAAGCTTGGACTGCCCCACGCCGACGACGTGCTGGATGAAGCCATCGCCAAGGTTGGCGAACTGATGAAGGCTGACCGCACCAAGAACCGCGTCACTGTGTATTATCTGTTGGCCCAAGGCTTCGACAAATTGTCCGCCTTCGCCGGCAAGGCTGCCAAGCCGGCTGCCAAGGCTCCCGCCGCCAAAGCGTCCTCGACGAAGGCCGCCAAGGCTCCGTCTGACAAGGCAAAGGCGCCCGCTGCAAAGGCTTCTGCAGCAAAACCTGCATCGACGAAAGCGGCACCTGCAAAGGCTGCCGCAGCCAAGCCGTCAGCAGCCAAGGCCGCGCCGGCGAAGGCCGCGCCTGCCAAGCCCGCTACGAAGGCGCCCGCGAAAGCAGCTGCTGATGCCAAGCCCGCAGCGAAGAAGGCTTCGGCGACAAAAGCCCCTGCTGCAGCGAAACCTGCCGCAGCGAAGCCTGCTGCAAAGCCGGCAGCAAAGGCGCCCGCCAAGAAGGCAGCCGTAAGCAAGACCGCCGCGGCTTCAGCCGCAGGCGTTGCCACGCTGGCGGCTGTCGGTGCCAAGGGCAGTAGCAGCAAGAAGGCCGGTTCTGCCAAGAAAGCCGTCGACACCAGCAAGCCTGCTGCTGCTTCGGCTGAGTCCTCGGCCGCCAAGGCGGCGGGGACCGTTGCTGCTACCGCGGGGGCCATTGCCGCAAGTGCAAGCGATGCGGTTGAAAAGTCCGCTGACAAGACCATGGGTGCGGTGTCCGGCGCAGTCGATGCCGCAGGCGACATGGCCGGCAAAGCGGGTGCTGCAGCCGCAGGCGCAGCTGGTGCGGCTGTGGCCGGTGCGGCCGGCATGGCATCGGGCGCAACCGATGCCGTGCAGAGCCTGGTCAAGGACGACCGTGATGGCGAAGGCGGCTCGATGAGCTGGCTGTGGTGGCTGCTGTTGCTGCTTGCCCTCTTGCTGCTCATTTGGTGGTTGTTCTTCAAGAACCCATCGGCTCCTGCTGCTGACGAAGGGCAAGCGGCGGCAACCGCAGCGTCGGCCCCTGTTTCCATGCCAAGCGAACTCGCGTCAGCTCCCGCAGAGGGGCAAGCGGCAATTCCTTCAGGCGAAGGCGTCACGGTCGAAACCCGCGATGGCAAGCCCGTGGTGAAGGTGTACTTCACGACCGGCAAAACCGCTGTCCCCGCAGCGCTCGATGGAACGGCAACCGCCCTCAAGAGCTATCTGGATGGCAATACCGGCGCCACACTCGCCATTTCGGGCTACAACGATGCGAGCGGCAATGCGGCCGCCAATGCCACACTTTCGAAGGCTCGGGCGGAAGCTGTGAAGGCTGCGCTGCTCAAGGCCGGGGCCGCTGATACTGCCGTTGCTCTCGTCAAGCCGGAGAACACGACGGACGCTACCGTTCCGGCCGCAGCTGCGCGCAGGGTGGAAATTTCGGTCAAGTAATCGGTATCGGGCGGGCGTCTTCGGGCTCCCGCCCCTTCCCCCTGCGGCCGTGATTGCCTAGGGTTTGCCCGCGATGGAGCTGAACCCGATCTATGCCCGGATGGGCGTTACCATTTTCGAGACGATGTCCGCCCTGTGCCGCGATGGCGCGCGGATCAACCTGGGCCAGGGCTTTCCCGACGATCAGGGGCCGCTGGAACTGATCGATGCAGCAGCACGCGCGCTGCGCGAACGATCGAACCAATACCCCCCGAGCCTGGGCGTGCCGGAACTGCGCGATGCGGTGGCAGCCTACTACCAGCGCGCACAAGGCCTCATGCTTTCGCGCGAGCATGTCCTTGTCACTTCAGGTGCCACCGAGGCCATTGTCGCCAGCATTCTGGCGGCTGTGAAACCTGGCGACGAGGTGATTGTCTTTGCCCCGGTTTACGACGCCTACGCCCCATTGATCCGTCGCGCCGGCGGTATCCCGCGCTTTGTAACCCTGCATCCACCGCGGTGGCGCTATGAACAAGACGCTATCGAAGCAGAGATTTCGCCGCGAACCCGCGCCATCATCGTAAACGATCCGCTCAACCCCACCGGCACCTGCGCGTCGGATGAAGAACTCGCCATGCTCGCCGACCTGTGCCGAGAGCACGACCTTTTGGTGATCTGCGACGAGGTATGGGAGGCTGTGCGCTTCGATGGGCGACCGCACCGTTCGTTGCTCGATTTTCCGGGCATGGCCGCGCGGACGATCAAGATCGGCTCGGCTGGCAAGATTTTCGGCGTCACCGGCTGGAAGATTGGCTGGCTCTGTGCTGCGCCGGAAATTGCCGGCGTTCTCGCCCGCGCGCACCAGTTCATTACCTTCACAACTCCACCAGCGCTGCAATACGCCGTGGCGGAAGGCCTTGCCAACGACAACCTGATTGCCGCGCGCCGCGATGGTTGGGCGAAAAGCCGGGATGTTCTCAACCGCGCCCTTACCGATGCAGGGTTTTCCGTCCTGCCCAACGGCGCCACGTGGTTCACCTGCATTGACTTGGCGGCATCCGGCATCGACTTGCCCGATCATGCCTTTGCCGAGGCTGCGGTCATGCAGGGCGGCGTCGCGACGATCCCCGTTTCGGCCTTTTTCGAAGATCAGGCCGTCACCGGTGTCCTGCGCCTGTGCCACTGCAAGGCGCCGGAAACGCTGGCGGAGGGCGTGCGGCGGCTAGACGCCTTCCGCAACACCCTCACCGCCGGATAGCCCCAGCCGGGCCTCCCAATCGTCGGGCAAGGCAATCTTCTTGGCGACCGGAAAACCCAGGTAGCCATTGTGCGCGAAGGCATAGGCGTTCGTGCGAAGCGGATCGCCGGACACAAGAACCATGAACTCATCCGGACGCGTGACGATCGGCACGAGACGCTTGGGATCGTCGCTTTCCGCGAAGTCCTTGGGCAGGCGGCCGAGCATCACCTGATGCTTCAGACTGTCGATCTTGAACTCGGTCCAGACGTTCATCATCGTCTCGATCCTGCCCGCTTCCATGCGAGCGTGATCGAAGAGGTACTGCTTCACATCGTCTTTTGACCACCCAGCCTTGGCGATGGTTTCCGCCAAAATCGGACTGAGCACCAGCGCCGGACGCAGCGTACCGAAAGTCAGTCCGCCGACGGTGAACGAAATTTCCCAGCCGGTTTCCTTGGCCACGCCATCGGCAAGATAGGGCATCATCGCCTCGGGTCGGGCTCCGGTGACCGACGGCATGACATCGCCGCCCGTCATGCGGGTGATGGTCACCGTGTTGTCGCCCGTCGAGAAGCCCATGTCTGCGGCGTTTGACGGCCAGCCGATGGCGGCAAGCGCATCCTCGTTTTCGGCCAGAACAACGCGGAACGTGTTGCCGAAGCACCCCTTGTCCGTCTTGTGCAGACGGAAGCCCGCGATGTTGCGCAAGGCAAGCCGCCAGAATCGGCCGACGCTGGTGTTCGGCTTGAACCCGTCGCGCAGCACGCCCTGGGTGTAGTTGAACCCCAGCTGCTTTATGATCGGCCCGTTGAGGATGATCAGCGTTTCCGACCCCGGCGTATTTCCGGAATGCTCGACGCCATAGGTCGGATCGGCCATGGCCTCGCCCAGCGCGATCAGGATCGGCATGTATTCCGGCCGGCAACCGGCCATCACGCCGTTCACCGCGATTGACCAGATGGTCACCGCCCGGCTTTCGGGAAGCACGATGCCCAGCGTTTCATCAGGATCGCGGTCCGTAAAGCTCAGGAACGCGTTGATCTTCTCAAGCGTCGGCGGAACGATTGGCAGGCCATCGCTCCATTCCTGCTCATAGAAATAATCGTTCACCTCTTCGAAGCTACCCTCGAAGACGATATCGCGCGCGCCCGGTTCGTCCGGCAGAACAACCTCGTCCGGCTGCACGGTCAGATTAGCGATGACTTCCGCCGCCGTTACCTCTGCCGCGTGCCGGCGAATTTCCTCGACCGACTGCGCGCCCGGGTGGCCGACAATCGTCGCCACTGGCATATTGGGATAGCCCAGCCCCACCGACGTCGCAGCGGCCTGGCTCATGAACCCTTCACAGACCAGAGAGCTGGTCGGGTATCCGGCTTTTTCGCATGCCTCGCTGGCCCGCAACACGGCGGGCGTGCAAGAACCTCAGCAGGCCATACTTGATATGGCCGCATCTACCCCAAGCTCCTTGAAGCGCTGGGGCAGCGAGGCGAGAATTTCCTTCTCGTTCAGACCGTGGGTCGAGCCGAATTCGCGCCAGGAAACGAAATTCACCTCGGGATAGGTCTCGCGCAGTTTGTCTTCCAGCGCGACGTAAATTTCGTCGCCAGCAAACAGGAAATCCCACAGCTGCGCCACCGTCTTGCCGTTTAGTGTGTCCAGCCTGCGCGCCAGCTTGCGGACCTTCAACCGCCGCTCTCCACAGGGCCACACCACCTGGTACTGACCATCCCTGCTAGCCATGTGCTTTCCTTTCACGTCAATTCGGACAGGACACGGTGCGCCGCTTCGGCTGCGCTCACGCCTTCTGCCATTGCTTCAATTCCCGTCCCGCCAAAACCGGCCCGCGCCCATCCGATGGCCTGCACGCGCGGATCGGCCGAGGTAGAGGCAAATCCGGCATCATCGCGCAGAGCCGCGGGCAGGAAATGCCCCGCCGGTTCAAGGCCGATAAACGGAAACACGCCGTCACAGGCGAGTTGGCTTTCTTCGCCCGTGTTCACATTGCGAAGCGCCAGACCAGACACCTTCACGTCGCCTTCAATCGCGGTCACTTCGCTGTCCCAAACGAAGCGGACGTTATCGCGCGCGTCAAGTTTATCGATATGCTCCCGCCGTGCCTTGAGCGGGCTGCGGCAGACCAGGGTAACACGCTCTGCCATGCGCGACAGGGTCATCGCTTCATGCACCGCGCCATCGCCGCCGCCGATCACGGCAACATGCTTGCCCCGGTAGAAGCCGCCATCGCAGGTCGCGCAGCGCGAAACGCCGCGACCGGCAAATTCCTCTTCACCAGGTACGCCCAGTTTGCGAAGCGTTCCACCGGTTGCCACGATGATCGCTTCAGGCGCGTAGCTGCGGCCTTCGCTATCCGTCAGGGAAAGCTTCGTGCCGGGATCAACGGCAGTAACCGAAGCATCGATCACCCGCACGCCTACCTTCTGCGCCTGTTCCAGCAGGTGCATGGCAAGATCCTGGCCAGACCAGGTGCCGGGAAACGGCAGATCGTCAACCTCACCAAGGGTGGCAACCAGGCCGCCGTAAAGGCCAGATCCTTCAAACAGGGTGACAAGCCTGCCCAACCGCGCGGCATGGCGCGCGGCTGAAAGCCCCGCGAGGCCGGCGCCGATCACGACGATCTCTTCCAGATTTTTGAGCGGCCTTGCCACTTCACTCCCCAAAGCTTGTTTGAACAGGTGATCAGCACATCTTGCCGCAAGGTGCAAGTCCGCTCGCGTCCGCGCACGATACAGACGCAGTATCGGACATTGCCTTGCAACGCGGCTTGCTACAAGGAAGGCGAAATACTTGCGGGGACGAAATCTGATGAGCGGCCAAGGAATTGAACCGGGCAAGTTTCGCCAGGTGCTGGGAAACTATCCAACCGGTGTTGCCGTGATAACCGCGATGACCGGCGAAGGCGCACCGGTGGGCATGGTTGTTGGTACGTTCACCTCGGTTTCCCTGGACCCTCCGCTGGTCGGCTTCCTGCCGGACAAGCGATCGTCATCGTGGCCGCTGATTGAGGCCGCCGGGCATTTCTGCGTCAACGTGCTGGCGCGCGATCAGTTGGACCTTTGCCAGCAATTGGCGAAATCGGGGCCGGACAAGTTCGTCGGGGTCGACTATTCGCAATCGGACCACGGCGTGCCAGTGCTGGCCGGAACCATGGTTTCGATCGAATGCGCGCTGCACGCGGTACAAGAAGCGGGCGATCACTGGTTTGTGACCGGACTGGTCCTGGGACTTGAATCGCACCGGGAAACCGATCCCATGCTTTTCCATCGCGGTGCCTATGGCGGATTTTCGCCGAATGCCTGACTCCGCCCGGGCGGTTTGACAGCACTGGCGTTCCCTGCTGTACACGCGTTCAGTTTTCTATTCGTGCAGTTTGGGAGAGTTACGAGATGACCCGTTCGCTCAACGGCAAGGTTGCCGTCATCACTGGTGCCGGTTCCGGTATGGGCCGTTCCATGGCGCTGCGCCTGGCAGAAGACGATGCCAAGATCGCCATCTGGGACATCAACGGTGAAGGCGCGGAAGAAACCGCACGCCTCGTTCGCGAAGCTGGCGGCACCGCGATTGCGGTTCAGGCCGATTGCTCGGACAAGGCTCAGATCAAGGCCGCGGCCGACCGCACCCGCGCCGAACTCGGCAAGATTGCCATTCTCATCAACAACGCCGGCATCGCGCCGTTCAACGACTTCCTCGAGATCGATGAGGAACTGTTGACCAAGGTGCTCAAGATCAACCTCGTTGGCCCCTTCCTCGTCACCCAGGAATGCGTGCCCGACATGATCGAAGCGAAGTGGGGACGCATCGTCAACATCACTTCGTCGTCGGTTCAGTCGGGTTCGGCCTGGCAGACGCATTACACCAGCTCGAAGGGTGGTCTGCTTGCGTTGACCAAGTGCCTCGCCATGGCGCTCGGCGAACATGGCATCACCGCAAACATGATCCCGCCGGGTTCGATTGACACGCCGATGCTGCGCGGTGCGGCCATCATGCAGACACCGGGCGCAGTCGAAGCTTACGGCGCCGCCCTTCCGGTCAAGCGCATTGGCACGGGCGAAGATATCGCCGCCGCCGCCGCTTTCCTCGTGTCCGAAGAAGCCGGTTACATGACCGGGCAGACGATCAGCGTGAACGGCGGCCGCTACATGGGTTCGGCCTGATCGCTTAGAGGATTACCGTGCAGACCTCGGCGGGCGATGACCTTTCGATCATTCCGAAGGTTGTCTGCCCGTCGAAGGTAAACTTCACACCGCCCTGCTGGTTGTTGAAGCCATTGACGCCCGGATTACCCATGTGGAACGTGGCGTTCACCGTTTCCCCGACAATATCGAACGTGCCTTCCGGGGTTTCGATCTGGCAGGAAACGTCATCGCCGCGCGGCATGATACGCCGCAGGAACGGCGCATTGCGCACCTTGCCCGCCAGCATCTTTTCGCCCGTCCAGAAATAGGCGTTGTTGTAGGTATCTTCCGGCGCTTCCCCGGGAAGAGGCGGATAGGTGATGAAGCCAAAGGCGCGCCCATCAGGGAAGACCGCTTCCATCCACGCGTGACCGCGGAACGCACCCATGGGGCGCACGGACTGGCGGCGAATGCGTGAGCCAAGGCAGCCAAAGCTGCGCGATTGCCCCTCTATCGTCAGTTCTCCCGCCCCGCGAAAGCAATGCTCGGTTCGCCAGCCATAGCCCATGGAGCCGGCATCGGCGCGCTCGCGCTCCGTCATACCGGCAAGCTTTTCCTCGCGGTAATCCTGCACCCAGGCGGGCGTGACCATTTCCAGTTCGACCGCCCATTTCACCGGCACCCGCGCCCGGCCCTCAAGCCCTTTTGATCGGCCGGCATCGGCATAGGCCCCAAATTCAGCGCGGATTTGTTCCTCGACCGTCCCTTCCCATGCCTGGCCCTCATAAGACACATGCCAGCGCCTGAACGGTTCGATTACGCGAAACACCAGGCCGTCGCTTCCGAGCGTATCTGGCAAACCCCTTGCGCTCCGCACAGGTGCGCTGTTGCCAATGGCGCTTTCGCGCAGCACGCGGCCATCGGCAAACGCGATATTCATGTCATAGCGGTGATTATCCCAGGTCGCGCCCACCGCCTCGATCCCGACCCGCGGCAGCGCAAAGGCGCCATTTTCCTCGAAGATCCAGACTGAAGCGCTTTCGCGCATTTCCGGATCAGACGGTCGTTCAGGAAACATGTAGTCAATGTCGACCGGCAACCCGTCGGTCCAGACCGATTCCGCAAAGTCCATGATGTCCCGTCTCCCACAGGCGTTGCCCCTGCACCGCAACAGTTTTCGATGCGGCGACCGATCATGCAAGTCGCCGGCTCAAACAGCCCCACAGCGATAATGGCACAGCATCAACGCTTCGAATTTCGCGCCCAACCTTGCCCGAGCGGACGCACCGCAGGCTGGTTTGCTATCCGAGCACCTGCGCCCGGGCATCCATGATGTCACGCAGGTGGTTGACCGGATCGCCCGCCGTAACTCCAGCTTCGACCGGAAGCAGAATGCCGGTGATCTGCCGCGCGCGGTCACTTGCGAGGAATAGCGCCGCCTGGGCGCAGTCCTCGGGGTCTCCGCGCCGTTTGAGCAACTGGTTTGATAGGTAGACCGCGTCCACCAGCTTTTCCAGCTCGGCCACCTTGTCATCGCTGGCGCCCTGCTGGAACGACGAAAGTTGCGTGCGTATGTGGCCGGGAATCAGGCAATTGACGCGGATGTTGTATCGCCCAAGGTCAATCGCGGCAGACTTGCTGAACTGGTTCAGCGCCGCCTTCGACGCACGGTAGGTCATCATGGCGTAGCCCGCCAGCGTACCGGCAATCGAGCTGTTGTTGATGATCGATCCCCCGCCGTGCTGTTTCATGTGGCGTGCGGCAATCTGCGTGCCAAGCATCGGCCCCAGAACATTGACGCGCATGACGCGGTCAAAATCGTCAAGCCGGTCGTCCAGATAATCCGGATAAGCGCCGCATGACATGCCCGCATTGTTGAACATCACATGCAGACCGCCAAACCGGCTGACCGCTAGATCGACCGCCGCCTGCACCTGATCGCGTTCCGATACATCGCAGCGAACAAAAGCGGCATTCTCACCATGCCCATCGGCAAGCGCCTGCCCTGCCCCTTCATCCATATCGGCGATGATCACCTTCGCGCCTTCCGCGACGAAGAGATCGACCGAGGCCCGGCCGATTCCCGATGCGCCGCCCGTGACGATCGCAACCTTGCCAGAGAGTTCGCCCATCAGCTCGCACGCCGCGAGAAGGTGATAGGCAGGCTCTCGATGGTGCGGGTGGCCACCGTTGGCACATAACGGATGTCTTCCACCGGGATGGCAAGCTTGATGCTATCGAGCCGGCGAACGATCTCGCGCGCCATGACCTTCACTTCCATTCGCGCCAGTGCGAGCCCGACACAGCGGTGCGGGCCGCCGCCAAAGGCAACGTGGCGGGCGATATTGGGCCGGTCGATGTTGAATTCGCGCGGGTTAGGGAACACGGTTTCATCGTCGTTGCCCGAACCATAGACCAGCAGAAGATGCGCGCCTTCCGGAATGGTCGTGCCGCCGACGACAACCTCTTTCGTCGCCATGCGGGACAATGCACGAACCGGCGGCTCGATCCGCAGCAGTTCCTCGACAAAGCGCGTCAGCTTGCGGTCGTCCTCAACAACGTCTTTCAGCAGGTCGGCAAAACTTTCGCGCGTTGTGATGAGATAAAACAGGTTGCCGATGGCCGTAGCCGTGGTGTCATTGCCAGCGATGAGGGTTGCGCGGACCAGGCTCACTGCTTCAGCGAAGGTCAGTTTGTCTTTCGTTCCGTCCGGATTGGGCAGTTCGGCGTGGACCATGTCGGAAATCATGTCCTCGCCGCGGTTCGCCTCGCGCTCCTTCATCTTACCGATGATGTAATGCTGCAAATCACAGATCTGGCGCGCATTTTCGAGCATCTGTTCGCGATCCTGCATCCGGCCGATCTGGGCGGTGACAGCGACAGACCAGCGGCTGATCTTGTCTTCCATGCCATGATCAAGGCCGAGCTGTTCCACGATGACGCGGATCGTCAGCGGGACCGCGATGTCCTTCACCGCATCGGCGCTACCCTTGTCGGCCACACTCTCCAGCAGTTCGGCCACGGTTGCGGTTATGCGCGGTTCGAGTTCCTTCACGCGGTGTGCGGTGAAGGCGTTTTCCATGAGTTTGCGGATGCGCGTGTGATAGGGCGGATCCGACATGATCGCGTCCGGGAAGTAGCCCCCGCCCTGCGTCCGCAGGATTTCCTGGTATTCGGCCTGCATCCCGCGCGCCTGCTGCGTGTGATAGCCCTTGTTGACCGAAAAGGTGATCGGATCGGACTGGACGAACGAGATGTCCTCGTGCCGGGTGATCAGCCAGGAATCGAGTTTGGGATCATAGTGTACCGGGTCGCCATGGCGCAGCGCTGCATAGAAGGCATTGGGCTGCGACTGGATCGCATAGTCTGCCAGTGTGCCATGTTCGATCAGCTCCTTTTCAGACGGAGCGATGTCCTGCGTTTCCATGTACCGAATCCTGTCCCAGGTTGTTGGGCGCACAATGGCGCGGCGCGGGAAGCGCGGCCATAACCCATCTCGAACCAGCGCTTGCCCCTTGCGGCAAAGCCAGGGCTACACCGGATCAGATGCCTGAAGGTGCGACCGTAACTTCGATGCCGTCAAGCTCTGCGGTCATCTTGATCTGGCACGAAAGGCGGCTGTTCTCGCGGGGCTCAGCCGCCATATCGAGCATGTCGAGCTCGATATCGTCGGGACCACCAACCTTCGCGAACCAATCCGCATCGACGTAAACATGACAGGTGGCACAAGAGCAACCACCGCCGCAATCGCCATAAATGCCATCAACGCCGTGCGCCTTGGCGACTTCCATCAGGCTCAGCCCTTCCTCGACATCGTCGAAGGTGCGCGTCTCACCCTTGGCATCGGTCATCGTAACTTTCAGATTACCCATCGATAGTCTCTCCCGGCGACAAAGCTGCAGTGGCGCAGAGCCGTGATTCAGGCAAGGTTTCGCGTGGCCCTCGCCGTCACGGGAAACGGCCAATGCGCAATCAGTCATTTGGCCAAGGCCGGGTAGCGCCTATTCACCGAGGCGTAGAGCACCCACCGTGCCGCAGTGAGAGGGATAGTCAGTGGCCAGCACAGTCATCGCCAATGCCACGATTTTCGATGCCACCGGAAAGGCGCCTTTTACCGGCCACGTGCTGATCGATGGCAATGCAATCACGTCCGTAACGGGCGGAGACGCACCGCAGGCGGATACTGTGATCGACGCGGCCGGCAAGTTCCTGATGCCCGGAATGACCGAAGGCCACGGGCACCTGTCGTTCGAAAACTGCGCAGCGACCGAACATCTCATCACGCCGACGCCGGAGGAACAGGTATTTACCGCCGCACGCGGGGCCAAGGCTTTGATCGATGCCGGCTTCACCAGCGTCTACGGCGCTTCAGAAGCCAAGCTACGGCTGGGCGTGGCGGTGCGCAACGAAGTGAATGCCGGACGGCTCCCCGGCCCTCGCATCCGCGCCGGCGGGCTGGAAATCAGCGTCACCGGCGGCATGGGAGATGAATCGACTGAGCATAATCCGCGCATCGGCCCTTCGACGCTGATCAATGGGCCCGAAGAGATGCGCAAGGTCGTTCGTTTCCAGATCCGCGAGGGTGTCGACAACATCAAGATCGACGTTTCCGGAGACCCGTTTTACGCGTGGCGCGCCGGCACGGTCGGCACGCCGGCCACCTGTTCGCCCATGCACTACGACGAACTGAAGATGGCGGTCGATACGGCGCACAACCTTGGCCGGAAGGTCAATGTGCACTCGCGCTCGATCGAAGGCTCCAAGATGTGCGTTCGTGCGGGGGTCGACGCAATCTTCCATGTCGAACATTCCGACGAGGAACTGCTCGACATGCTGGAGGAGGCGAAGGACCGCATCTTCGTGGTTCCGACCATTGACCTGTTCCACCAGATGGTCACCGGCGGTGCGGCATGCGCCGGTATATCGCCCGAAGTCGCCACGATGATGGGCGTGCCGCCGCTTATCGAAGCCTCGATTGCCACCCATACCGAATTGCGCAAGCGCGGTGTCCGCCACCTGATTGGCGGCGACTATGGCTTCGTCTGGGCGCAGCAGGGCCAACAGGCGCGAGACCTCATCCAGTTCATGAACTACTATGGATATAGCGCTGCCGATGCACTGATTTGTGCCACGCGCAATGGTGGTCAGGCGATGATGAGCGATGGCTCCCTTGGCACGATAGAGCCCGGGAAGCTCGCCGATCTGATCTTGGTCGATGGCGACGTGCTCAGCGACGTTTCGATCCTTTCCGATACCAGCCGGATTGCCCTGATCATGAAGGATGGCACGATCCACAAGAACAGTCTCCCGGTCGCCGAATGACCAGCGAAGGATGCATGCAATGAACGTCGAAACCGGCAAACTTGAACCCGGCAAAGCCCGCTGCCCTGCAATTTCCACGCAGGACATCATCGCGGCCGACAAGATCGCAGCGCCGGACTGGGTGCGGAGCGAAAGCTACGAATATCTGGGCAGCGAAGACATATCGAAAGACCGCTATATCAGCGCTGATTTCGCGCGCCGGGAAATGGAATCGATGTGGACACGCACCTGGCAGTTCGCCTGCCGCGAAGAACACATCCCCGAAGCGGGCGACTACTACGTCTACGACATCGGCCCCTATTCTTTCATCGTGACCCGCGTTGAAGATGGCTCGATCAAGGCGCACTTCAACGCCTGCCTTCACCGTGGAACCAAGCTCAAGCCATCGGGCACGTCGGGCTATGCGGCGCATCTCAAATGTCCGTTCCACGGCTGGACCTGGAATCTGGATGGCACCAATAAGAAGGTGCTGTGCCCCTGGGACTTTCCCCATGTCGATACGGACAAGCTGACGCTGCCCGAAGCCCGCGTCGAAACGCTGGGCGGGTTCGTTTGGATCAACATGGACGCCGGAGCCCCCGCGCTGCGCGACTACCTCGGCGCCCAGGCGGTCGCACATATCGACGCCTGGAAACTCGAGGACCGCTACATCTATTGCCACGTGCAGAAGAGCTATCCTGCCAACTGGAAGTTGACTGTGGAGGCCTTCATGGAAGCCTATCACGTGCTCGATACGCACCCGCAGGTGGCCCCTTCGAACGCGGACGCCAATTCGCAGTACGACGTGTATGGCGAGCACGTGAATCGCTTCATCTCGTGCCTCGGCGTGCTGAGCCCGCATCTTGAAGGCAAGTTCACTGAACAGCAAATTCTCGATCAGTTCACTATCGGCGATTCATCGGTTCTGTCGGACGATCGCCCGATGGTGGGCGATGGCACTGCGCGTCAGGCGATGGCCGACATGTTCAGGACCATGTTCGAACAGGCCACCAACAGCGATCTCTCTGGCGTTTCGGATTCCGAACTGCTCGATTGCTACAGTTACACGATTTTCCCGAACACCTACTTGTTCCCGGGCATCTCGTTGCCCATGGTCTATCGATTCCGCCCCGATCCGAAGGACCATCGCCGCTGCATCTATGAAGTGATGTTCCTGCGCCCTGCCCCTAAAGACGGCCCCCGTCCCGATCCGGCAGAACCTATCGTGCTGCGTGACGACCAGTCGTTCACCGAGGCGGAAGGCATGGACCCGGGCTTCGGCAAGATCCTCGATCAGGATACCGACAACCTCTATGCGCAGCAGGAAGGACTCGAAGCTTCGGCAAAAGGCGGGCTGACACTGGGCAACTATCAGGAAATCCGCATCCGCCACTTCGAGCGCGCGATCGACAAATATGTCGCGATGCCGCCGAAGATACCTGCGCGCTGAGACTTTCACGCCCGATGACCCAACTCGCCGGTCGGACAATTCTGATTGCCGGAGCCTCCGCCGGATTGGGCGCGGGATTTGCCAAACTATTGGCCCGCGAAGGTGCGCAGGTCGTGCTTGGCGCTCGGCGGTTGGACCGGGTCGAGCGTCTCGCGGCTGAAATTGGCGATGCTGCATTGGCCATACGACTGGATGTCACCGATGAGGCGAGCGTAGTCGCGGCCTACACGGCAGCCGAGGTGCGTTTTGGCCATGTCGATGGGATCGTCTGCAACGCTGGCACGGGAACTGGTGGCCGTTCAACCGACGTTGCCGAGGCCGGTCTGCGGCAGGTTGTCGATACCAACCTGCTTGGCGCTTATCTGGTTGCACGCGAAGGCGCGCGCCGGCTGATTGCACACGGAAGCCGCGAAAACGAAAAGGGACGCATCGTGCTGATCGGTTCGATCACCGCGCAGCAGAACGGCACCGGCGATGCGATGTACGCGGCAACCAAGGCTGGGATCGCCCACCTCACCCGGCAGTTCGCCAAAGAGTGGATCCGTCAGGGCATCAACGTCAATTGCCTGCAACCGGGCTGGATCCCGTCGGAGATCAACGCCGACTGGTTTGCCAGCGAGCGCGGCAAGGCCGACGTGGAGGGACTTCACCGTCGTCGCTTGCTGGAAAGCGGAGCGCTCGACGATATGCTGGTCTATCTCCTGTCCGATCGTAGCCGTCAGGTAACCGGCAGCACGTTCACCATTGATGACGGACAAAGCCTGTGAGCGCGTTGAAGGGATTGCTGATCGTTGAACTGGCAGAGCGCGTTTGCGGCGAATACTGCGGCAAGCTGATTGCCGATTTCGGCGCCGAGGTGATCAAGGTGGAGCGCCCGGGCGGATCGCCAACGCGGCGCATGGGACCATTCATGGATGGCATACCGGGGCCGGAGCGGTCGACGCTGTTCGCCTACCTCAACACCAACAAGAAGTCCGTCGTCCTCGATCCTGACGATGCCGCGGATCGCGCACGGCTGGAGCGCCTGCTTGAGCGGGCGGATGCCCTGATCGACGATCACGCCGATCCGCTCTATTCTCCGCAGACACTGTCGGAGCGTTTCCCCCGGTTGGTTCATTGCGTGATCACGCCCTTTGGCCAAGGCGCGCCGGAGGAATTCCAGATCGCCCGCCCCCTCAATGTCATCAACGCCGGTGGCTGGGCCTATCACTCGCCAAGCGAAACGCCGGCTGAAAAGCCACCGCTCAAAGGCGCCGGGCGATACCTGTCTGACTATGAAGCCGGCATCGACGCCGCCCTGTGCGTCATGGCGTCGATGATGCGTCAGCGGCGCACCGGCAAGGGCCAGTCCATCGACATTTCCGAGGTCGAAGTGCAGGTGAACCGCGTCGATTGTGTGCTCGATCGGATGCTCGCGGGCGAACAGGAACCGAGCCGAGCCCGCACGGCCTATGACATGGGGGGGCCAGCCACCAGCTTCGCCTGTGCCGATGGCTACCTCTACATCTTCATGACGACGAAGGCCCATTGGAAGGGCTTGATCGCGCTTATGGGCAACCCCGACTGGGTGGCGGACTTTCCGGAAGACTGGCTAGAGTTCCATTGCACAGCCGATCGCGTTTCCCTGTTCCGCCAACACTTCGCGGTTTGGGCGAAAGATCAGCGCAAGCATGTCGTGTCGGTCGAGGGCCAGAAGCTGGGTGTCACCATCGTGCCGGTGAACAGCGCGGCCGACTTACCCGGCAACGAGCAGTTGCAGCATCGCGGCTTTTTCCAGACGGTCAGCCATCCGGTGCTTGGGGAGGCGCTCTATCCCACCGCAAGCTACCGCATGAGCGCCACGCCCGTCAGGCTTCTTAGCCCCGCCCCTGCGCTCGGGCAGCATAGCGGAGAAGCCAGCTGATGCCCCTCCCCGATCGTGGCGGACCGCTTGCGGGTATTCGCGTGCTCGCCTTCACGAAGGTCTGGGCCGGACCTTACACCGGCAAATACCTCGCTCACCTTGGCGCCGAAGTGATCAAGGTGGAATCGATGACCAACCTTGACGAGATGCGCGCCTATGGCGGCGTCGATATCAACGCGGCGCCCTATTTCCTGTCGATCAACCAAGAAGTGCTTTCGGTTCAGGTTAACATGAAGACGCCCGAGGGACTGGACCTCGTCAAGAAGATGGTCGCGCAGAGCGACGTCGTGCTCGACAACATCCGGCAAGGCGCGATGGAGCGTTCAGGGCTCGACTACGAGAGCCTGAAAAAGATCAAGCCGGACATCATACAATTGTCGCTGAAGATGTGGGGAACCGATGGCCCTCTCGCCTATCAGACAGGCTACGCCCCGTGTTTCGCGGCGCTGGCGGGGCTCAATTATCTGGTCGGGCACGAAGGCGAAGTGCCGCGCGGCATGAACATCCGTTATGGCGACTCAACGGCTGGCGCCTATGCCGCCTTGGCCATTGTCGCCGCCCTGCACCACCGAGAATCGACCGGCGAAGGCCAGTTCATCGATCTGTCCGCGGTCGAAGCCATGACAAGCCTGATTGGCGACAGCCTGGTATCGTGGAGCGTGACGGGCGACGTACCCAAGGCCGACGGCAACTATCACGCGGAGTTGTGCCCCCATGGCGTCTATCCCTGCGCCGACGGCCAATGGCTGTCCGTCGCTGTCGATAGCCATGACGAATGGCAGGCTTTGTGCGACGAACTTGGACTGGAAGCCAAGTCGCATCACGATACGCTTGAAGGACGCCAAGCCGATCGTCACGCAATCGATGCGCAGATCGCCGGGCAGACGGCCAGTCGGGACGCCTCGACACTGGCTGAAGCCCTGCGCGCACGCTCCGTCCCCGCGTTCCGCTCGCAAAGTTCGATTGATCTGTGCTCCGACGATCTGATGTGGTCGCGCGGCGGCTATCGCATGGTCAGCGATCACCGCACCGGTAGCCGCCCGATCATTGGACCGCCCTGGCGAATGGAGCCTGATGAGGCTGCGATCGAACGCGGCGCGCCCTTGATCGGCGAACATAACGACTATGTTTACGGCGAACTGCTCGGCCTCCCCCCCGGCGATATTGCAAGCCTGATCGAACGAAAGATCATCGACTAGCGCACCTTTCCACGCCAGCTTGTCCGCTCGATCTGGGAGATGGACAATGGAACTGGCCTTTTCGATGCCGCACCTGCTGGAACTGAAGGCATCGATGCAGCCGTGGGAACTGCAAGTCACCGGCGCCGATCAGACCCGACTGGCCAAGTGGGCGGAAACGCTGGGCTATGCGATGATCTGTGTGCCCGAGCATCACATCATTCCCAAGCATCATGTTGATCTTTCCGGGCCGTTCTATTTCCACGCGTTTGCCGGCATGTCCTATCTCGCGGGGGCAACGGAGACGATCAAGGTCAACTCCTGCATTTCCATCTTGCCGCTGCAGAACCCGATCGTATCGGCAAAAGCGCTGGCGACACTAGACTGGATGTCGAGCGGCCGCGCGATGATCACCTTCGCTGCCGGCTGGCTGGAAGAGGAGTTCGCTATTCTGGGCGTCCCATTCCATGAGCGAGGCGCGATTTGCGAGGAATATCTCGCCGCGATTGTCGAGCTGTGGACCAGCGACGATCCGCAGTTCGAGGGCAAATACGTCAACTTCCGGGACGTCGCCTTCGAACCGAAGCCGGTCCAGAAACCGCACCTCCCCCTGTGGCTTGGCGGTGATGCCGATGCCGTGCTGCGCCGCTGCGGACGTTACTGTTCAGGCTGGTGGCCGTTCCTGACCAAACCGGAAACGATCCCGGACAAGATCGACTACATCAAGTCGCAGCCTGACTATGCCGGCAAGCTGGAGCACGTTTTCTACGGCTTCTCGACCAGTCGGGTGGGCGAAGGCCACGCGGTGATCGACGATCCCAAGGCGCGCCCGGGCCAGACCAAGCAGGAGATCGTGGATCGGCTATGCTGGTTCCGCGAACTCGGCGTCACCATGAGCGGCATCCCTATTCCCGCCGTTAGCGGTGTGCAGGAATACATGGATTACACGCAGTGGGTCGCCGAAGAGATCGCGCCCGCCATTCGCTGACCGGTCAGCCCCAGATTGCCTCTGCCGCTGCTGCCGCATTGGCGCCTCTGCCGCCCAGCTCGCCGGTCAGGAACTTGAGGCGATAGGTCCACAGGTGGAGCGGATGTTCCAGCGTCATGCCCATTGCGCCCATGAACTGGTGGAAATCGTAAGCGACGCGTTTGGCCGTATCGAGGCTGTGGCTCACCGCCAGCGCAGCATCGCCTGCATCACCGGTTCCCGCCGCGCGAAGCGCCAGCCAGTATGCCGCGTTAATCAACACCTGCGCTTCCGCCAAGCGATGGCGCAGCGCCTGGAATGTAGCGATCGGTCGACCAAATTGTTTGCGTTCCGACGTATAGGTTTTCACGCTGTCCAATGCCGCGGCGAGCAGACCGGCGGTTTCCGCCGCCAGGCCGACACGCCACAGGCGGGTTGCTTCGCCGGCGTCCAGATCATACCTGCGCGCATCGGCGGGAATGGAAGCAAGGTAGGCCACCGGATAGGCGTAGAGCGGCTCGTCAGTCACCGGACGGACGGCATCGTTGGTGGCGGTGAAGCTGCGCACTCCGCTTTCCCCGATCACCACAACAGTAGCCCCGGCTTTCAGGAAACGCACGGGTCGATCAAGCCGGCCTTCTTCCACGAGACACACTGGGCGCGGCAGTTCGGGATCGAGCGCGATGCGCAACAGGGCCGATGCACCTGCCTCAACCGCGAAGGGCAAGCGGGCGAGCCGTTCGATTACCAGCGCGGCCGTTACCGGGCCCAACTCTTCCATCGCCGCAACGTCCAGAAACCCGCCTTCCGCAAGTTCTGCATCGAGCGCGTCACTTACCAACGCGAGCGAGGTATCGTGCATCGGCACGGTGGCGTAGGGCCGCGTCAGGCCATCGAGAAAGTCGAGGATCTGGCGCTGATCTTCGTTGAGAGCGAGGTCCATCAGCGCGGCTCCCGAGGCAGTTCGAGCACGTCGCCCGCAATGATGTTCAGCTGGATTTCCGCAGCACCCGAAGCAATCCCGGCAACGATCCCGCGTTGGTGGTGCATCTTCAGATAGGGCGATGCATCGGCCAGCGCTTCGGGCACGTATTCCACCACGAATTCGCAGACCGCCCTTTCCGCCATGACCGTGGCGAAACGCGCCGAGCTGGCTTCCGGGCCGACGGCAAGACCTTCGGTGCGCTTTTGCACGATGGCATAGTTTGCCGTTCGCGCGCCTTCGCACAGCGCAGCGCACCGCCCGGCTTCAGCCTTGACGATCTCTCCGCGCCAGTCGCCACGGTCCTTGAGCATGGAAACGGCACGGTCCAGCGCCGTCCGCGCCAGGTGGTACCGAGGGATACCGAGCCGCTCGTTCGTCAGCGAATAGCCTATGATTTCCCAGGCCTGCCCTTCTTCGCCGAAGCGCTGTCCAATGGGCACAATGACATCGTCAAAGAAAACTTCATGGATGTCGCCTTCACCGATCAGGCTAGGTATCTGGCGAACGGTGATGCCCGGCGTGTCCATGGGCACGAGCAGAATGGTGATGCCGCGTTTGCGATCGTCACTGGTGCGCGTAAGCAGGAAGCAGGTGTCGGCCAACCCGGCATAGCTGGTCCAGATCTTCTGGCCGTTGACGCGGTAATGATCGCCCTCAAGCACCGCGCGGGTGCGCAGGCTCGCAAGGTCCGATCCGCTGTCCGGTTCCGAGAATCCCTGACACCAAAGCATTTCGCCGCTGGCAATCTGCGGAAGGTAGCGTGCCTGCTGGGCGGCTGTTCCGTACTTCATCAACGTCGGGCCGATCCAGTTGACGTTCATGTACTGGCCACCACGCGGCTCGCCGTATTCCCACATGACTTCGGCAAGAATCTGCTGATGCCAGGGATCGAGACCCTGCCCGCCATGTTCCACCGGCCAGTGCGGGAACAGCATGCCATTGTCCGCGAGCTTGCGGCAGAACTCGGCAGCAAATTTCGTCAGCGCCGGGCTCGCCGGTCCGTGCTGGGAAAATTTCTCCCAGCCATCGGGCAGATTGGCATCGAGAAAGGCGCACAGCTTGTCGCGAAACGCCTGTTGCTCTTCGTTCCAGGTGAATTCCATTGCGCCGGGTTAGACCAGCGCCGCGAAAGGTTCCAGACTCGCCGGCAACGCTGGGGTGATACAGCGCGTGGCCCAGGTTGCGCCGGCGCGTGCTTTGTCACACGGATCGGGCGAAGGAGCTTGCCATGGATCTCAATGTCGGCGCTGAATGCCTGAAGCTAGAACGGCAGGGCCCCATCCTGTGGTGCACGATCGATCGCCCCCATGCGCGCAACGCCTTCACCCCGGCAATGTACTTTGGCATCAAGCGCGCGGTTCGCCTGGTGAACGACAAGAACAACGATCTGCGTGCGCTGATCATCATCGGTTCGGGTGACGTCTTTGCCCCGGGCGGTGACCTTGGCGGTCGCTATGAACCGGGCGACGAGAAGGTTCCCGAAGGTCTTACCTACGAAACCCTGCCCTTTGTCGCCATTCGCGAATCCGTCGCGCCTGTGGTGAGCGCCGTGAACGGCATCTGCCAAGCCGGCGGCCTGCTCGTCGCAATGATGAGCGATGTCGCGGTCGTCTCGGAAAAGGCGACCTTCCGTGTGCCGGAATTGCTGCGGGGGATTGTCGATGCAACCTACGCCGCGGTTCTGCCTGCCCATGTCGGCATGGCCCAGGCGAGAGACCTGTTGCTGACCGCCCGCTCCATCGATGCGGCAGAGGCACACCGCATCGGCCTCGTCAGCCGCATCGTCGCGCATGACGATCTGCGCGCCGAAGCGCTGAAGGCGGCTGTCGAACTGCTGAAAGCCGCGCCCGAAGCGCGCGCGCACGTGAAGAGGATGCTCAACCAGCAATATGCCACCATTGACTACGAAACGATGTTTGCCAGCCTCGCCTATGGCACCGAAGTGCGCGAGGGCATGAAGAGTTTCATGGAAAAGCGCCAGCCGAACTGGATCCCGGACGACCTGCCGGAAATCTGATCGGCAGCAGCCGTTCAATTACACCGTAGCGACCGGGTTGCCATAAATCTTGCGCAGCTCATGCTTGGCCAGCTTGCCCGAGGGGATGCGCGGCAGTTCCTCGACAAAGTCGTAACTGCGTGGCTGTGTTACCGCCGAAATGCGCGTCGCGCACCAGTCGCGCAGTTCGGCTTCCAGCTGCGGACCAGCATCAGCCCAGCTCTTGGGCTGGATAACCGCCTTTACCTCTTCGCCATATTCCGCGTTCGGCACGCCGATTACGGCCGCGTCCAGCACCTTGGGATGAACGATCAGGCAATCCTCGATCGCCTGAGGATAGATATTCACCCCGCCGGAAATGATCATGAAATCCTTGCGGTCGGTCAGGAACAGATAGCCGTCCTCATCCAGGCGGCCGATATCGCCTACGGTAAACCAGTTCGGGTGGCGCGGATGGGTTGCCTTGCGCACCTTTTCGGGATCGTTGAGGTAATTGATTGTCCGGCCTTCCGGCGCTTCGAACCAGATCACGCCCGGTTCGTTGGCGGGCAATTCGTTGCCGTCATCATCGCAGATGTGCAGCACGCCTATCGATGCGCGTCCGACCGATCCCGGCTTTTTCAGCCATTCTTCGGCGGTAATCGCAGTCGAGCCGACGCCTTCCGTGCTTGAATAGTACTCGTAGATGCAGTTGCCCCACCAATCGATCATGCGCCGCTTGATTTCGACCGGGCACGGCGCGGCTGCATGGATAGCCAGCCTGAGCGAGGAATGATCGTATTTCGCGCGCACCTCGTCCGGCAGGGCCAGGATGCGCACGAACATGGTCGGCACGAATTGCGCGTGGTTGACCTTCCAGTCCTGAATGGCCCGCAGCGTCGCCTCGGCATCGAACTTGCGCAGGGTTACGAACGTGCCGCCAAGGCGCTGCGTGATGACCATGCCCGAAAGCGGAGCGGCATGGTAAAGCGGCCCCGCGTTCCAGGCTACCAGCGGATCGAAGGGGCGATACATGTCGGGCCGCCCCTCCGACTGGTTGAATTCGTCGATCGGTCCCGGCGTGAACGGCACGGCAATCCCCTTGGGACGTCCGGTCGTTCCGCTGGAATAGAGCATGTGAAAGCCCGAGATTTCATCCGCCACGGGCTCTGCCGGCATCGCTGCCATGGCATCGCCCAACGAGGTTGCCCCGGGAATTGGCGCATCATCATCGGCAAAGAAGATTTCCTCGATCCCGGGAATCAGCGCGCCGCGCTGTTCGGCAAGCGCCCGAGGGGTAGCCCCGACAGATGCCGAGAGAACGAGTAGCCGAGAGGCCGAGTCACCAAGGATATAGGCCGCTTCTTCGGGCTTCAGATGCGTTGAGAGCATGGTTACGAAGACCCCGCACCGCGTTGCTCCCCAATAGACGATTGGCATGGTCAGCGAATTGCGCATCATCACGCCAATGCGATCGCCGGGTTTCAGACCACGCGCGCGCAGGAGCTTGGCAAACCGGTTGGAGCCTTCGTCGAGCGCACGATAGGTCAAGACCTCCCCGCTATCGGCCAAGACGAGGGCCGGATGATCCGGCTTTGTACGCGCATGAACGGACGGATGATGCCCCGGCATGGTCAGCTCCCAAATGTTGCGTGGCGCGTTCTAACGACTTGCCGGCTTATGACAATTATTTGTCATTCTTATTCGTCCCGGCGGTAAAGAGAAAAAGCCGCGCGAGGCAAGATTTTCCTCTACCGCAAGGCGAGCGCGGCGGCCTCCGCATCGCAGGACGTTGGAGCGTGCTGGCCCTGCAAGGCCTTCGCCTCATCGCGAGCCGCCGCAAGGTCCGCCTGGAACGCGGGTTCTGACTGAAGCCGCGCAAAGACCGCCGAGGCAACGACTTGCCCCTGTTCGACATCGCTGAGCCAATGCACGTTGCAGATTCGTCGGCTGTCACCAAAGGCCCGGCCTCGTGCGATCAGTTCAGCTGCGCGGTCCGGGAATACTTCCGCGAGCACCAGTGACCAGCCCCAGCCAATCCCCGAGTGACCCGAGGTGTAGGATCCGTTGGTCCGCAAACCGACTTCCTGATCCGGCGTGCAACTGGGTTTGCGGTTCACGACGAAGGGGCGCTTGCGCATGTATTTCTGCTTGGTTGGCGCCGAGGCCATGCCGAATTCGCGGGCCGACCGGCGCAATAGGGCATCAATCCGGGGTGTCGTTGCCGGGCTGATGTCAACGCCAGCCGCACAGGAGAACGCGCCCGTTGCTTTCGGTGAGGACAGGTCGGCATCGCGGGCTGCGAGTGCGAAACGCGGCGTGCCCTGCAGTTTGAGCGCGGCCTTTTGCGCTTCCTTGTCACGGGCTTCGGCGGCGGAACCGGGCGCGGGTGGCGGCGGATCGATCTTCAGGCTGTTGGGAACGGCTTCCCGCGAAAGGTAGGGCGGCAGGCTGAACGGGCTCTGCTGACCCGACACCTGCGTGCCGAAGGCGACGGCGACAACGCCGGTCGCCAATACAATGAGCCGGCTGTGCATAATCACAATCCCTCAACCATCAGACAGCGATAGGGCGCTGCCTTTTGCCGCAGCTTTGCCTTCTCCTGATACTCCGGGCTGAAATACCAGGCCTTTGCCGTCTCCCGATCCGGAAATTGAAGGACGACGACGCCATCGGCCGCATCCCCTTCAAGGGTTTCCAGTTCGCCATAGACAACCAGCGGCTTCATCTGACTGGCCGCCGCGTTCGCGCCGCGGTTGCCGGAACGGTACGCCTCCATCGCCTCGTGATCGACGATGGCGCCTTCGCGGATGAATATCATGTATGTCGCCATGACGCGGAGGCTAGCCCAAGCCGTCTTCGTTGACCATCCAGTTCACGAAGCGATGCAGCGGATACATTCCGTCCCACGGTGTACCGATTGTCGAGGGACCAGCATCGCCCAGCGGACAGATGCGCTGCGCCCCGCCCGCCCCCAGCCGGTCACGATAATCGGCCATGCGGTCCGACGGATAGAAGCCGATCGTTTGCGTCGCGACGTTGACGTACTTGACCGCGTCATCGAGCGAATCGACCCGCACGACATTGCCGATCTTGTTGATCGGGTGGAAATCCACCGGCTCGTCCGAACGGATGACCAGCCCCTTGCCGTCTGCCCGGCCCCAGGTGCCGTATTCATCATCCATCATCATCAGCGCTTCCACTTCGTCGCGCAGGTCGGCCGAAAGTGGGCGGATATCGCCGGAAGCCGCCGCGCGTTCGGCAATGTTGCGCTGAAATTTGGCGCACCACTGATCGACAAGGTCCTGCGGTCCTTCGACAAACTGGAACCGGCTGGCGGCGCAGGCTTCCTGATTGAGCATCATAAGGTCCGCCGCACATTTGGCAGCGGTTTCTTCCATGATCGCGTCGCTGGCGAGCGCCTCGCGGCCCAGCATCGAGATCGAGGTCTTGGGGTCGAACGAGACCAGCTGGAAGCCGGGGCCGAGATATTTGACGACGTTGTTGATCGCGTCACCGCCGCCCCAGGCAACGATCTTGTCAAAGTACTGCGGACGGTAGAGCACGTTTTCGACCGCCGCGTCGCCGCCGCGCCAATAAACGGCGCTCATCGATTTGACGATCGGATGTTCGGGATCAATCTCGGCCATCGTCCGCAGGATCGCGACGGTGTAGAACGGATCGGCGCTGCTCATCTTGAACAGGTTCACCGCCTTGACCAGCGCGCCTTGCGCGATCGACTTCACCGCCACGCCCGGCGAATTGCCCGGAAGCACGTGGATCAGGCGCGGCGCATAGGCCCGGACAAAGGCCTTGCGGCCGTTGAAGTCTTCCTTCGGCACCCAGCCATCGAGTGCGCCGGGATCGCGGAAGTTCTGTTCCACTTCCGCCTGCAATATCCGCTTGTCGAGATAGGCGACCGCGTGCTTGCCGACATTCTCGAACACCGAGCGCGGCAGGATGTGGGTCGAGGCCATGCGGTCGAAACACTCGTGCACATAGGCGTTGTCAGGTGCCACCAGCCGCTGCCCGGTTTCCACCAGGAAATCGATGATCTCGCTGACCGGCACGTTGAGCAGCGGCGGCACTTCGGTGCGTTTGGGGATCGCCTTGTCGAACGGAATGTTCGGCGTGGCAAAGGTGACGCCAAGGTCGCGCGACTTCTGGATGATGTCGCTGCCTTCGACGAGCTCGCCGCGCAGGAAGAACGGCGCCGAAACAATCGGTTCCGCGTTGGCGGTTTCGGTCTGCGCGTTCATGCCACACCTCGCACATAGGCATCGATGGTTCCAGCACAGCCGATCTTGTCGTCGCCTTCAAGGTCGGCATAGCGCGCGATATTGTCACGAACGGACGGTCCCTTGTTGCCGCAGGCACAGGGGCTGTAGTCAAGGCTCACCCTGTCGCCCGAGATCACCCCACCCCACCGCCCGTCCAGCGACAGGTCGAAGAATGCGGCGCGCCCTTCGATTTCGCCGCCATCGAGATCGTAAGGGACCAGCGCGTCGCCCTCCTTGTTGAGGATCATCGGCACGATCCATGGCGGCACGTGATAGCGGTTGCCTTCGCGGCACTTGGGCATGCCGGAGTTCAGCTCCTGCATCGAATAGTTCTGGAAGTCCTGTTCGGGCCGGATGTTGAACGTCTCGTGGACGAACTCCTTGTAGTCGGCCGGCAGCTGGGCGCGCTTCAGGCCGCCACCGACATAGATGCAATTGTCGGGATTGAAGTCCTTGGCCGAATAGCCCTTGTCCCGCACCGCCTTGGCCACGGCGTAAAGCCCGCTCCACAGGCCCGAGACCATGAGAAGCTTGTCGCGGTTCTCGATAATGTTCTGCGCTGTCAGCTCGATGGCATCATCGAGCACCTTCTGCCGTTCGGCCGAGGTCGCTTCGAAGTCGGCGATTTCCTGTGGGCCAGCGGTGCCGTCTGCGATCTTCTTGCGCATGACGACCATCTTGGTCAGCGAACCGACGGTGATGGGCGGCACCGGATAGTTCCAGCGCCCCAGAACCGGATCGGCAAAGGCGGCGGTCTGCGCGGCGGCGATCGTCTGGTTCTTCGGCACGGTCGCGACCGGCGCGCAGCCGACCATGTAGCGGTTCGCTTCCGGCTTCACGCCCGAACCCCAGGAAAAGACCTGAACCGTATCGAGCTTTGACCAGTCCATGTCCTTCTGGCTGGCAATCAGCATGGCCGATTTGCCGGTGGTGCCGGAAGAGCAGGAAATGAAGTAACCCTTGGCAGCCAGGCGGGATATCCAGTCATCGATATCGACGATGCCTTCCAGGTCGACGCCTTCGATCGGATAGGGCGATACGGTGGACAACCACTTGGTCAGCCGATCCCACTTTTCCTCCATCAGGAAGCTTTCGGGATAGGACTTGTAGGCCGTGTGCGGGAACAGCAGCGGCACCATGTCCTCTACCGAGGTGATCGTATCGATGCCGGCTTCCTGTGCGCGGTGGCGCAGCAGCTTGATCTTGTCCTTGCGATCCTGAAACCGCTCGTTGAGCGCTTCCACCTGAAGTTCGCGAAGGTCTGCAGCCGTGTGATCGAAACGATCGGGCGCGGCAACATGGCTAAGCAATTTCTCGACGGCTGAAGTCACTTGCGGCATCCTTTTCCCAGGTCGTCTGTCGGGACTCGACAAATGGCAACTCATGCGTATCATTATTTGCGATTCGCCGAACGACGCAAGCGAAAAATGCGAAGGCCCTGATTTGAACGAGACTTTGCCCCTTAGCCGGCGTGGTGCCGGACGGCCGACCAAGGAGCAGGCCGAAGCCCGGTACGAGGAACTGCTCGACACCGCGCTAGACCTGTTTCTTGAACACGGGTTCGAACTCGCGACTATCGAGATGATTGCCGCGCGCATGAACATGACCAAGCGCACGGTCTACGCGAAATTCCCGGACAAGGCGGCGCTATTCCAGGCCGCCGTGCAGCGCGCCATCGAACGCCAGATCGTGCCGCAAGACGCCTTGCAGGCTCTCGACAAGGGAGACTTACAGGAAACCTTGCGCGCCATTGGCCACCAGCGGATCGGTCTTGTCCGCACAACGAATGGCCAGCGGCTGCAACGCATCATCAACACCGAGAGTTATCGGTTCCCCGACCTGCTCATGCTCAATTACAACCAGAGCGCCAAACCGGTGGCGACCTTTATCGCCGCGATCCTCCAGCGCGAAATGGATGCGGGGAACCTGCGCAGGACCGACCCGGCCATGGCCACCGGCGTTTTCCTCTCGATGGTCGTCGGTGGCACCACGCGCCAGATCGTCGCGGGAGACGTTCCCGATGACCAAACTGTCGATCGGATCGTCGACTTTGCCGTGGACCTGTTTCTCAATGGATTGAACCAAAGGCCGGACTGAGCGGCCCGATACAAATAACAAATTTGGGGGAGTGCCATGCAGGGATATGCCCGCGAATTCGGCCTTAACTGGCACACCTTGCTGGCCTGCGCGCTGGGCATGTCATTCGGTTCGGCCATCAGCCATTACACGATGAACCTGCTAGGCCCGGCCATGCTCAAGGAGTTCGGCTGGTCCAAGGCAGATTTCGCGCTTGTCGGTTCGATCACGCTGATCACCATGCCGCTGATCCCGGTGGCCGGGCACCTCGCCGACCGCTTCGGCCCACGCATTGCGGCAATGGTCGGCTTCACCGTGGTGCCGCTCGGCTTCATCGCCTATACCTTCATGACCGGGCCGATTGAGCAGTTCTTTGCGATCTACCTGGTGCAACACGTGTTCGGCGTGCTGACGACCACCATGGTTTTCGCGCGCGTTATCGTCGAGCGGTTTGATTCCGCGCGCGGCATTGCCCTTTCCGTCCTGATGACCGGGCCGCCGCTCGCCGGGGCCATTGCGATTCCGCTGCTGGCAGGCGTTATTCGCGACCACGGTTGGCGCACGGGATGGATAGCCCTGGCAATCTGTTCCGCGATTGCCGGCGTTATTGCCATTGTCTTCATGGGACGGAGCCAGCCCCGCCCGGCCCGATCAGCCGCCCAGCCACACCTTAGCATGGCGGAACTGATGTCCCTGGTTGGCAGCCCGGTGTTCCTGCTGCTGTTTGCCGGCATGACGCTGGTCAACATCCCGCAGGTTTTTGCTTCGTCGCAAATGATGCTGGTGGTTCAAGAAAGCGGCGTTGGCGAGAAACTCGCCGCATGGATGGTTTCGTTCTACTCGATGGGCGTAATCATCGGCCGTTTCGGCACCGGATTGGCGCTCGATCGCGTGCCCGCCCAAATCGTCGCCCTCGCAACCTTGGGCCTGCCAGTGATCGGCTACCTGCTGCTTTACTCCAGCCTGTCCATGACCTGGCTGCTGGTGGCGGGCGTTCTGGTCATCGGCTTTGCCCAGGGCGCGGAAGGTGACATCGGCTCATTCCTTATTTCCCGCAAATTTGACCTCAAGAATTTCAGTCTGCTGCAAAGCTGCCTGACGCTGTCCATCGCTCTTGGATCGGCATTGGGCTCCCTGTTCATGAGCGTCACGCAGCGCAGCACCGGAAGCTATGACCCGTTCCTGCTGCTGGCCGCGGTCGGCACCGTGGTGGGTGCCGGCTTGATGTACATGGGCGGACGCGCTCCCAGCCAAATTCAACTGCCTACGCCTGACGAGAGGACATTTTCATGAGCCAACCCGTAGCTCTCATCACCGGATCGAGCGCCGGAATCGGCAAGTCTGCCGCGCGGCAAATGGTAGCGAAAGGCTGGCGCGTCATCGGAACCGGCAGGAACCCGGATCGCAGCGCTGCGGCCATTGAGGAAATTCGCGCCGCCGCCGCCCATGGCGGATCGTTCACCATGCTTCAGGCAGATTTTGATTCCATGGCCGAAGTCAGCAAACTGGCGCAACAGGTGCTATCGATCACAGATCGGCTCGACGTGCTCGTGAACAATGCTGGCGGCGTGCGTGACCGGATCATCCGCACCGATGAAGGCACCGAAGCGACCTTTGCCGCCAACCACCTCGCCCCGTTCCTCCTGACCCGCGAATTGCTGCCTTTGCTGAAGGCAACAGCCGCCAGCCAGCCCGCCGGAACCGTGCGGGTGATCGCCGTCGGATCAAGCGCTCACCGCCGCCCCGATGGCATGGACTGGAACGATCTGCAGAGCTTCAACTCCGATCACAACATGGCCTATTGCCGGGCTAAGCTTGCCAACAGCCTGTTCACGCGAGAGCTTGCCCGGCGCGTGTCGGCCGATGGCATCATCGCGCAGTCGATGCATCCCGGCGTCGTAGCCAGCAACTTTGCCAGCCACGGCGATGACTTCATGCAAAAGCACATGGCCGCAGCTCCGACTGTCACGTCCGACCTGCCGGCGGAAACGATTGTCTGGCTAGCCACTGACCCCGAAGGTGGCCGCGCCCCTGGTCGCTATTTCCACCTCAAGGCGGAAGAAACGCCGGCTGATTGCGCGCTGGACGATGCCGCAGCAGCCCGACTGTGGGACGAGAGCGAACGCCTTCTGGAGCAGATCGGCGTCTAGACCTCGACACCGCGCAATTCAGCGACAATGCGATACTCGTCCGTGTTGTTGGCCGGTATGGCGTAGCCAGCGGCGTCGTTGTTGATCGCGCTCCAGTTCGCTTCGATCGTTTCTGCGTCCATCGGCTGATTCTGCGCATAGCCATGGCAGATTCCGACAAAGGCCCGGCCCAGCCGGCCGCCCAGCATCGAATAAATCCCGTGATGCGTGGCGCAGGCCTTGCTGGCGAGATAGGTAACAAGGCCTGCCGTGTAGGCCGGATCGAAGTATTGCGGCATGGCCGCGCTCCAGGGATTTTCGCCCAGCTCGCCGGGGCGGATTTCCATTGTCATCCGGCTCATGGCGTTGGGCATGATCGCGTTGCACAAGATACCGTGGGGCGCGCCGGCTTCGGCCAGATTGTGCATCAGGCCCATCACGCCACCCTTGGCCGCGCCATAGGCGGCCAGCGACGCGTTCCCCAGCGTGCCGCCCGAACTGGTGGTAAAGACGATCCGGCCATAACCCTGTCGTTTCAGGTGCGGCCAGGCGGCGTGCGCCACGTTCCAGCTGCCGCCGACATGGACGGCCAGCAGCGCGTTCAGATCTTCGAGCGAAAGATCCTCGAAATCGCCGTATCGCATGTTACCGGCGTTCGCGACGACGGCGTCGATCCGGCCAAAGCTGTCGAGCGCGCACGCGATGATGGCCTTGCCGCCCTCTGTTGTCGCGACCGAATCGTAATTGGCAACCGCCTGACCGCCCGCTGCGCGAATCTCCTCCACGACTGCGTCGGCAAAGCGCGCAGAGGTTTCCCCTTCTCCGCCGCGCGTCGATCCGCCAAGATCGTTGACCACGACCATCCCGCCGCGCGCCGCGATATCAAGAGCATAGGCGCGCCCTAAACCACCACCGGCGCCGGTGATGACCACCGCCTGACCTTCGTAACTTATCGTCATCGCGCCCCTCCCAAGGCTAAATCATTCCCACACGAGCGGCAGGTATTCGACGCCGAAGGTCCGGCCCGTGTGATAACGGTATTCCTCGCCATCCTTGATCCGGATCGACTTGAAGCGCTGCAGGAACAGCTCGATCACGATGCGCAGTTCGCGCTTGGCAAGATGAATGCCCAGGCAATTGTGCGTTCCCGTGCCGAAGGCAATGTGGCGCGGTTTGCGATCGATATCGATGGTGTGCGGATCCGCGAACACATCCGGATCACGGTCGGCCAGCATCAGCGGCAGGTGGATTTCGTCCCCCGCCTTCATCTGGACGCCATGGAATTCGTGATCCCTCGCCAGGTTTCGATGCGTGACGACGACCGAAAAGGCGCGGGCAAATTCCTCCACCGCCGGCCCGATCAGTTCCGGATCGGCGCGCAGCCGATCCTGAAGCTCCGGGTGGGTCGCCAGATGGCGCAGGATCCAGCCGAGCGTGGAATAGACCGTGTCCAGACCACCCACGTAGAGCACATAGAACATGCCCATGGATTCAAGGTAGTTCAGTTCCCGTCCGTCCACTTCGCCATGGACCATCGCGTCGAGCAGCGGATTGCCGGGGTTTTCGAACTGCTTTTCGCGGTGCGCCTTGAGATAGGCATAGACCGCGCGTGCGGCCTTTACCCGGTCCATCATCTCCGGCGCCCGCATGATCCCGTCTTCCCAGTCAATGAACTGGTCCAGCATGTCTCGCGGCATGTCGAGCAGGTCGAGGAAGACATATGAGGGATAGGGGATGGCGAAATCGGAGATAAATTCGCATCCGCCCTTGTCGGCAAACCGGTCAATCAACTCGCTGGCCGATTTGCGCACCGCCTCTTCCAGTTCGCGCAGGGCTTTGGGCGTGAAATGCGGGTTCAGGAGCCGGCGGTAGCCATGATGCGCCGGCGGATCGATCTCGATCGGGTTGAGCCGCACATTCTCGCCCACCAGGTCGGCAATCATGCCGTGCCGTTCGGCCGTGAAATTTTCGTAATCGATCATGGCCTCGCTGATCAGCTCGAAACGAGTCAGCAGCCAGCCCGACCGCCCATGCGCAACATTGGTGCACCACAGGATCGGCTGGCCTTCATGCAGGCGGCTGATCGCAGCCCAAGGGTCGTTGCCTTCCGCCGTAAAGGCATCGAAATCAGCGTTCCACACCAGATCCGGACGGACGTGATCAGGTATCGTCGTGGTTTCGCTTGCCATGGAGCCTCTCCTGCCAGCGTGGATCGCTGAACTGTTGTTCAACAGGTCTGTGGCAATTGTTGGCGGGCGTCAAGCCGATCCGTGCGCCAAGCCCATTGACCTTTTCAGCAACTGGGCGAATGGCCGGGCAGCACCACAATCCGGACATAGGCCATGATCGCTCCAGACCGTCCCCGCCGCTCGGCACTATACCTTCCAGCGTCGAACGCCCGCGCCATTGAAAAGGCACGGAACCTGCCTGCCGATGTGATCATCCTCGATCTTGAAGACGCCGTCGCACCCGAAGCGAAGGTCGATGCGCGCGCCGCCGCGATCGAGGCGGTTCGCACTGGCGGTTTCGGCAATCGCGAAGTCGCGATCCGGTGCAATGGTCTTGATACCCAATGGGGCGCGGATGATCTTGCCGCGATTTCCGGTAGCGGCGCCGATGCCGTTCTGGTGCCGAAGGTATCCAGCCCCGATGATATTCGCGCCTGCGAAGACGCGCTGGCAAAGGCACCCGCAGCGATGCAGTTGTGGGCCATGATCGAGACCTGCGCCGTCGTCAGCCAGCTTGATGCCGTGGCCGCGATGGCCAAATCCAGCCGTCTTTCGCTCTGGATCATGGGCGTGAACGACCTTGCCAAGGAAATGCGCGCCCGGTTGACGCCAGAACGCACGCCGTTCCTGCCGGTGCTGACACATGCGGTCTGCGCGGCGCGTGCGCATGGCGTCACCATTCTCGACGGCGTGTGCAACGAATTTCGCGATCTCGACGTGTTCGGCGCCGAAGCCGCACAAGGGCAGCTTTTTGGTTTTGACGGGAAAAGCCTGATCCACCCGGACCAGATCGGCCCGTGCAACGCGATTTTCTCACCCAGCGAGGCCGAACTCGATCACGCTCGCGCCGTAATCGAAGCTTTCGCCCAGCCGGAGAACGCAGGCAAAGGCGCGATCCGGGTCGATGGCAAAATGGTGGAACTGCTGCACCACGACCAGGCAAAGCGCCTGCTCGCGATTGCGGATCAGATCGCCGCGCTCAGCTGAAACGCGGGATGACCTGTTCCATGTCGCTTGTCGTCCGGATTCCGGGTGCGGCGCGGCATACCATCGGGATCGCGTTTACCGGGCGGTGAGCGGTCAATCCGGGGGTGTAGCGGGGGTATTCTTCCTCGCTAACCGGGAAGGTGATGTTGACCTCTATCGGCGTGTCGCCTTCGGTCACGACCTTCCAGCCGCTTTCGCGCAGCCCCCAGGCCTCGGCAATGTCGTCGCTGCAATACCAGTGCGCGCGAAAGCGAGCGACGGCCCTGCCCTTGTGCCGCGCCTCGACCGTAATCCGCATGGCCGCTACCGTGCCCTTGGGCACAAGGCCAGCGGCGATCTGCTTGTCGCTCAGCGCTGCGGCCTGTTCGCCCATGCCGGTAATCTCGTCGCACTCCAGACCGATGGCATCAGCGATTTGACTGAGTGTGTTGCCGAAGTCGTATTTCAGGTGTTCCACCCGGCCCGGATGCATCGGACCGATCGGCTCGCCAAAGCCCATGAGCTGGAAAATCATCTCCGGCGAGTTGCGGCTGGCCATGTCGGCATATTCGTTGATCGTGATGCATTCGTGCCGGCGCTGCTGGGCCAGCAGGGGAATGGCGAGCGCCTCCGTGATGAAGCCCGGCGATGAGCCCGTCGAATAGACTGCGCTGTTGCCCGCGGCGCAGGCCGCTTCAACTTTCGCGCGAATATCGGCATCCAGCATGCGCGGGTTATGAAAATCGCCCCGCGTGGTGACGACGTTCTTGCCCGAAGCGAGGATGGCGCACAGTTCATCAATGTCCGTGCCCTGGCGCATGTAGAGAACGCAGTCCGCGGGCGTAGCGATGAGCTCATCGGCGGAATTCGTTGCCTTGACCCCGGTCTCGACACCGGCGTCCGCCAATTCCCCGGCGTCCTTGCCGACCTTGTCCGGGTTGCTCACCCACAGGCCGACAAGATCCATGTCGGGGTGTTCGATCACCATGCGAAGGGCCCGGCTGCCGACATTGCCGGTTGCCCACTGGATTACCCGATATCGTGCCATGTCAGCCCTTCCCGTTAATGATCGGGAGCCGATGCGCGCCGCACCGGCTCCCGGTTTTCTTGTCTGCCGCGAAACGGATCAGAACTTGTAGCCAAGCTCGATGCCGTAGGTCGTCGGCTTCGACCAGTTCGCGCCAATCCCGAAGTTGGAATACTGCACTTCGGTCAGGTAACGCTTGTTCGTCAGGTTCTCACCAAAAGCGGCGATTGTGAAGTGATCGCTGGGATCGGTCCACTGTGCCCGAAGCGCCAGCGTGGCGTAACCCGATTGCGGGAACTGGATACCCGACGGCCCGAAAAAGAAGCTCGACGAATAGTACAGGTTGCCGCTCAGATCGAGCTTGCCGCCGCCCAGGTCCGCCGAATACTTCGCGCCGATGTTGGCGGTGAATTCGGGCGTGCGCTGCATGGTGACGTTGCGCAGGGTCTGCGGAATGACCAGGAAGGTCACGCCGTTGTTCAGCACGGCCGGATCCAGGCAATTCGCGCCGCTGCCGGCCGGGAAGACCGCGCAATTGGTATAGACCGGTGCGGCGTTGAACTGCTTGTAGCGCGCATGGGTCCAGGCTGCGCCCGCATTGAGCGAGAAGGCATCGGTCAACCGCAGGTTCACCTGGCCATCAAGCCCGTAGATCTCCGAATTGGCGGCGTTGATGATGTTGGCCTGCCCGGCAAGGTAGGCCGATACCTGAAGGTTCTTGTAGTCGTAATAGAAGCCGGAAAGCTCAAACGTGACCGTGCGGTCGGAATACTTGTAACCAAGTTCGTAAGCGTTGATCTTTTCCGGAGCGACATTGTTGCACTTGTACGCTGGTGCGTTCTGGCACGAGCCGCCGGCGTCGATGATCGCCGACTTGTAGCCCTGGGTGTACGAGGCATAGAGGCTCGACCGGTCATCAGGCTTGAACCGCACCACCGCGCGCGGGGTGAAGTGGTCGCTCGAAATGCTGGGCAGCACCTGCTTGAAGGTCGGATCAAACGGCGGAAGGCCGCGCGTGTTGAAGTAGGCGTCCTTCACCGTGTCGTGCGAATATCGGCCACCTAGTGTCACAAACAGCTGCGGGCTGATCTCGTAGGTCATGTCCAGGAAGCCAGCGTAGGTCTGCGTATTGGTGCCCGAACCGCCAAGACGGAAGCGGTTGGGATAGGCGTTGTCCGAATGGACGATCCACGTATCCTTGTTGCCGAAAGCGAAGAAGCCAGCGGTCCACTGCAACGGTCCGCCCGGCTTGGACGTCAGGATCAGCTCCTGGCTCCAGGTCTTGTTTTCGATCGGCAGGCCGATCTCGAAAATGGCGGTGCCGTTGTAGCTGAGCGTCAGGCTCATATCGGTCTTTTCGTGGCGGAACTGCGTGTAGGACGCGAGATCCGCAAAGCCGAGGTCCGCCTTCAGCGTCGCCTGGAACACATCGGAATCGCTGCGAATGAACTGAGTGCCAGCCGAAGCGATTTCGTCCGGATCGAAGGTCACCTGCGCCGGGGTTGCAAACCAGGGCGCGCCGCTGCCGAACGCGGGATCGCGATAGGTCGCGGTAAGGGCCGGATTCGGATCGTCGGTGTGGCTGTGCTGATAGCGCAGCAGCAGCGAAGCGCTGTCCGAAAGGTTGATCTTCACCCCGGCGCGCATGGCCCAGTTCTCATAGTCGCCAACGCGCTTCTTGCTGACGATATTGGTCTTCCAGCCGTGCCCGCGCGAATAGAGTCCCTCGAGATCGAAGGCGACACTTTCGGCAATGCCGGTGGTGACATAGGCCTGAGCCTTCAACGCATCGAACCGGCCATAGGAAACCTTGACCTGTCCTCCGGTTTCCGTGCTCGGATCGGCCGTCTTGACGAGGATCGCGCCGCCAGTGGTGTTGTGGCCGAACAGAGTGCCTTGCGGCCCCTTCAGCACTTCAACCCCGCGAACGTTCATCAACTGGAAGTCAGCCGCAAGCGGATTGGGTGAATAGAAGTTGTCGACATAGATGCCGACGTTGGCGCCGCCGCCCGACGTCGCAACAGGAGTGCCGACGCCGCGGATCGTCGGCTGGAACCAGCCGCCGGCATTGTCGAAGCGCAGCGCCGGTGTCAGCTTGCTGATATCGGACAGATTCTGGACGTTTGCCGTCTCAAGCTGCGACTGGCTGATGGCCGTAATGGTGATCGGCACGTCGACCGATTTTTCCGAGCGGCGCTGCGCGGTGACGACGATCTCACCTGGGTTTGCGGCGTCTTCCTCTTCCGCGGACTGCGCGAAAGCCGGCATCGCCGCCATCGCCAGACCCAGCGCGAGTACCGACGAACCAATTCTGTAATTCCATGCGTGCATGTGTCCCTCCACCCAATAAGCGCGATTCTATGTCGCAGCGGTTGGGAAGACTAGATCGCTATCCGCACGGTTCAAGTGATTTGACAATAAATTGCCACGCCGGGACGATCATGGCCCCATGTAGTTGATGGTGCCGACTTTCGGATCGGGCGAATCGGCGCGCCAGCGCACCGAGCCATAAGGTCGTTCCAGCCAGCGGCGCACCCGCGTGCCATGGCCAGTGCGGTTGAAGGCATCGGCGGCTGTCTGAACTTCGCTATCGGCCTGGGTGTAGCGATCCCGCATCCGCAGATAATCCCCCCAGGTCGGGCAATGGTAACGTTCCAGCCACACGTTCGGCGCGGCGATATCGCGGGAAATAGTCCAGTTGAAACCGCCGTTGCGCAGCCGCACCTTCTGCACCTGGCGCATGATATCATAGAAATCCCGCGCACAGTCCGGATCGACATCGTATTCGACTTCGACGCAAACCGGGCCGGATCGCATGCTGACATCGAGCGAAACCGCCATTTCGTTGTCGAGTCCGATCGTGTCCTGCCCTTCCCCTTCGGTAACCGGCAAAGGCGCGAGCAGACCGACGATCATGGTGGCCATCACCGCCACGCCAGACACGAAGAACGTGAGCGACAGCCCGTAATGCGCGACGAACGCGCCCCAGACGGCAGCACCTATGGCAATGCCCCCAGTGAGCGCGGATGAATAGAGCGACAGAGCCCGCGCTGTAACCCAGCGCGGCGCGGTCAGTTGCACGCCGACGTTGAGCATTGAATAAGACATGATCGAACAGGCGCCAGTGACGAACATCGAAAGCAGCACGACCGGCAGTGAGTGGGTGAACCCGATCACCACCATGAACGCGCCGGTAGCAACTGCCATCAACCGCACGGCCCGCTCGGTGCCGATCGCCTTTCGCACCCGGGCGATCTGCAAGGCTCCGAACACGGCGCCCACGCCCGCTGCGCCAAGAAGCAGGCCGTAAGTACCCGCGTTGCCCGCCAACTGATCCTTGGCGATCAGCGGCGCCAGGGCGCTCAAAGGCGCGCTAGTGAAGCCGAACAGGAAGGCGCGCAGCAGGATCGAGCGGATCTGCGGAGCGTGCAGCGCATAGCGCGCACCGGTAACGATGGCGCGGTCGAGCCGTTCGGGCGGCAGGCGTGAGGGAACGTGGCGACGGTTCCAGAAATAGAAGGCAATGAGCAGTGGCAAATAGCACAAGGCGTTAATGGCAAAGGCGGCCTGCGCCCCCCATGCCAGCACGATCAGACCGCCCAGCGCCGGCCCGAAGCTGCGCGCGACGTTGTAGCTGATCGTCCCCAGCGCGATCGCGGCGGGAAGATGGTCATTCGATACCTGCTCACCAATTGAGGCTTGCCAGGATGGCGCATAGAGCGACACGCCTGCGCCGATCAGGACGCAGAAGCCCAGCAGCATCCACGGCGTCGTGTAGCCGGCAAAGGCCAGAGCCGTCAGAACCGCACCGGCAACGGCCGAGAAGGCCAGCCCGGAAATGGCGATCTTGCGCCGGTCGAACATGTCGGCAAGCGCGCCGGCCGGCACTGCAACCAGCATGGAAGGAAGCATAAGCGCGCTTTGCACCAGGGCGACCATGCCCGGGTCCTTGCTCAGGCGGGTCATCTCCCACGCTGCGCCAACGCCAAGGATCAGCTGGCCGAAATTCGAGAACAGGCTGGAGGTCCAAATCCGGCGAAAAGTCGCTTCGCGCAACGGGGCAAAGGTGCCACCTCCTTTTGCGCCTGCAACGTCGCCTTCACTTGCCACCAATTTTCCCCTGAAGTTCTGATCTTGAATCGCTGGCAACGCTGCCGCACCAGCGGGCACAAGACAAGGCCATTGCTGCCAATCGCCGCCACGATGCAAGTCCTCGTCATGGAGGAGCGTGGATTGCAAAATCGCGGCAAGGCGCACACATGGCCGTAACACACCGGAAACCGGAGCCCGACCATGGCCGAAGCCTATATCATTGACGCAGTCCGCACCCCCCGCTCGATCGGCAAGATGGGCAAAGGTGCCCTTTCCACGATGCATCCGGAACACCTTTCGGCATCGGTTCTTGCGGCGCTGAAGGACCGCAACAACCTCAATACGGCCGATGTCGATGATGTGATCTGGGGCGTTTCCGCGGGAATCGGGCTTCAGGCCGGCGATATCGGGCGGAATGCGGCACTTGACGCTGGCTATGATGTACGCGCCGGCGGCGTGACGATGAACCGCTTCTGCGGATCGTCAATTACCGCGACAAATTTCGCTGCGGGCATGATCATGTCGGGCATGCACGACGTCGCGATTGCTGGCGGCATGGAGATGATGTCTTACGTCAACTACTACGGCATGAAGATGCGTGAAGCTGGGCTCGGCGGCGGCGGCATGGGCGTCGGCAATCCGCGTCTGCAGGCCAAGCACCCGCAATCGAACCAGGGCGTCTGCGCCGATGCCATCGCCGCCATGGAAGGCATCAGCCGCGAAGATCTTGAAAAGCTGGGCGTCGAAAGCCAGCGCCGCGCGGCTGTAGCTTTGGCCGAGGGCCGGTTCGACAAGTCGACCATCGTCGTCAAGGATGATGAGGGCAACGTGAGCCTCGATCACGAGGAGTACCCGCGTCCGGAAACCACCCTGGAAGGGCTCGCCCAGCTGAAACCCGCGTTCGAGATGTTCCTCGACATGCCCTCGGCGCCCGAGCAGAAGACCTATCGCCAGTTGATCAACCAGAAGTATCCCGATGTGGATATCAAGCCGATCCACCATGTGGGCATTTCTTCGGGCGTGGTTGATGGCGCTTCGGCGATCCTCCTTACGTCGAAGGAATATGCCGAGGCCCATGGCATGAAGCCGCGCGCACGCATCGTGGCGATGACCGAAATCGGCGACTGCCCGACGCTGATGCTCAACGCTCCGGTGCCGGCCGCCAAGAAGGTTCTGGCCAAGGCTGGCCTTACCAAGGACGATATCGACGTCTGGGAAGTAAACGAAGCCTTCGCCGTCGTCGTCGAAAAGTTCATCCGCGATCTCGATCTTGACCGCAGCAAGGTGAACCCCAACGGCGGCTCGATCGCGCTGGGCCACCCGATCGCCGGAACCGGCGCGATCCTGATCGGCACGGCGCTGGACGAACTGGAACGCACCGGCGGCCGCTATGGCCTGATCACCATGTGCGCCGCCGGCGGCATGGCGCCAGCCATCATCATCGAGCGACTGGACTAACGGAGACGCTGTCGGGACTCGCCCCGCGCGCGCAACCTGCTATTGTTTGCGCGGGGTACGCATTGGGAGGCGACCGTCATCGAAAACCACGGCAATCCGCGTCGGGAAATCGGCCGGCTGATCATCTTGATCAGCCGGATGCTGCGTCAGGACTTTGACCGCAAGGTCGGCGATATCGGCGTGACGCGTTCGCAATGGGCGATGATCGCGGTTGTTTCGCGGATGCCTGGCACGACTCAGCGCAAGATTGCCGAAATTCTCGAGATGTCGGAGGCTTCGGCCGGACGTCTGATTGACCGGCTTTGCGCCGATGGCCTGCTGATCCGGACCGAACAGGATAACGATCGCCGCGCTCGGGCCGTCCATCTGACAGAAAAGGCCGCGCCACTGCTTGAATACCTCGGCAGTTTCGCGATGGAAAACGAAACCCGCGTGTTCAAGAGTTTCACCGAGGAGGAATTGGTTACCTTCGGCAGGTTGCTCGAAAAGCTACGGGTAAATCTGGCGGACTGATCTGCGGCGTTTTGCATCGCGGTGCGCTGAACAACGGCAACGAAAAAGGGCGGCCCCTGCGCAGGGAGCCGCCCTTTTCTGTTCAACAAATCGCGCGGATTAACGTCCGCGGATCAGTTCCGCCTTGCTCAGCGAAGTGACGACCTTGCCGTCCTGCTCAGTCAGCGAGGAATTCGGCACGGTCACCAGCTTGCCTTCAAGGATCACCTGCACGGCGCCAGCCTGGGTCACGCGATAGATGGCGGCAACGCGGCTGCCCTTGGAGTTGTACAGGGTCTTGCCCGCAACCGCTCCGGCGGGTGCCGAGTCCTGTGCGTTGACGGCGGCGGGGGCGATCGCGATTCCGGCAAGCGTAGCGGCCAGGGCGATGGAAACGATCTTGTTCATGGTATTCAAGGCTCCGATCGCGCGCGCAGGCGGCGCACGCGTTAACTAACCCTGGTTAGTAATTTTGCGCGAATGAGCAATCGCAAAAATTGCACAGTCATTTGCAAAACTTGCAATTACACCAATGCAATTATCCAACAGATGTGTCGAGTTCTACCGCCGGGGGGATGACATCGCCGCAGAATTCGTGTTCGCCCGGCTTGATCGTCATAGCGATGAAGCGACGGTTGCGCGGCGCCGTGCATGCGCGCAGGAACCGCTGCAATCGCCCAAAAGGGCCGATTGAAGAACTTATTTACGGGACTGATCTGAACATGACCAAGGTAATGCAAGGTATCCGTGTGCTGGAAGTGGCGCAGTTCACCTTCGTTCCCGCCGCCGGTGCCATTCTGGCCGATTGGGGCGCGGACGTGATCAAGGTTGAACACCCGGTGCGTGGCGATACGCAGCGCGGCTTCCTCAACATGGGCGGCGTTACCCTGGATCCGCAGCGCCATACGCTGTTCGAACACCCCAACCGCGGCAAACGCTCGGTCGGCATCGACATTACCTCGCCCGAAGGCCAGGAACTGCTTTATGAGCTCGCCAAGACGGCCGATGTCTTCCTGACCAATTACCTTCCGCAGCAGCGTCGCAAGTTCAAGTTCGACGTCGAGCACATCCGTGCGGTCAATCCGAACATCGTCTATGCGCGCGGCAGCGCCTTCGGCCACAAAGGGCCGGAAGCCGAAGTCGGCGGATTTGACGGCACCGCGTTCTGGTCACGCAGCGGCATCGCCATTGCCATGACGCCCGAAGAAATGAGCGGACCGCTCGGCCAGGGCATCCCGGCATTCGGCGATTCGATTGGCGGCATGTTCATCGCGGGCGGCATTTCCGCAGCGCTTCTGCACCGTGAACGCACCGGTGAAGCTCCGGTCATGGACGTTTCGCTGCTCAGCTCGGCAATCTGGGCCTCGGGCGCATCGATCGCGCAGGTTGCGGAAACCGGCGTCCTGAGCCGCAATGCCATGCCCGGTTCGGGCGGCGCCGCGCGCAACCCGTTCCAGGGCAATTACACCACGGCTGATGGCGGCACGATCAACATGTGCACGCTTTCACCAACCGCGCACATCCGCAGTCTTTTCGAGCACCTTGGCGTGCCGGAAGCCGCAGACGATCCACGCTTTGCCGATGCGGTCTCGCTGTTCGAGAACGCCGGCGCGGCCAGCGACATCATGGTCAAGGCCTTTGCCTCGCAGCCGTTCGAATACTGGCGCCAGCACCTCAAGACCTATTCGGGCCAGTGGGCGCCGATCCAGTCGTTCCACGATATCCTGACCGATGAGCAGGCAATCGCCAACGATGCCTTCATCGAAGTGGAAGCTGCTGACGGCAGCGACAAGCCGCTCAAGCTCGTACGCGGCCCGATTGAATTTGACAGCGCGCCCACCGTCACCACGCGTTCGCCGATCGCTTCGGAACATACCGAAATCGTTCTGATGGAATTGGGCATCGATTGGGACAAGATCGAGGAATACAAAGCCAAGGGCGCCATTGCATAACGCCGCCACGAAGAGTGCACTCAGGGGTAAGAGCGCGCCTTGCACTGAGGCGCGCTCACGGCGTAAGAGCCGGGTGTACGCGCTGAATAGCGCACTGGATCGAGGATAACGTCATGAAACCCGGTACCCGTTTGAAGAGCGCCGCTTGCGATACGGAAGTTATGGTCATCCGCTCCGCCGACGGCACGATCGAATGCGGCGGCGTGGCCATGGGCGAAGCGAAGCCGGCCGAAGCCGCTGAACTCAGCGCCGATCACGCCAATGGCACCCTGATGGGAAAACGCTATGTCGATGCTGACGGCCAGTACGAGCTGCTTTGCGTCAAGCCGGGCAAGGGTTCGCTTTCGGTGAATGGCGTGGCGCTGGTGACCAAGGACGCCAAGCCCCTTCCCGCTTCGGACTGAGACAGACTTTCGCGATGAACATTTCGCTGCTTCTGGAAATGGCGGCAGAGGCCGCGGCAGACCGTGTGGCGCTTGTTTGCGATGGCAAGCGCTGGACCTATGGCGATCTGCTTGCCGCCGCGCGCGGCGCCTTCGAGCTGATTCAGGAGTCTGGCGCGGAATATGTCGCGCTGCTCGATGAATCGAGCGAAGCGGCGGTCATTGCGCTGTTCGGCGCGGCGCTGGCCGGCGAGCCCTATTGCCCGCTCAACTATCGGCTTGCCGACGCCGATCTTGCCGCGCTGCTCGATCGTATCAGCCCCGCGCTGGTCGTCGGCGACGAAGAGCGCGTGACGCGCCTGCAGGCCGGCTATTCACGCGATTGGGGCCATACGATTTTCAGCCGCGAGGAATTCAGCCTCAAGGCGCAGGAAACCGTGCCCGCCGACGATGCCCGCGAATACGACATGGGCGAAGGCGTCGCCGTCCAGCTGTTCACCAGCGGCACCACCGCTGCGCCCAAGGCGGCGATCCTGCGCCATTCGAACCTGCTGGGATATATCCTTGGCACTGTCGAATTTGCCTCAGCGGATGAAAGCGATGCGGCACTGGTTGTCGTGCCCCCCTACCACATCGCCGGCATTTCCGCGCTGATGAGCTCGATCTACGCCAACCGCAAGATCGTGATGCTGCCCAGCTTCTCGCCGGAAGGCTGGCTGTCGCTGGTCGAAAGCGAGAAGGTGACGAACGCCTTCGTCGTGCCGACCATGCTTGGCCGCATCATCGATGCGTTTGAAAAGGCGCCGCAAACCGACGTCTCTTCGCTCCGCGCGATTGCCTATGGCGGCGGCAAGATGCCGCTTGAAGTTATCACCAAAGCGCTTGAACGCTTCCCCGGTGCTGGCTTCACCAACGCCTATGGTTTGACCGAAACCAGTTCCACCATCGCTCTTCTGGGTCCCGACGAGCATCGCGAGGCCATCGCCTCCGACGATCCCAAGGTGCGCGCCCGCCTCACCTCGCTCGGTCAGCCGTTGCCGACGGTCGAGATCGAAATCCGTGACGAGGATGGCAAGGCGCTTGGCCCCAACGAACCGGGTGAGATCTTTGTTCGCGGTGACCAGGTCTCTGGCGAGTACAAGGAACGTAGCGCGCTGGTCGAAGGCGGCTGGTTCCCTACCCGCGACGCCGGTTTCATCGACGAGGACGGCTACCTGTTCCTCTCTGGCCGCGCCGATGACGTGATCGTGCGTGGCGGCGAGAATATGAGCCCCGGCGAAATCGAGGACGTGCTGCTGATGCACCCCGCCATAGCCGATGCCTGCGCTTGCGCCGTACCTTCGGTCGAATGGGGTGAAGCCGTGGGCATCGCCGTCGTCGTGCGCGAAGGCCATGAGCGTCCCGGCATGGACGAGCTCAAGGACATGATCCGTGCGCGCCTGCGTTCGAGCCGCGTGCCTGAGAAGATCGCTTTCGTGAGCGAATTGCCCTACAACGAAATGGGCAAATTGCTGCGCCGCGAAGTGAAGGTCATCCTTGCCGCCTGAACCGAACGGCCGGACGCCATCAGGCTCCCCGGCCATTCCCCTGTCCCGCTGGGCAACGCGCAAATTGCGTGAGCTGGCGTCCGTCACCGGCAGTTCGGCGATTGCCGCGCTCGGCGGCCCCGTCATCTTGGGTGAGCGCGCCGCGAATGGCGGGTATGTGATACCGGGGCTTCGCTCAGCCGGGCTAGGCGGTAGTCGCCTTTTGCGAACGGCGGACGACGGCTGGTTTGCCCTCACCCTGCTGCGCGCAGAAGATCGCGCCTTATTGCCCGCCTTGCTGGGACGCGAATTCGATCAGCCGGTGGATGATGACACGCTGGCCCGGGCCGTGCGCGACTGGCCTTGTGACGACATTTTGGCCCGCGCTCGGGATCTTGGACTGCCCGCCGCATCAGCGGATGAAATCCCTGCCTCGCCGCCCCTTGAAATCACCGCGAGCGGACGGGATCGCCAGCGACCGCCATCGACGCCGCCACTTGTCGTCGATCTGTCGGCTATCTGGGCCGGGCCGCTTACCGGACACTTGTTCTGGCTGGCGGGCGCGACCGTTATCAAGGTGGAAAGTGCCGCACGACCCGACCTGATTCGGCGCGATGATCCCGCGACCTTTGACATCATCAACCAGGGCAAGGCCAGCGTTGCGGTAGACCTCAGCCAGCCGGCTGAACGCGATGCCTTGATCGCCCTCATCCGCCGCGCCGACATCGTCATCGAATCCTCTCGCCTGCGCGCCTTGGTCCAGCTTGGTATCGACGCCGATTCGCTTGTGCGCGAAACACCGGGCCTGGTTTGGCTGAGCGTAACCGGCCACGGCGCGCGCGGCGATGCCGCGCACTGGACAGGCGTGGGCAACGACTGTTCCGTAGCCGCCGGGATCAGCCGCGCCATGGTCAATGCCGGGGGCGAAATGGGCTATGTCGGCGATGCCCTGACCGACCCGTTGACTGGAATAACCGCCGCGCTTGAAGGCTGGAAGGCATGGACCGACGGCCGGGCGGCGCGCATGGTCTTTTCGATGAGCGCAATCGGCGCGCTGGCGCTTGCCGAGGAGCGCACCTGCAATTCGGCCGCACTCGATGCCGAACTCAAGGCGTGGAGTGACGGACGCGGCCTTCCCTTCCCGCCTGTTCCCCGCCGGCCGCTCGTGGCGCCTGTCCATCCCATCGGCACGGACACTGCGGCATGGCTGCCATGCTGATCCGCAGGGCCGAACTGTGGCAAGGGGGCATTGCCGACCTGCGCATCGCCGGAGGCAAGGTCAGTGCCATCGGCACGCTGGAGCCGAAGCCCGGGGAAACCGTGATCGAGGCAAGCGGCGGCGCGCTGCTTCCCGGCCTGCACGATCATCACATCCATCTGTCAGCCAGTGCAGTGCGGAAGGAATCGATCGTCTGCGGTCCGCCGCAGGTCCGCACACCTGACGCGCTACGCGATGCTCTCGCCAAAGCACCGGGTGACAGCTGGCTGCGGGGAATCCTCTATCACGAAAGCGTGATGGGCCTGCCCGATGCGGCAAGGCTCGATGACCTGTGCCGGGATCGGCCCTTGCGCATTCAACACCGGTCCGGGCGGATGTGGCTGTTCAATTCCCTGGCGCTCGACACTTTGCTTGCGCTTGGAGATCCGCCGCAGGGAATGGAAATCGAGAATGGCCGCTATACCGGCCGCCTGTTCGACGAGGACCCCTGGCTTCGGAGCACCCTCGCGTCGCTCCCACCAGCTTTTGGCGCAATTTCGGCTGAGCTAGCCGCGTTCGGCGTCACTGGGCTGACCGACATGTCACCGTCAAACGACACCGAAACCGCAAGCCATTTTGCATCGGAAGCCCGATCGGGCCGCCTGGTTCAGCGATATTGCCTGGCCGGCACACTCAAGCTCGGTTCCGGCCCCGTAAAGCTACACCTGCATGAAGCCGCGCTGCCCGATTTCGACGAAGTCGTGGACATGATCAGGAATGCCCACGATCAATTGCGGCCGATTGCCTCGCACTGCACCACAGAAACGGAACTGGTTTTCACCCTCGCCGCGATTGAAGCAGCGGGCGCGCGGCGCGGCGATCGCATCGAACACGCCGGGATCGCCCGAGACAGCCATATCGCACAGATCGCGGAAATGCAGCTCGCGGTCGTTGGCCAACCGCACTTCATCGCGGAGCGCGGCGATCAGTACTGCGCCGATGTCGAGCCCGACCTCATCCCCTGCCTTTACCGCCAAGCCGCCTTTTTGCGCGCCGGCGTAACCTTGGCCGCGGGCAGCGATGCGCCGTTTGGCAGCGCCGATCCTTGGGCCGCGATGCGCGCGGCGGTCACCCGGCAGACGGCCAATGGCACGGTGATCGGCATCGATGAAGAGTTGAGCCCCGAGCAGGCGCTGGCGCTTTTCCTTGCCGACCCGGTCGACCTTTTGGTCCAGCGTTCCCTGACTGTAGGTGCACCCGCCGACCTTTGCCTGCTCAGCGCGCCATGGAAACTTGCGCGCACGGCGCTGGACGCATCACTCGTTCGCGCAACCGTGATCGCTGGCAATCTCGTCCACGAGGCCCCAGTCGAGGGCTGTACGGGCTGACAGACGCCGGCCGGTCAGGATCAATTCCGTTGTCCGCTGCCTCCCTATGCGCTGGCTAAGCGACACGCAGCCTCCCGCACCGGGGAGAAGCCCCATCGTCAGTTCTGGCAGCTGGAACCATGCGCGCGGGCTTGCGGTGATGCGGTGGGCAAAGGCTGCAAGTTCTAGTCCCGCTCCGACACAGGCGCCCTGAACATGCACCTCGAAGCGATCGGCGCATAGGTAGGCCCAGCGCGCCGGCAGCGTTTGCTGGCGAATTGCGTGCGCCTCGGCCGGATCGGTTGTCGTTCCGAATTCAGCCAGATCGGCTCCGAGCGAAAAGGAGCGCCCTGCGCCCGTCAGCACGATGCGGTCGATGGATTCATCGATCACGGCAAGCTCGAACATCTCACGCAGGCCATCGCGCATAGGTCGGTCGATCGCGTTGTCCGCCCAAGGCCGGTCCATCTGGACGAACAGATCATCGCCGCGCCGTTCGGCACGTATCTCACCCGGCTCGTGGCGCGCAGGCGCGGGCCGCGATGCGAGCCAGCGTCTGAATTCATCGCCGGCCTGCAGCACGCCATAGGCCAGCGATTCCGCTTCCAGTGCCGCTGCCGTGTCCAGCCGTGGGATCATGCGCAGCAGGCTGACGATCACCCTTGCCGTGTGAGGAAATGCGCACAGCCGGTCAAACAAGCGCTGCGCCTCTTCTCGATCGGCAACGACCATGTCGAAGGCCGACATCGATCCCGTATGCGATTCGCCAATGGCGATGCATGGCATTGCGGGGAGATCTTCGAGCGCGACTGCCCCCGAGTCGCGGCACGATTCGACGAACAGGCATGGCAGTTCATGCAACATATGCCCTGCCATCAACCGGTCTGGCGCAACGATCGTGTCATCCAGCGTCATGCAACTACACTACCCAAAATCCGCGCTTTTTTCGCCTTGGCGATGCCCTGATCGCCCCAGCGAGAAATAGAACAGGCGTTCAAAAAAACGAGCCTCTCTCATTTTCTGTTGACAGGCCCGCCCCGGCATTCAATCATACGATTAAATAACACGTGGGAGAGTGAGCAATGGCATCGGTTTCGAACTCATCCAATAAGGCAAAGATCGCCAAGCGCGTCATCGAAGTGCTCGACTATTTCGACGACGATCATCGCGAAGCGACTGTCATGGACATTGTGCGCCGCTACAACCGTCCGCAGTCCAGCACGTCCGAGCTTCTTTCGAGCCTGGTCGACCTCGGCCTCCTCTACAAAGACCCCTATTCGCGTTCGTACAGCCTCAGCCCGCGCGCCGCGCTGCTGGGTACCAATGGCCAGACCGGCATCGCCCGCGATGGCCGCGTGGTTCGCCTGATCGATCGCCTCGCCGCGCAGACCGGACTTTCGGTTGCACTCTACGGCATGGTTGGCCTCAACGCCCAGATCGTGTCGTGGCGCTCGGGCAATCGCCAGGGACAGGGCCGTCAGCGGGCACTGTGGGGCGGGATGCAGGAACCGCTGCTGGAATCGGCTATCGGCTGGCTGATGCTGTCGACGATCGGGCAGCCGCGCCGCGATGGCGTTGTTCGCCGCCTGATTGCGGAAGCCAGCGATGACCGCAAGCAGCCCTTCGCAGAGGTGACGGCCCGCATTCAACACTGTGCGGACACGGGTACTGGCGTAGGCATGGCCGGTTTCGGCACCTCTGCCGAAGTCGTGTCGGTCCTGCTTCCCGGCCAGCCCGCCGATCACCCGATGGCAATCGGTCTGGTCTTCGCACCGGATAGCCAGATCAACGTCGAAAACCTCGTTGCCTGCATTCGCGAAGCCATCGCGCATTGCCTGCTCGGTGAGGAATCGGCCCCGGTTCTGGAAGCCGTTGCCCACGCGGCCTGATCTCAGTTTCCCATATCGAAGCCTGCCAGCGGCAGGCGAGCGCCCGGCTTGCTGAAGTCGATACGCTCGCCCGTCCGCTGGCATTTTTCGTGGCGGCCCGGCTGGCTGGCAAAGCAGCTGCCCGGTAAAGCGCGAAGCTTGGAATCCGTTTCCCATGGCATGTGCCGGCCATGCGAAACCAGGCTCCCCCACTGCAGCATACGGGCATGGTGCCGATCTTCGCCGAACAGCGTTTCGATCCAGGGCCGCAAGCCGATCAGCGACAGACCGGAAGCTTCGACAGGAGCCCTCACGATATCATTGGTCACTTGCCAGCGCATGCGCTCAACGCCGTTGCGGCGCAGCACCGACCAGTTCTCGCCATCGACCGGATCGGAGACGAGAATCTCGTATAACGTTTCGTACCCGTCGAAGGCGTGACGAAGGGCAAGGCCAGCCAGGTCGAACAGGTGCGTGCAATTTGCGCGTTTGTCGATCCTGCGCTCCGTGTCACGCAGCGACACGCCAAGAAAATCCTGACGCAGGTGGTCCATTGATCCAGGGCACATGTTCCAGGGCGCGCGATCCTGCCGCACGTCGACGTGCGTGATGGAAACGCCATCGTGGTGCAGGACCACCATCATTCGATGAACGTCGTCTTCAAGTGCCGCAACGATGCTCCCATCACGGGGAACGATGCGAAAATGACGGCGGAAGCCGGGCAGGTCATCGATGGCCATGCTCCGGACGATACCATGCGCTTGTCTGCGAAGGCTATCGCACGCGCGATTTGCCCGCCGACCAGTTGATCGCGCGGCCAGGATAGCATCTAGTCCGCACAGAAAATCCGAGAATTCCACGAGGAGTAGATTTGTGAGCGACGTATTGGGTTATGCAGGCAAGCGCGTGGTCGTAACCGGCTGTTTTTCGGGCATGGGTGAAGCGACCGCCAAGCTGCTCCTCGAACTCGGCGCGGAAGTGCACGGTTTCGACTACAAAGCTTCGACCCTTCCCCTCGCCAGCTTCACCTCGGTGGACCTGCGCGATCCGGCTTCCATCGAAGCCGGCGTTGCCGGGCTCGGATCGGGCCGTATCGATGCTCTGTTCAATTGCGCCGGACTGCCGAACGGATCGTTCGATCCCATGGACGTGATGAAGGTTAATTTCATCGGCCTGCGCCACCTTACCGAACAACTGCTGCCGCTGATGGGCGAAGGCAGCGCCATTGCCAATATCGCCTCCACCGGCGGTCTTGGCTGGAGCCGCAATATCCCGACCAACATGGAGTTCGTGACCACCAAGGGCTGGCAGGCAGCCGTGGAATGGTGCGAAGCGCACACCGACGTGGTCCGCGAAGGCTATGCTTTTTCGAAGGAAAACGTCATCGTCTGGACTCAGTTCATGGGCGCGCACCTGATCAAGAAGGGCATTCGCATCAACTGCACGCTGCCCTCGCCCACCCAGACACCGATGATGGCCGACTTCCACAAGAATTCAGGCAAGGACGTTGTCGATGCGGCAGCCGAACCGCTTGGCCGATACTCGACCCCATATGAACAGGCCGCGCCTCTGGTCTGGCTGAACAGCCCCTTCGCCACGATCGTCAATGGCGTCGTGCTGCCCGTGGATGGCGGCTTCATGGGCGGCATCCCGACCGGACAGATCGACCTGTCGAAGATGATGAAACGAGCTGACAATTAATTGACAAATTGTCCAAACGGGACAATAGCACCTCTTAAGGAACATTGATCAGGTTTGACGAGCAATTCCGCCGTGTTGCAGCTGCCGAAGGCATTTGACTGCGCGGCACATCAAAATAGTCCGCTGGCGCGATATTGGCGAACACCGCTTGATTGGGCGCCGGTTAAAGTCAAACCTGACAATGTGGGAGATTGCGGTTCACCCCAGAGAGGGTCGGGTCGCTGCTGAGCCAGGACGCAAAGTGCCTGGCAAGACTTTGGGAGGAGTATGAAATGCGATCCACTTTCAGCCTGAAATCCGCCTTGCTGACCGCAACGTCCCTGACGCTTGCAACCCCGGCATTCGCCCAGAACGCCGATGACAAGGAAGAAGCGTCCGGCAACGACATCGTCGTGGTCGCCCAGCGCGTTGAAGAACGCCTTCAGGACGTCCCCGTCTCGGTGACCGTTCTCAGCGACAAGCTGTTGGCAAACAACAACATCAACTCCGCGAAGGACATTGCGACCTTCACGCCGAGCCTTGTCACGAACAACCGCTACGGCAACGACAACACGACCTGGACAATCCGCGGCTTCACGCAGGAACAGCGCACCACAGCCACGGTCGGCACCTATTTCGCCGACGTCGTCGCCCCGCGCGGCTCGGGCGCAACGCAGGGCGGTGATGGCGCCGGCCCGGGCTACCTGTTCGACCTTGCCAGCGTGCAGGTTCTGAACGGCCCGCAGGGCACGCTGTTCGGCCGCAACTCCACCGGCGGCGCGGTTCTGCTCGTTCCCAAGCGCCCGACCAGCGAATTCGAAGGCTATGTCGAAGGCTCGATCGGCGACTACAGCCTGCGCCGCGTTCAGGCGGTGGTGAACATTCCGGTCATGGATTCGCTCCGCATCCGCCTTGGCGTCGACCGCAACAAGCGCGATGGCTACATCAACAATGCCGGCAAGATCGGTTTCGGTCCGTATGGCGATGCCGGCGGCAGCGTCGATTACTGGGCGTTCCGCTTCTCGGCCGTGGCGGATCTCTCGCCCGATGTCGAAAACTACACCATCGTCAATTATTCGAAGAGCAAGAGCACCGGCAACCCGCCGAAAATTCTCGATTGCTACAACCTCGTCGCCTGCCAGCAGAAGGAATATGGCGACAAGACCGGTTTCTGGACCGTCTTCAACACCCTGCCCGACGCAGGATCGAAGTCTGAAACCTGGCAGATCATCAACCAGACGAAGTGGACGGTCAGCGACAACCTGACCATCAAGAACATCTTCTCTTATGGCGAATTCGTCGGTGACACGAACATCGACCTGTTTGGCCAGTACGCCCTGGTGCCGAGCACGCTTGCCTATGGTTCGGAAACCAACGCGCTGCAGGTCAAGCCGTTCAACGTGACGCACATGCTGCCGGGCCAGCACACCAACGCCGAAAGCTCGCTGGTTGAAGAACTGCAAATCCAGGGCCAGACCAGCGATGGCAAGCTGAACTATCAGGCGGGCTTCTATCTCGAAAGCAGCAACCCGCTTGGCCTTTCGGGGATTCAGTCCACCACCTTCACGCCGTGTGCGGACATCAACACCCTGAACTGCATGCCGTTCAGCGGTGGCGGTGCCAACTCGCTGGGCCGCGTCGGGTATCAGACCACGCTCAACTCGTTTGATGGTCGCGCGGTCTACGCCCAGGCTACCTACAAGGCTACCGAGCAGTTGGAATTCACCGGCGGCATCCGGTACACCTGGGACCAGATGCGGTCGCAGTTCCAGATCCTCGATCTGCGTTTGGGGAACACCATCGTTGCGTCGGCGGCATCGCCCAAGATTTACAACGGCACGACCCTCACGTCGAACACGGTCGTGGACTTCGCAGCCTGCACCAACTTCGTGACCTTCGGCGCACAGGGCTCGGCTACCAACCCCTATATGCCGATCGATCAGCGCTTCGGCATGTGCAAACAGGATATCACGGCAAAGAGTTCGAAGCCGACCTGGCTGCTGGGTGTCAACTTCAAACCGATGGAAGACGTGATGCTCTACGCGAAGTGGTCGCGTGGCTATCGTCAGGCCGGCGTTGCCTCGTTCGCGGCTGACAAGCTGCAGACGTACAACGCGGAAAAGGTCGATACCTATGAAGTCGGCGCCAAGGCCAGCTGGCGTGGAGCGATCCCGGGCTTCTTCAACATCTCGGGCTTCTACAACAACTTCCGTGACCAGCAGGTCCAGCTTGGCGTGCAGTGCGTGCCGACATCGGCCTGTGCGCAGACGACGATCATCCAGAACGTCGGCAAATCGAAGCTCACCGGCTTCGAAGCGGAACTGGGTATCAAGCCGTTCACTGGCTTGCAGCTGGGTGTCGCTTGGGCACATCTGCGCACCAAGATCCTGGAAGTGAACGGAACCAAGGATCCGGTCGTTGCCACGACCTCGATCAGCTCGGCGATTTCCAGCCTTGGCCTGCCGTTCAACGATATCCGTCCGCCGCTTCCGGGTCAGGAACTGCCCAACTCGATCCCGGACAAGATCGTGGCCAATGGCAGCTACACCTTCCCGCTGCCGGATTCGGTTGGCAAGCTGACTGTCTCGGCAACGTGGGTGTGGCAGTCGAGCTACAAGGCCGTGGCTGACAACGCGACCGGGTGCGTTTCGACGACGTTCTACAACAGCACGACAGCAAACACCGCACTTGGCAGCTGCACCTACACGCCTCTGCCGACCGCCTCTGTGCCAAACCCGACGCCAGTCACCGTGGCGAATGGTGTCTCGACCGTCCGCGGCGGCCGCATCCCGGCGCAGAACTTCGGCAATGTCAGCGTAACCTGGGAAAACATCGGCGGGCTGCCGGTCGATCTTACCGGTTTCGTCACCAACGTGACGAACCAGAAGATCATCCTGCACCTCAACACGCAGGAAACGCAGGGCCTGCGTTCGGGCTTCATCGGCGAACCGCGCATGTACGGCTTCCGTGCCAAGGTTAAGTTCTGATCTGAACGCGAACCAAGCCTGAAAGGGGGCGGGTCACCACGGTGATCCGCCCCCTTTTCTTGGCGTCCGCAGACAGTCGAGGGCCGCGAATTGGCGAGCATCATTGCCCTCGCCATTCGACGACCAATGTCACGATAATTTGGGTGGCAATGCAGCGAGCGGGATGAAATCAGTCCGCCTGGCGCCGGCAATCCTGAATGGCGAGCAGCAAAAGGCGCGTTAGCGGCTCCACCACCTGGGTGTTGCGAGGTCCAAACGCACGCTCGATAAACGCTGGCGTCACCGTGTCGGTTGCGACCGTCACCGCACGTTCCAGCCCGGTCATCAGGACCGAAGCCATACTTGCCGCATTCGCACTCGGGGTACCGCCGGCTGGAGCCATCTGCAAACGCATCAAGGCAATTGTCGGCTGTGCCGTTCGCACACGGGCCATCATCATGCGTTCGTCGTACTGATCCGCCATGTTGTTGCGCAGATGCAGGACGCGACTGTGCTTGGTCCAGAAATCGAAATAGGACTGAACGAATTCGCGGCAGCACTCTTCCAGACGGTCGTCCGGCCAGTACTGGCGCAGCTGGCTGAAATAGCCATCCGTCGCTTCCTGCATGACGGGCCAGAGCACGGCGAGCAGCAACTCGGTTAGATCGGTGAAGTAGTTGTACAGCGACGTCATGCCCAGGTTGGCACGGCGCGCGACGGCGCTGAGCGAGATGGGCGTATCGCCGACTTCGTTGATCAGCTCGATGGTCGCAGCAAGGATGCGCTCACGGGTAGCCTGGCCTTTGCGGCCAAGCTTTTGCCCGTTCAGATTATGGCTGACGTCCGGGAACGCCGAAAAGTCGGCCAGATAGCTGGCCGCTTCCCGATCAACCGCCTCAAGTGCCTTGAGCGCAGCCCCCATATCAAACGCCTTTCCTGATCAGCCGAAGCTGCCGATCGCTATGAGTTTGGGCTCCAGGTATTCCTCGATACCTTCGACACCCCATTCGCGGCCGACGCCGCTAGCCTTCACGCCGCCAAAAGGCAAGTCTCCGGCGATGCACATGCCGTTGTTGATCGAGAATGTCCCAGTGTGGATCCGGCGGCCAATGCGCAGGCCGCGCTCGATATCGCCAGTGCAAACGCCGCCAGAAAGGCCATAGGCGCTGTCGTTGGCGATGCGGATGGCATCCTCGTCATCGTCGAACGGAATGACTACCACCACCGGGCCAAAGATTTCTTCCTGAGCGATGCGCATGTCGTTGGTGACATCGACGAAGCAGGTCGGTTCGATAAGGTAGCCTGGCCCCTTGTCAGGGCGAGCCCGGCCACCGGCCAGCAGGGTTGCTTCCTGCTTGCCCACTTCGATCAGGCCCAGAACGCGCTCATACTGCTTGCGGTTGACGACGGGCCCCATGGTGTGCGCAGGATTTTCCTGTTCGCCCCAGTTGTCTCCGTAGGTTTCGTAAGCAGCCTTGAGAATGGCCTTGGCCTCTTCATACCGGCTGCGATGCACGAGCAGGCGCGACTGCACGGCGCAGCCCTGCCCGGCGTGGTTGACCAGCATACCCATGGCAACGTTGCGCTCGAACATGGGGTCGTCTTCCAGCACGATACGCGCCGACTTGCCGCCCAGTTCGAGGAACACACGCTTCAGGGTAGCTGCGCCCTGCTGCATGATGCGCTTGCCCACAGCCGTCGACCCTGTGAAGCTGATGAGATCAACGCGCTGATCGGTGACCAGCATTTCACCAGCAAGCGCCGGATCGGCACCGAACACCACGTTCATCACGCCCTTGGGGATGCCCGCTTCATTCGCGAGTTCGCCAAAGATGGCGCCCATGCTTGGCGTATCGGGCGCCGGCTTCAGAATGACCGTGCAACCGGCCAGCAGGGCGGCCACGACCTTGCCCACATTGACATAGAGCGGGGCGTTCCACGGCGTGATCGCACCGACAACACCGATCGGTTCGTGATAGGACCGACGGACATTCTTGATGCCCCAGGTTTCCCGGGTACCGTAATCGCGTTCCCATTCGACGCGCGGGAACACGTCGAGATAGTCCTGCCAACCGGCCAGAGCCATGGCGACCTGTTCGCGATTGACCGACCCGCGAGCGCAACCGCCTTCATTGACGGCAATGTCCGCCAGCCGGTCGAAGTTTGCCTTGAACAGCTCAAGATACTTCGTGCAGATTTCCAGGCGCTTCTGGCGGTTGGAATCGTGCGACCAATCGGTCGTGTCGAAGGCGCGGCGGGCCGCAGCGATCGCTTCATTGACGTCTTCGGCAGACGCGTCGGCCGCAACATTGATCGGAGCGTCGGTCCACGGGCTGATCACGTCATAGGTCTTGCCGCCAGCAGCGTCGCGAAGTTCGCCATCAATGAAAAGGCGGGCCGGAGTAAGCTTCGTCATGAGAAAGGTATTCCTGTTCTATCTTATTTCGCAGGCGGAACCGAGGCCATCCAGACCATCGGAACCTGCAAATCTGGCGGTGTATCGAGAATAGCGCGGAAGCGGTCAGCAACCGAGTTGTAGTGCGAAATGCCGCGTTCGCGCAGATTTATGCCAACCTTGGCATTGGCCATGCCGAAGCGCATGGAAACGTCCGGATCCCAGCTTGAGCCGGTCTTGGTTTCATCCATCATCTGGCCGCAGCGAACGATCGTGACGCGCACGCCTTCGGCTTCCAGTTCGCGCATCCACATCTCGGAAATGAACTCGAGCGCGCTCTTGGTGCCAGCGTAAAGCCACAGCATCGGCATCTTCAGCGGCGTCGATTCACTGGTAACGTTGATGATCTGACCACCACCGCGCAACAGGGGCAAAGCCGCGTTGCTGCAATAGATCGGCCCCGACAGGTTCGTTTCGATCTGCATCTGGATCTGATCCGGGCGGACTTCGGCCAGTGTGAAAGGTTCAAAAACGGCTGCGTTGTTGATGAGCACGTCAATCTTCGGAAAGCGCTCGGCGATCTGACGGAACGCCGCTTCCACCGACTGGGGATCGCGCACGTTGCATTCCACGGCCATGTGAGCATCGCCGATTTCAGCCGCAACGGCATCAACCTTGGACTTGGTCCGGCCGAGCAGGATGCACGTGTCACCATCCTTGGCGAAACGCCTTGCAAGGGCGCGACCCAAGCCGTCTCCCGCTCCGGTTATGGCGATAATCTTGCCCACGAATTGCCGTCCTCTCACTGTCTGGCGCAAGGCTTCGCAATAAGGGTCGCGACGCACAAGCACGAACCGTATCGCGCAAGCGATTGTTGCGACAATGCGGCTCTAATCAATTGATAGATATATATTTTTTGGCCAGCTATCCCCTGCGGGACAAGTTTGTCCGCATGGTCTTCAACGCAACCATCAGGGCGTCCTTTTCCGGCATGGTCATGCCTTCTTGCGCCATGGCCATGGTTTCATCCGCCATGGGTCGAAGCTGCTCGAGAATGCCCAAGGCCTTGGACGTCAGATAAAGCCGCCAGGCGCGCCGATCCGACGGGTCGGGACGGCGTTCGACGAGTTCGGCGTCCTGCAAACGATCGACCATCCGGCCCAGGGTAATCGGTTCAACTTCCAGCATCTCGGCCAGTCCGCCCTGGTTGACGCCCTCGTTAACAGACAGGATCGAGATGACTTGCCACTGCGGACGTGTCACGCCAATCTGTCGTGCGCGCTCATCAAAGGCGCGCCGCATGAGGCGCGAAACCTGAGCCATCAACATTGCCGGGTTTTCGTTCATCGAGCGACAATAATAGCAATGCTCACTATATTCCAGCACAATTCCTACAGGCTGATGATTACAAGGCACCGAGATGAGTGAAACGGACACTTCCCCTGCCCAGCCCTTTCAAGTCTTTCGGGCCTGCGAAGCGAGTGACTTCGAAACATCCGGAATGATGCACGCCGACGGTTCGATCTCACAGGCGGTTGGCGAAGCCAGTCAGGCCTTGGTCGACGAGGGCATGCTCGATGGCAGCCGGTTGCGCGTCCTATTTCGGCGCAAGGGTGGATTCAGCCTGTCACACGCCTGGTTCAAGAGCGGATTTCCCCTGCCCCTGCACAGCCATTCGACACCTTGTCTCTATTACATTGTCGCAGGAACGCTGCGCATCGGCACGCAGGAACTCGGGCCCGGCGATGGCTTCTATCTCGACGCCAATATGCCGTACATCTACACACCGGGGCCGCAAGGTGTGGAAGTTCTCGAATTCCGCGACAGCGACCACTTCGACATCAAGATACGCAGCCGTAACGTGAAATGGTGGCACAAGGCGCTCGAAAAGCTGCGCCTTTCCCGGCAGCGCTGGCCCGATGAAGGCCCGCCTTCAGGCCGACTGGTAGGCTGACGATCAGCCGGCGTTGGCCAGCCGTTCGGTCGCAAGCTTGCGCAATTCGGCGGTCTTGATCTTCGCGCTGCCCGTCGTTTCCAGTTCGTCTTCGGCAAAGAACAGGACCTTGCGTGGCACCTTGAAACTGGCGAGCCTTGTCTTGGCATAGGCCTTGATATCGGCCTCTGTCACCGACGCGCCATCGTGCGCCACCACGCAGGTGACGACGACTTCGCCCAGCAATGCATCGGGGACGCCAACCGTCTTGGCTACCTTTACCCCCGGGCAGTCGCGCAGGTGATCGTCGATTTCGATCGGCGAGACATTGGCCCCGCCGGTCTTGATGATGTCGTTGAGGCGACCTTCCCACCACAGCCGTCCTTCACGATCGATGTAGCCACCGTCACCGCAGCGCAGGAAGCCTTCGCCATCGAGCGAATCCGCAAGCGGAACGCCGATGTAGCCGAGCATGAGCGTCGGCCCCTTGACCGCGATTTCTCCGCGTTCGCCAATGGGCATGACCGCGCCGGTCATCGGATCGACGATCTTGATAGTCGATCCCGCCGTCGGCACGCCGTGGCTGCCCAGAGTCACCTCTTCAGGCGTATTGGCAGGAAACAGCGAAATCAGCGTGAAGGTCTCGGTATTACCGTAAGCGTGGAAGGGCTCCTTCCACTGCGACCGGATGGTCGGATGCTGGGCAATCGGCGTATCCTTGTCGAGATAGACCATGCTCGACAGGTCGACACTGGCATAGTTGGGCGCTTCGATGATCTGTTGCCACTGGTGTGGCCAAGCATGCAGCATCGAGCATTTTTCCGCCTGCATCAGGTCTAGTGCCTCCGCGGCGTCAAACCAGCGCTGCAGGATCAACGAACCGCCAGCCGAGAGCGTTCCGCCCAGCGCCATGGCGAAATTGCCAGACCAGAAAAAGCCGTTTGCCGACCAGGTCCGCGGCGGAACCTTAAGATCGTACCATTGTGCCCAACGCCACAGCTGCAGGCAGACGCCGCGATGGGCCGAAAGAATGCCCTTCACCTTGCCGGTGGAGCCCGAGGAGAAGAACAGTACGCCCGGGTCGCTCGCAACCACCGCATCAGCGCGGGCTTCGACGATGGCGGGTGCGACCGCCTGCCCGGTGCGCAGGAACGTGGACCACCCTTCGATGCCCCCCATTCCTTCGTCGCTGTCGACCATTGCGGCGTGCGTCAGGAAGGGCAGTTTTTCCGAGGCGAGGTCACCCGGCGTTGCCGTGCCGATTGACGGTTCGATCTCGATCAGCATCTGCGCAAAGTCCTTCTTCAGCACTTTGCGCTCAAGCAGCAGAACCGAGCAGCCGCTTTCCTTAAGCACCACCTCGATTTCGGCAGCCGTGAAGAAGGTCGATATGGTGGTGGCAATACCGCCAGCCAATGCCGTACCGAACACGCAGGAAAGGAATTCCAGCCGGTTCGTTACCAGCACCCCGACCCGGGTTCCCCGCCCCACCCCGCAGGCGACGAGCGAACGGGCAACGTCCATCGAACGCGCGAGCAGCTCGTCATAGGTCCAGCGCTGCGCTTCACCATTGAGATGGATGACGGCGGCCTCGCTGGGGCCATACCTCCGGGCAATCTCCCGGACATAGCCACCAAGCGTGAGGGGGCCGATGCCGTCCTCGTCCGTCAGCGCAATGCCGTGCGATATCGAAAGTCCCGCGTCGAGATCAATAATTGCCCGGGGTGTGGCCACTGCTTGCGCCCTTCCGCTCAGCGATTGACGTCTACGACGACGCGGCCGCGGACCTTGCCGTCGATCAGATCGGCAGCCGCCTGAATTGCATCGTTAAGGCCGATCGTCTGGCTGCCGATCAGGGCGAGCAGATCCTTGTCGAGATCGCGGGCGAGACGTTCCCACGCGGCCATGCGGCGGCCGGCCGGGCACATCACGCTGTCAACGCCAAGCAATACCACACCGCGCAGGATGAAAGGCATGACGGTGGTCTGCAGGTCCGATCCCTGCGCCAGGCCGCACGCGGCAACGGCACCGCAATACTTGGTTGCGGCGATGGCATTGGCCAGTGTGTGACTGCCGACGGAATCGACCACGCCTGCCCAGCGTTCGCGCTGGAAAGGCTTGCCGGGAGCCGAAAGTTCGGCGCGATCGATGATCGTCGTCGCCCCGAGCTTGGTCAGGTATTCCGCTTCCGATGCCTTGCCCGACGAGGCAGCGACGGTGAAGCCCGCCTTGGCGAGAAGCGCCACGGCCACCGAGCCGACGCCGCCAGTGGCGCCAGTGACAAGGACTTCACCCTGATCCGGGGTAACGCCATGCTTGACCAGGGCATCGACGCACAGGGCGGCGGTGTAGCCAGCCGTACCGATGGCCATGGCCTGTTCGCCACTGAAACCGGCCGGCAGCTTGATCAGCCAATCCCCCTTGAGGCGCGCCTTCTGGGCAAGACCGCCCCAGTGCCCTTCGCCAACGCCCCAGCCGTTGAGCACGACCGTGTCGCCAGCAGCAAAACCCGGATTGCTGCTTTCGCTGACCGTGCCGACCAGATCGATGCCCGGAACCATCGGCCACTTGCGCACCACCGGGCCCTTGCCGGTGATCGCAAGGCCATCCTTGTAGTTCAGCGTCGAATACTGGACGTCGATGGTGACATCGCCTTCAGGCAGTTCGCTCTCATCGATCTGCTTGAGCGCAACGCTCTGCCCGGTTTCCGTTTTCTCGATCAGAATAGCGTTAAACATGGTGTCGGTCCTCGCGATCGCCTGCAGCGATCCTTGTCAGGTGAAAGAGTGCCCTCCCTCAAAACGACTTTGCGCTGTGCAAGGCAATGGGCGCCATCATGCCATCGTCTGAGCGATAGCCAGACGGCTTGCAAGGCTTCGCCGAAATTGTGGTCACCCGGCCAAGCTCACCCGCCGAGCTGCTTGCGCAGCACATCGGGATTCCCGGGATACGGCCATGCTGCCTGTCCGTCGGCGCATCGGTATTGCTAGCCCGGAAGTGCCGGAGACCTGCGAGGCTGCCTGATCCGAAGATGTGTGTGGCCATCGCAACGCCGGACCAAAAACAAACGGGCCGGCGATACAATCGCCGGCCCGCTGCTTGAGATGCTGGCGCGAACGCCAGAACCTTTGATGGCGTCAGTACTTGAACGAGGCGCCAAGCTTGAACACGCGGCCCATCGTCCAGTTTGCATAGGACAGACCATTGCTGCCGATGCCGCGCAGGACGCGTTGCGGCTTCGTGTCGAACAGGTTGTCGACGTTCGCACGGATCGACAGGCCCTGAAGAACACCGCCTGCCTTGGCAAAGTCGTAACCCAGCGCAAGGTTGGTAACGACAAACGGATTGATCGTCTGTTCCACGCCGCCAACGCTGGTGTTGTTGTCACGATAGACGCCCGAGTAGTTCACCGTGATCTTCGACGAGAAGCCACCCGAACGAACACCGAAGGCCGAAGACCAGGTGAAGCGCGGCTGGGCATGGCCGAGCTCGTTCGTCGTCGCACCGCTGTTCGTCTGGATTGCGCGGGTGCGCAGAATAGCCGAGTTGGTGAACGAGAGCTGCCCGAAGGACACGTCCGTCTGATAGTTCAGGTGCATATCGACGCCCTGCACGCGCGCTTCGTTGATGTTCGAAATGCGCGTGTCGACCACGATGGCGACGTTGGCGGCGCTGCCAACCTGGGTCTGGATCGCCGAACCGTTGGCCAGCTGCGCCATGATTGAGTTGAACAGGGCGTTGCCGTTTGCCGTCAGCTCGTTGTTGTAGATGTAAGCCGACGGATTGGTGATGTAGGTCGCGCTGTTGGCGGGGTTAACGCTGCCGAGCGCGTTCTTGAGGTGGATCGAATAGAACTGCGCACCAAAGTTGAACCCTTCAAACGGCGTGGCATCAAAGCCGACCGACCAAGCTTCGGAGGTCTGCGGCTTCAGGCCTGCCGGCGAAGCGCCGGTCAGAACGATGAAGTACGTTCCCTGGCCATTATCCGACTTGCCGGTTGCAACAGTCGGACGAACGGTGGTGCTGTAGTTCACGCCCGCACGGCCCTGACCGATGCCCAGCTTATCGAAGGCGGTCGGCGCGTTGTATGACGTGCCCCAGTGGCCGTAGATCTTCAGCCACGAAGTCGGCTTGATGGTCGCACCGATGTTCGGGTTCGTCGTGCTGCCGAAGGTGTTGTAGTGGTCGTAACGAACCGAGCCCGAAACGTCCGCGAATTCCGTGATCGGCAGGTGCAGTTCGCCGAACACCGAATACACGTTGCTGGTGGCTTCGTTGTACGGAAGCGAATTGATCGAGCCGACCTTGCCCTGCGAGATGCGGGTGCCGTCGGTGTTGCGATCGTATTCGGTACCGATAGCGATCTTGGCCTGACCACCCGGCAGTTCGAACAGCGGACCGTCAGCCACTGCGCGAACCATCAGCATTTCATGGTTGGTTTCCTGACGGTTCGCAAAGTTCGTGACGTCAGCGATCACCGTGGCGCTGGCCGCGGCAATGTTGGTCGGGATAATCTGGCCGCCGCTGATGTACGCGTTCATCTGCGTGCTGTTCAGCTGCGGGATATTCATGAAGTTATTCGAACGACCGTAGTGCGCGCTGAGACGAACGGCCCAGTCGCCGCTCAGCTTGTAGGTCAGTTCCGGGGTCACACCCCAGGTTTCGATGCCCACAACCTGCGGCTGGTTCACATAGTTGGCGTTCGGGCCGACCGTGAAACCGACACCTTCGGGAACCGAGAACAGCTGGCCCGGCGAAATCGCGAGGGCAGCCGGATAGGCGGCGGTCAGCGCAGCGGCCGAGGTGATGCCGCTACCAGCCGAGGTGAAGCCCAGCGGGTACTGCGGCAGGCTAATGTCGCGCTTCATCCAGTAACCGGTGATGCGCAGATCAACCGCGTCCGAGAACTCGTTGGTGATCGCGGCATAAACGTTGGTGCGCTTCAGGCCGGGCAGATAGGTCTGGCTGACGGTCACATCGCAACCCGTGCCAAGCGCAGCCGGGCCGGCGCCCGGAGCGGCCGGGTTGTTGGTGAACGCAGTGGCGCCGGTGCCGAAGCGGAACCAGTTGGTGACAGTAGCCTGCGGGGCGTTGCACTGCGTGCTGACCGTCTTGGGAACGCCCAGCGCCGTGTACTGAACGCCGTTCCACCAGGGAACCTGCGAACCGATAACGGCGTCGCGCTCGGCGCGGCTGACCGACACATAGGCGTTACCCGTCGACCAGCTGTGGCCAACCATCAGCGAAGCGTCCCAGGTGTGGTAACCCTTGATCGTGTCGCCAAAGCCGTAGTTACCATCGACCTTGATGCCATCGAACTTGCGCAGGGTGCGGAAGTTCATGACGCCCGAGACAGCGTCTGCGCCGTAAAGCGAGGAGCCGCCGTCCGTCACGATGTCGAGACCGGCCAGGATGTTGGCGGGAACGATGTCCGGATCGGGCGACGACGAGTTCGAGCCGACCGGCGTGATGCGCAGGCCATCAACCAGCAGCAGCGTGAGAGCGCCAGAGGTTGCGTTGGTCGAGGGGAAATCGCGCAGGTTCGGGCGAACGATCGTCGAAACGGCGGTCAAGCCGCGCGGATCGCCTTCCGGACGCGTGTTGAAGTTTCCAAGCTGCGGGATCGAGGAGAGGAGTTCGTTGGTCGAGGTCGCAGCGATTTCCTTGATCGCGGTAGGATCAACAGAAAGCGTCTGCGAACCGGTTGCTTCGGTGCCGCGGATCAGGGTGCCGGTAACAACAATGGGTTCATCGCCAGTGTTTTCGTCTTCAGCATCCTGCGCGAAGGCCGGTGCCGAAATCGACAGCAGGCTTACGCTCGCCAGAGCTAGCTTGCGGATATTCATAGGTATCTCCCTCCCAATGGGTAAAACTCAAGCGACGAACGCCGCGCGCACGCCATGTAAAATGCAGTGGAAATATTGATCAGTGCTCGGCCCGGCGCTTAGCAGCGCGCAGCAGCAGCTCGTGCCGAAACCCTCATGGATCGCTCCTCCCAAAGCTTTACAGTCAACTGGCATAACCAGTTTCGTCACGCTGACAACGGGCAGAGCATCGCTCAAGCGATTGCGGTTCTGATTTTATCACGTCGCTTCAGACAATTACTTTGTTTAACAGGTGTTTAGCACCCAGAAATGCTAACCCTGCTAAGCACTATTTCGTGGAATTTCCACGTGGTGTTGCAAAAAAATGACATGGTCACGCTTTTGCACGCAGCAAAATTGCCTGATCCGATGCCGGACGCAGGCGTCGATTTTCTGTCAGCCGCCGCGAGTCACCGGAATCAGCGCACCGGTAATCGCCCGCGCCTTGTCCGATGCGAGGAACAGGATGGCATCCGCGATCGCTGCCGGCTGCACCCATTGCGAGAAATCGGCATCGGGCATGTCGGCGCGATTGGTAGGCGTGTCGATGATGCTGGGAAGGATGGCATTGACGGTCACGCCCTGTCCGGCCAGCTCTTCAGAAAGAGCTTCCGTCAGGCGGTGAACACCCGATTTCGATGCCGCATAGGCGCCCATGCCCATGCCCGCCTTGACCGCAGCCCCGGCACCGATGTTGACGATCCGTCCGGAACCGGACTTCGCGAGCTCGGCAAGTGCCAGTTTGGTGATCGTCGCATTGCTGATGAGGTTCATCGACTGCATCCGCGCCCAGGCATCGATTGAACCGCCTTCCAGCGTTTCCCAGGTGAAGCCGCCAGCCACATTGACCAGCACGTCAATCCCGCTGTGCGCGGCAACAACCTTTGCGAGTGCGCCTTCGGTTGCGGCGACATCGGTAAGGTCGACGCCCCCGATATCCAGCGCGCCAGCGACAACGGCATGCGGTGCGGGCGCAAAGTCGATGCGAGCGACCTTGTCGCCAGCGGCAGCAAAGGCCTCGCTCACCGCCTGGCCCAGAACACCAAACCCACCCGTGACAACAACCGAACGCGCCATATCAAGCTCTCCAGATCAGGCGAGCGCGGCCACTTCCGCCAGGACGCGCTCGGCATGCTCCTTCCGGCAGATCAGCAGGTCGGGCATGTAGACGTCCGCCTGATTATAGACGAGCGGGCTTCCGTCAATGCGCGACACGTGCAGACCGTGCGCTATCGCGACAGCGGCAGGCGCACAGGAATCCCATTCGTACTGCCCGCCGGAATGCAGATAGATGTCCGCCTGACCCAGCACGATCGACATGGCCTTGGCCCCGGCCGACCCCATCGGAACCAGCTCCGCGCCAAGCCGCTCGGCAACTTCGGTCGCTTCCTTGGCCGGGCGCGTGCGGCTGACAACCATGCGCAGCTTTTCCGGCGCCGGCGGTACGGCAACCGGCTTGTCGGTGCGCAGGACGACACCAAGCCCCGGCAGTCCAACCGCGCCGATGCTCGGCACGCCATCGATCGCCAGGCCGACATGCACGGCCCAGTCTGTGCGTTCCTCACCATATTCGCGCGTGCCATCGACCGGGTCGATGATCCAGACGCGGCTCTTTTCAAGGCGTTCGGGGCTGTCCTTTTCCTCTTCGGAGAGCAGGCCGTCGTCCGGCCGCTGTTCGCGCAGGGCGTGGCACAGAAACTGGTTTGCCGTGGCGTCGCCTGCCTTGCCAAGCGCCTTCAGGCTGAGCATCCCGCTGGCACGCACTTCGATAAGCAGGCGGCCGGCCACCTCGGCAAGGTGAACCGCAAGTTCGGCGTCAGTCATGGCATTCCTCTCAGATGGAGATGGCCGGGTCGTCAGGGGATCGTCGCGCGCCCCACTTGATCGAGCTCCAGACCCGTTCGTGAAAATAATACAGCAGGATTTTCGTGATCACCTCGGTCGACGCGATCGCCCCTGCCGCCTTCGGACTGCCGGTGAAAAACCAGCTCAGCAGGAACGTGTCGATCGATCCCAGAACGCGCCAGCTGACCGCCTTGGCGAAGGAGCGACTATGCTGTTCGTGTCCCTTGAACAAAAACATCGTCGCCCCTCCCCTCAATCGGTCACTTCAGCGGCATGAGCTGGCGGATGATGTGCCCGGCAGCTTCCTGCGGGGTCATTTCCACCGTGTTCACGCGGATTTCCGGGTTGACCGGCGGTTCATAGGGGCTGTCGATGCCCGTGAAGTTCTTGAGCTCACCCGATCGCGCCTTCTTGTATAGTCCCTTCACGTCGCGCGCTTCGGCCACTTCAAGCGGCGTATCAACGAAGATCTCGATGAACTCGCCATCGGGGATCATGCTGCGCACCATGTCGCGTTCGGCCCGGAACGGGCTGATGAAGGCGGTGAGCACGATCAGGCCAGCGTCCACCATCAGCTTCGCCACTTCGCCAACGCGGCGGATGTTTTCGATCCGGTCCGCTTCGGTGAAGCCCAGGTCCTTGTTGAGACCGTGGCGGACATTGTCCCCGTCCAGCAGGAAGGTGTGACGGTTCATCAGGTTGAGGCTCTTCTCAACCTCGTTGGCGATGGTCGACTTGCCCGAACCCGAAAGCCCCGTGAACCACAGCACCTTCGGCGTCTGGTTTTTCAGGCGAGCGTGTTCGTTGCGATCGATGTCGGTCGCCTGCCAATGCACGTTCTGCGCACGGCGGAGGCTGAACTGGATCATGCCCGCCGCGACAGTGGCGTTGGTGATCTTGTCGATCAGGATGAAGCCGCCAAGCGCCCGGTTATCGGCGTACGATTCGAATACGATCTGCTTGTCGGTCGCAATCTGGGCAACGCCGATGGCGTTCAGTTCCAGCGTCTTGACCGCGACGTGTTCCATCGTGTTGACGTTCACCGCGTACTTCGGCTGCTGCACCGTGACGGAAACCATCTGCGTGCCCAGCTTCAGCCAATAGGCGCGGCCCACATGCAGCGGCTCGTCGTTCAGCCAGACGATGGTTGCCTCGAACTGGTCGGCGGCCTGCGGCGGCGTATCCGCAACGGAGATCACGTCCCCGCGCGAACAGTCGATCTCGTCCGCGAAACAGACGGTGACGGACTGGCCGGCCACGGCTTCGTCAAGATCGCCATCCAGTGTGACGACGCGCGTGACGGTGCTCGTCTTGCCCGAAGGCAGGACGCGAATGGCGTCACCCGGCTTGACCGAACCGGTCGAGATCAGGCCCGAAAAACCACGGAAGTCGAGGTTCGGACGGTTGACCCACTGCACAGGCATGCGGAACGGCTTATCCAGATCCTGCGAGGTGATGACTTCCACCGTTTCCAGATGGTCGACCAGCGTCGGCCCCTTGTACCACGGCGTGTTTTCCGACCGGGTGGTGATGTTGTCGCCCTTGAAGCCGGAAATCGGCATGGCGGTGAAGCTTTCGATACCGATCGACTTGGCGAACTCGGTATAGTCCTTGACGATGGCGTCAAAGATTGCCGGATCGTAATCGACCAGGTCCATCTTGTTCACCGCCAGCACCAGGTTCTTGATGCCGATCAGATGGCACAGATAGGAATGCCGGCGCGTCTGGACGAGCACGCCTTTGCGCGCATCGATCAGGATCACGGCAAGGTCGGCGGTGGACGCACCCGTGATCATGTTTCGCGTGTACTGTTCGTGCCCCGGGCAGTCGGCAACGATGAACTTGCGCTTTTCGGTGTTGAAGAAGCGGTAGGCCACGTCGATCGTGATGCCCTGCTCGCGCTCGGCGGCGAGACCGTCGACCAGCAGCGCAAAATCGATTTCCTGACCCTGCGTGCCGACCTTCTTGCTATCCGCCTGCAACGCATCGAGCTGGTCTTCGAAGATCATCTTCGAATCGTAGAGCAGGCGGCCGATCAGCGTCGACTTGCCATCGTCCACCGACCCGCAGGTGATGAAGCGCAGCATGGTCTTGTGCTGGTGCTGGTCGAGATAGGCGTCGATATCCTCGGCAATCAGGGCCTCGGTGACGTAGACGGGTTCATTGGTCTGGTCGGTCATTTCTTATCTCCGTCACCCCGTGCTTGACACGGGGCTAGGCTTTTCTGTTGCTCCGAAGGCAGCCTGACCCCGGATCAAGTC